>JASHTY010000339.1 GCA_030040315.1 Terriglobia bacterium | reverse complement strand
GAATACTCCGACGGCATCGCCCACATCACCACCCGCCAGGACGTCCAACTCCACTACGTGCATATTGACGATACACCGACCATCATGCGGCGCCTGGGCTCCGCCCGAATCACCACGCGCGAGGCCTGCGGCAATTCGGTGCGGAACGTCACCGCTTGCCCGTTCGCGGGCGTTTGCCGGGACGAGGTTTTTGACGTTACGCCGTACGCCCTGGCGCTCTCGCGATTCCTGCTGGGCCACCCGGACTGCCAAAGTTTTGGCCGCAAGTTCAAGCCCTCGTTCAGCGGTTGCGCACAGCACGCCTGCGGGTTGGCCAGCATGCACGACGTCGGCCTGGTGGGCGTGACGCGCAGGGAGGGTGGAAAAGAGGCGCGCGGGTTCGCGATGTATGTGGGCGGCGGCCTCGGCGCGGTGCCGTACCAGGCAAAACTGTTTCATCCCTTTATCCCCCCGCAGGAGGTGCTGCCGCTGGTGCAATCGATTGCCCGCGTGTTCGCTCGCCTGGGTGAGAAGAAAAACCGCAGCCGCGCGCGCATGAAATTCCTGGTTCAGGATTTAGGCATCGAAAAATTCCGGGAGCTGGTTTGGGAGGAGCGCCGCACGCTGCCCTTCGACCCGCGCTGGACGGAATTCATCGAGCGGGCGGAAAAACTGCGGGAAGAAGCGCTGCACGCGCCGGGCGGGATTCCCGAGTCGACGTCGCAGGATTTTAAGCGCTGGAGCGAAACCAATGTGCGGCCGCAGCGGCAGGAAGGCTATTCCACCGTCACCGTCACGCTTCCCCTTGGTGACATCACTGCGGACCAGCTTCGCTCGCTCGCCGATATCGTACGCCGCTACACTCGAGAGACGGTTCGCACCACCCTCGAGCAGAATTTCCTGATTCGCTGGGTGAGTAATCGCGACTTGGTTGAGCTTTATGAAGAGCTGAATGCCGTGGGCCTGGGCGACCCGGGTGCGGGAACGATTGTGGACGTCGTCGCCTGCCCGGGAACGGACACCTGCAAACTGGGAATATCGTCGTCGCGCGGCCTGGCGGCTGAACTGCGCAACCGGCTGGCGCAGGATAGTTTCGCCATGGACCGCGCCGTGCAGAACCTGCACATCAAGATCAGCGGCTGCTTTAACAGTTGCGGCCAGCACCACCTGGCCGACCTGGGGTTTTACGGCGTTAGCCGGAAGATGGCCGGATACGCTGTGCCGCACTTCCAGGTGGTTTTGGGTGGCGAGTGGGAGAGCAACGCGGGCTCGTACGGCCTGCCCATCGTGGCCGTGCCGTCAAAGAACATTCCGCAAGTCGTCACTCGGCTGACCGAGCGTTACGTCGCCCAACGCAAAAGCGGGGAAAGTTTCAAGGACTTCAACAAGCGCATCGGCAAAGTGGAAATCAAGAAATTGCTCGACGACCTGACCCGCCTGCCCTCCGATAATGGGCGAAATTCGTTCTTCAGCGACTGGGGCGACCCGCGGGAATACAGTTTGGGTGACCTCGGTGTGGGCGAGTGCGCGGGCCAAGTGGTCGCGGCCATCGAATTCGATCTCGCCGCGGCGGAGCGGAAAGTCTTTGAGGCCCAGGTGCAATTGGATAAAGGGAGCGTCCAGCCGGCAGCGCGAACGGCTTACGGGGCCATGATTCAGGCAGCCCGGGCTCTGGTGAAGCTGGAATTGCCGGATGTTTCCGATGACCCCAACGTGATTGTGCGTGAATTCACGGCGCGCTTCTACGATACGCAGAAATTCTTTGACGCATTTGCGGGCGGAAAATTCGCCCAGTATCTCTTCGCCGCACACGAGCGAGCGAACCAGCCAGACGACGCAGATTCGGCGCGATTCCTGATCGATGAAGCACAACTTTTTATCGACGCCTCCCACGCCTGCTACAACCGCATGGGAACGGTGGCCATGGTTTAGCGGAAAACCAGGGAAAGGTATAGGGGAAAAGGTGCAGAATATGGAACTTCAACACGTCAACGTGAAATTATTTCTGAAGGACCCCGAAACGGTCGACCTTGAGTCGCTGATTCCGGTCTTTCACGAATGGATTCAGAGCCAGTCGGGCAACGACCTGTTGCTTGACGTCGCGGACTATCGGCACGTCCGCTCGGGGCCCGGAATGGTGCTGATCGGGCACGAGGGCAACTACAGTCTGGACAATGCGGGCGGCCGGCTGGGCGTGCGCTACAATCGCAAGACCGCGCTCGAGGGAAGCAATCAGGACCGCTTGGTGCAGGCGATGCAGACGGCACTGGAAGCCTGCCGGCGGCTTGAGGCAGAGCCGAGCCTGGATGGAAAGATTCAATTCAATGGGCACGAGATTGAGGTGACTATCAACGATCGCCTGCTCGCTCCCAATCGAGAGGAAACCCGCAGCGCCGCCGAGCCGGAGCTGCGCATGCTTTTTGAAGCGTTGTTTGGCGAAGCAGACTTTACTACCACCTACGCGCAGGATCCCCGAAGTTTGTTTTCCGTTCGGGTAAGGACGGTTCGAGATTTTGACACCGCGGAATTGCTGGATAATCTGAAAGCCGGCGCCCCGGTCGCCCAAAGCCTTTAACATAGCGGCGACTTTATCCGTCAGGTGACGGACCACGATGGCGGGGTAAACCCGCCGCTACGATTCAAAGCCGGTAGAGTACACGCCCCCCAGCCCCTGCCACTCAAGGTGCTATAATTTCCAGGCCCACAGATTTTGTCCTGGAGCACTTATGCACGACGCCTTCGTGTGGATGGCGCTTTCATTTTACGCGCTGGGAATTGTACTCATCGTCCCGTCCGTGGTCAGGCGGCGTCCGTCGCTTTCGCCCGCGTCGCTGGGGGCGCTGGGAGCGGGCCTTGCGGCGCACGCTGCGGCGCTGGCGTTCGAAGCTGCGCGCTTCGGCCGCCTGCCGGTGTCCGACGTTCGCAGCGCACTGTCGTTTTACGCATTCCTGGTAACTTTGGCTTTCTTCCTTGTCTACCTTCGCTACCGCATTGTGTCGCTGGGCCTTTTCATGCTGCCGCTGGTGTTCTTGCTCACGCTGATTTCCGCGCTGCATCCCGAAGCTTCATTTAATTCATCCGCATTCCGCGGCGGCTGGCTGCTGGTTCACATCGGTTCGATTTTTCTCGGCTACACGGCGCTCTTCCTGACCTTTGTTGCCGCCGTAATGTATCTGATTCAGGAGCGCGAGTTGAAGTCGAAACAACCGCGCGGATTTTACTACCGGCTGCCCTCACTCAAGGTTTGCGAGGAACTCTACTACCGTTCGCTATTGCTGGGCCTGCCGTTTCTGAGCATCGGCATCCTGACGGGGTTTGTTTGGGCGAGCAGGACCTGGAAGGGGCCCTGGGAGTTTGACCCCAAAATTCTGGCTTCCATGATTACCTGGATCATCTACATGGTGCTTTTTTCCAATCGCGTCAGCGGTGGATGGCGCGGCCGGCGTGCTGCATACTTCGCCATTCTGGGCTTCGCGGCCATTCTTGTGACCTTCGTCGGGGCCAGCATGCTCAGCGGCGAGCATGGATATATTCCAAAGGAAATGCCATGAGGCACGGAATCGCGAATTCAGCAGGCCGGCGCGCTGCTGAACCGCAAGTTCGCGCTCGGCATTGCAACTTCTAGAATGAATCTTATCCTCTTGGGCATCAATCATCGCACGGCGCCCGTGGACGTCCGGGAAAAGATGAACATCCCGGAAGAGCGGCTGGCCGAAGCCGTGGCCGATCTCGTGCGCCGCGAGGGAATTCGCGAGGGAATGATTCTCTCCACCTGCAACCGTGTTGAGGTAACCGCTTCTGCCGAAGATGAAATCGACGCCGAGCCGGTGATTCGGTGCTTTCTGGCGGACCATCACCATTGTGACCTGAGCGGCTTCACGCAATTCTTCTATCGCCTGCGGCAGGAGGAAGTGGTGAAGCACCTGTTCCGGGTGGCATCGAGCCTGGATTCCATGATCGTGGGCGAGCCGCAGATTCTGGGACAATTGCGGCAGGCGTACACCACGGCGCGTACAGCAGGCGCGATGACTGGGATCTTGAATGATGTGGTGAACCAGGCGCTGGCGGTGGCCAAGCGGGTGCGGCGCGAAACGGCGCTCGGCTCGGCGGCGGTTTCCGTTTCCTACGCCGCGGTGGAGCTGGCAAAGAAGATTTTCGGCGGCCTGCAGGGCAAGACCATCTTCATTGTCGGCGCGGGCAAGATGAGCGAGCTCGCCGCCAAACACCTGCTCCGCAGCGGCGCAACGAGCATTCTTGTTGCCAATCGCACCTACAGCCGGGCGCAGGAATTGGCAGACGTGTTCCACGGCATTGCGGTGCCCTTCGAGAATCTCTTCGAGCACATGGCCCAGGCGGACATCGTCATCAGCTCGACAGGATCGCCGCAGGCCATTATCACCCGGCCCCATGTGGAGAGCCTGCTCAGTGCGCGGAAGAATCGCCCCATCTTCTTCGTGGACATCGCCGTGCCGCGCGACGTAGACCCTGCGATCAACGCCCTGGACAATGTTTTTGTCTACGACATCGACGACCTCGGCCATGTTGTCGACGCGAACCGGAAGCAACGCGAACGCGAGGCCGTATGGGCTGAGGAAATCATTCAGACGGAAGTTCAGCGGACGCTCAAACGGCTGGCTTCGCGCGAGGTTGTTCCCACCATCGTGGCGCTGGAGGAGCGGCTGAACCAGATCCGCGCGTCGGAACTGGAGCGCTACCAGGGCCGCCTGGCAGGAATGACACCGGAGCAGCGCGAGGCCATCGACGCGCTGACACGCGGCATGATGAACAAAATTCTCCACGGACCCATTACGGAGCTTAAGAGCGGCGCGGGCGAGCCGGAAAGCGCCACACTGGTGAAATTGATCAGTAAGATATTCGGCTTGGGTGACTAAAGGCAACCAAGACAAGATGTAAACGGTAAGAGTTAAGAGGTAAGAAGATCGGGCCACAGCGGGCAGTGGTGAAGACCCCTTGTTACACCTTACCTCTTAGATTTTTCTCTTAAGCCATGCGACTGATCATTGGCTCACGCGGTTCAAAACTCGCTCTGTGGCAGGCCCACTGGGTGCGTGACCAACTCGCTGTTGCAGGGCATGAAATCGAGGTTCGAATCATTAAGACCACCGGCGACAAGCTGCAAAACGTACCGCCGGAAGCGCCAGTGCCGGCGTCGATGGCGCAAGCTGTTGCGGAGACGGGAAGCAAAGGGCTGTTCATCAAGGAAATGGAAGAGGCCCTGCTGGCACGCGAGATCGATGTGGCGGTTCACAGCTTGAAGGACCTGCCGGTCGATCAACCCGCGGGCCTGACTCTTGCTGCCGTCCCGAAACGAGAAGACGCGCGCGACGTTCTCATCGCCGCGAATGGAAAACATCTCGCCGATCTCCAACCAGGCGCGCGCGTGGCCACCAGCAGTCTCCGCCGGCAATCGCAGTTGCGAGCCCTGGGGCCGGACTTAGTCTGCGTCGCGATACGGGGCAATCTCGATACGCGCCTTCGCAAACTCGACCGGGGAGACTGCGACGCGCTGGTGCTGGCTGCGGCGGGCGTTCGCCGCCTGGGCCTGTCCGAACGTATCACCTCATATTTCACGCCGGACCAGATGTGCCCCGCCGTGGGCCAGGGTGCGCTGGGAATAGAAACCCGCACTGACGATGCGCGTGCGCGTGAGGCCGTCGCCCCGCTTGATCATGCGGCCACGCATCAGGCCGTACGCGCTGAGCGCGCCGTGCTGCGCCGCCTGGGGGGCGGATGCCAGGTTCCCATTGCCGCGTACGCGGTAGTTCAGAATGATGATCTGCACCTGCGCGGCCTGGTGGCGAATCTCGACGGGGCGAAGATCATTTGTGCTCAGGCAAAGGGGCCTGCGACTGATCCGGAAGCTGAGGGCGGCGCGGTGGCCGATGATTTGCTGCGGCAGGGTGCAAGAGAGATCCTCGACTCGCTGGGATAATCGATCATGACTCAGGGCAAAGTCTATCTTGTCGGTGCAGGCCCCGGCGACCCAGGCCTTCTAACGGTTAAAGGAAAGCTGGTTCTGGAGCGCGCCGACTGCGTGGTCCACGACTTCTTGGTGAATCCGGCTCTGCTGCGCCTGACGAGGCCAGATGCTGAACGAATCAGCGTGGGCCGGCGAGGCTCAGCGGAGCGAATGCGGCAGAGCGCAATCAATCAACTTCTGGTTGAGCGCGCCCGCGCGGGCAAGATCGTTTGCCGGTTGAAAGGCGGTGACCCATTTGTGTTCGGCCGGGGCGGAGAAGAGGCCATGGCGCTTGCGGATGCAGGGATTGAGTTCGAAATCGTTCCCGGCGTGTCTGCGGGGCACGCCGTACCGGCCTACGCCGGAATTCCCATCACGCATCGTGACATCACTTCCACCGTAACCTTCATCGCCGGGCATGAGGACCCCGAAAAGGAATCGTCGCGAATCGATTGGGCACAGCTTGCTAATTGCCCGGGGACGTTGGTGCTGTTCATGGCGGTCAGGAATTTGCCGCGTCTCACTCAAGCGTTAGTCGATCACGGACGCGCGCCGGCGACTCCCGCTGCAGTGATTCAATGGGGCAGCTTGCCCAGCCAGAAAGTGATTGAGGGAACACTCGCCAATATCGCCGCAAAGGCTTGCAGCATCAGCACTCCGGCCATCACGGTGATTGGCGATGTTGTTGGTCTGCGGAAGAATCTGAAGTGGTTCGAAAGCCTTCCCTTGTTCGGCAAGCGCATTGCCATCACCCGCACGCGTGAGCAGGCCAGCGTTCTTCGGCAGGAATTGGAAGCATTGGGCGCCGAGGTCATCGAGATTCCGACCATCGCCATTCGCGCGCCTGATTCCTGGGAGCCGCTTGATTCTGCGATTCGGCGCCTGGCGGAATTTCAGTACCTGCTGGTGACGTCGGCAAACGGAGTCAGCAACTTCCTGGCCCGGTTGATGGCATGTGGACGCGACTCACGCGCGCTCAAGGGTTTGACGATTGGAGCCATTGGCCCCGCCACAGCGGCTGAGTTCGTGCGTGCGGGTGTGAAAGTGGATCTTCTGCCGAAGGAATACGTGGCGGAGGGATTGCTGGCCGCGCTGGGCGGCCATGACCTGCGCGGGAAAGCCATTCTGATTCCCCGTGCGCGCGTGGCGCGAGATTTGGTGCCGCGAGCCCTGAAGGAGCGCGGCGCGCGGGTGGAAGTGGTGGAAGCCTACCAGACCATACTGCCCGACCTTTCCCGACAGCAGGTGGCTCGCATGCTTGAGCCGGCACCGGACGCCATCACGTTCACCAGCTCATCCACGGCCACAAACTTCGCCAAATTAGTGGGAGAAGACCGGGTGGTGGAAACATTGCGCGGCGTCCTCACCGCTTCGATCGGCCCCATTACTACTGCCACCCTTCGGAAACTTGGCCTGAGCGTTACGGTTGAGGCGCAGGAAGCGACCATGGCGGGGTTGGCGCGCGCGATCGCGAATGAATTCTTGAGGAACAAGAAGTAAGTGCCGAGCTACAGATTCAGCAACTCGCGCAATTTGCGGGTTTGAGCGCGGCTGACGGGAATTTCCGTCTGCTTGCGGTCTTCCATTTTGAGCTGGTAGGAGCTCTTGAACCACGGCACAACTTCCTTGATGTGGTTCACGTTCACAAGGTAGGAACGATGCACGCGCCAGAAGACTTCGGGATCCAGGTTGGACTGCAGTTCTTCCACCGTGCGGAAGTTTGACTGGCCCTCCATTTCTCGCGTCACGATGCTGATGACGCCGTCCTCAATGCTCGCGAAGATGACTTCGTCCTTATCGACAAGAAAATGGCGGTTGGCGCTCTTGATGACCAACTTGCCCCTCTGTGCGGCGGAGGGGCGCTGCTCCACCATCTGCACCAGGCGGTCAAGCTTCTGGTTGGTGGCGTCGGAGCTTTCCAGCAAGCGGCGGACGCGCTGAAGGGCTTTTTCCAAGCGCGCTTTGGCGATGGGCTTCAAAAGGTAATCGATGGCGTTCACATCGAAGGCCTGTACCGCGTATTGATCGTAGGCCGTGCCAAAAATGAAAAACGGCAGTCGCGCTTTTTTCTCGAGCAGCCGCTTGATGACGCCGAAGCCGTCCAGACCGGGCATCTGTACATCCAGAAAGACCAGTTGCGGGTTCAGTTCGCGAATCATGCCAACCGCTTCCACGCCGTTCTTTCCCTGTCCCACGACTTCGATGTCGGTAAAGCCCTTCAGCAGGAATGCAAGTTCATCGCGCGCCGGCTGCTCATCATCCACGATTAATGCCGTAATTTTCATAACGGACCGACCCCTTCCGCGGGCGGGGCCACGCCTCGCGCCGCCGCATCCCTCAAAAGCCATTATAGCGGATTCACGATAGACTTGACGGGGCAAGGATGGAATCGGATGAATGGAGAGCGGAAATGCGAGCGGTCGTGCAGCGCGTGAGGCGCGCCGAAGTGCGGGTTGACGGACAGGTGGTGGGCAAAATCGACGCCGGCATGCTCATACTGCTGGGAATTGGAAAAGATGATACGGAAGGCGCGGGAGCGGCCCTCGCTGAGAAAATCGCAAACCTGAGGATTTTCGACGACGCCCAGGGAAAAATGAATCAATCGCTGCTTGAAACCCGCGGGCAGGTATTGTGCGTCTCGCAATTCACGCTCTATGGCGATTGCCGAAAAGGCAGGCGACCGAGCTACGACCAGGCTGCGCAGCCCGAACGCGCTGAGATTCTCTATGAGAGTTTCGTGGCCTCAATGCGCAAGCTGGGAATCCGCACAGAGACCGGGCGCTTCCGCGCCATGATGGAAGTGGAACTGGTCAACGATGGACCGGTCACATTGCTGCTGGATTCGGATCGAAATTTTTGAAGACGATCGCCATGTTTCGTGCCGCCTAGAGGGCAATTTCCATAACTTCAAATGCCGCGCGAGTGTTGGGGAAGCGCTCGCGGGCTTGCTCTTGAAGCGTATCGATCGCGCGATCGTCGCTGTCGGGGTCATGATGAAAGAGGATCAACTGTTTGACGCCGCATTCCTGGCAGACTTTTACGCCTTCGTCCCAGCTTCCGTGACCCCAGCCTTTCTTCTCCTGCTCGAGCTGTGGTCGTTGGTACTGGGAATCGTAAATCAGGACGTCCGCTCCTTTCGCAATCTCACGCAATGTCCGATCGCCCCTCTTGTCACCCGGCTCGTTGTCCGTGGCCAACACGATCGATTTGCCGTTGTTCTCGATGCGATAACAGAGGCAACCCTGGGGATGATTCAGACGCGCAGGTCGAATGCGAAAGTCGTCAAGCTTAAAAGGTTTGGCCGACACTTCCGTGTACTTCCGCTTGGCATGCATGGCTGACATATCGACGGGAAAGTAGGGGTGGGTCATCTGCCCGCCCAGAGTTTCCTCGAGGGTGGCTTCACGAGGCCGGTATGAGTAAAAGTGGAATTGATTACTTTCGTTATATAGAGGAACAAAAAAGGGCAAGCCCTGAATATGGTCCCAGTGAAAATGGGTGATGAGAATGTTGGCGTGGATGGGCTTGCCGGCGAATTCCTTCATCAGCGACTTCCCGAGCATCCTCAGGCCGCTACCGCAATCGGCGATGAGCAGGGAGCCGGCGTCAGAACGAAATTCCAGGCATGGGGTGTTTCCCCCGTATCGAAGATTCTCAGGTTGCGGAGTGGGCGTGGAGCCGCGCACTCCCCAAAACCTTAGCCGCATAGATAGATCCCACAATGACCAGAAAAGGCGAGAACAGCTAAATCCTATACCAGATTCTACGGATTAGGCAAAGTGGAAATTTCGATAAAATGCCGAAAATCCGGTACAAAAGTACTATCAAACCGCTGAATTGGCAGTCCTTTTCGTCTCGGGGATGCTTTCTGTTTAGCCTTTCGACGAGTTATCAGATCGTGGCACGTGTGGTCGCGTGGCGAAAGAGCACCTTGATCTCTTTGCGCCAGGAATCGCTCAGGCCAAAAAGAATTGCTTCAATCCTGCGATCCAGGTATGCCAGGATTTTTTCTGTCGTGGAGTGGAAACGAAAGGCAGGGCAAACCAGGTAGAGCAGGGGAGGTTCCGCGGAAAGTTCACAATTCCCAAAGTAACCGTATTCCTTGAATTGATTCCGCTGTTGAAGCCAGTTTACCCTCAGCCAGTAATCAAGACCCTGGAGTGGCAGGTTGATTTCCTCCTGAACCTTTAACTCGACCACCGCCAGCCGGCCACGGCGAGTCATGGTGAGCAAGTCGATGACCCCGCGATCCGTTCCAGAAAAAGCCGGGACCTGCGGATACACGTACTCGGGGGACAGCGCCGGATCGATGCGGGTAATGTCGCGAAAGAGCAGGCTCTCCAGCCAGCGTTCGGACTGAAGCCGGTAGAATTCGTGTTGCGGCTCGGGACTTCCCGCGCGACGAATCCTTCGCACCTCGCGAAGAAATTCTCGAAAAGTATCGTGGGAAGATTCATTGAGGCGGCGAACATTTCCCTCAAGGCCAAAATAGACCCGCGGTGCCAATTCGCCTTCAATGCGCGCTACTTCCAAGCCCGCGATGCGCAATGAGGAGCTGGTTCCGGCAGGCTCAGGATAAACCTTGACACCATCGCTCAATTCGCCGAGCAAGTCGCGGACGAAGCGCGCATGGCTCTCCCTCAACAACTCGGTCTGGCGGCGGGGGACGAGACGGGTTTCAACGTTTCCGTAATCTCTCAGGTCGACCTCAGTTGCAGCCTGAATTCCCGCGCTCAATTCATAAATCTCCAGACCCACGGCGCGCGGATTCAGAAATGCGGCGCGATGGGCAATGATGCGGACGGCCGCCGGCGGGAGGAAAAGCTTTAGATGACTGACCGTTGTATCGCCGGCCCGGCTTCGCAGCCAATCCAACCAGATCAGGCCGAACGCGAGCACGCCGTCGGCCGCCCCTGCTCCTTCTTCTTCGCTCAGCCCGAGGAAAGCCCAGGCGGCGCGGCCTTGCCTCGCCGCGCCGCGAGTGTACCAGGCTGAAAATGAGTGCTCCCGATCTGAGCGATTGCTGACCCGCTCAAATTTCCATCCGCGATAATCATGCTTCAGCAGTGCCAGCAATCGTTCCCGGAACCCCGTGCGGCCGGCTGCGCGCGTGGTGCTCACCGGTGCGGTCAACTCGCGGAATTCCAAGGTTGCAATTTCGCGCCCTCCAGGCCGGCGCACAAATACACCAAAGCGGTCACGATCGCGATAAGCAATTTCTTCCACCCGCCTGGAAATGGATTTTCCGGGAATCCATGCGGAGAAAATCAATTTCCCGAATTCCACTTTCAGCCGCCAACTGGCCGCTTTGAGGTCCATCACCTCCGCCTGATTCTCCACCAGCACCGGATGCCGGAGTTGTGCAAGCAGAGCTTCGATTTCGCTGTGAAGTTGGCGGAGCGGTTCGGACTGCATGGCCCGCAGATTACGCAGATTTCGAGGATTAGGCAAGCCGGGTTAAACGCGTCCGCCCGCCAGGCTGAAGATCAAAACCGCAAGGACCACCAGCGTGAAGCAAACGTACATGCGGTCACGCCCCAGGGCGAAGGCGACAACCGAGAAGGCCACGCGTGCCACAGGGGTGGCGATCAGAACCAGCAGACCGAGCTGAATAATGTTTCGTCCTTGAAGAGAAGCAGCCCCGCCGAAGATCCCCCGGATTGAACGAAACTGCTCAGGTTCGCCGGTAAAGGTGCCGTAATGCGGAATCTCGCGGCCGTGCCGGATAAGAAACAGGATGCCTCCGAAGGCAACGACGCTCGCGGCCAGCACAACTCCGGCACGCAGCAGGTTCGCCACGATGGTTTCGATGCGCTGCTCAGACCAGCGATTTGCGGAATCATCCATTTCAGATTCTTCCCGTAATCCCGTGATAGATCATTTCTACCGCCAATACGGCCACGACGGCGCCGAAGAGCAGGCGCAATTTTGCCGTGCGGGTTTTGGGCAGCACTCGCGCGCCGATCAATGAGCCCTGCAAAACGCCCAGCATGACCGGCATGGCAAGTCCTGGATCGATGTATCCGCGCTGAAGGTATACGCCCGCGCTCGCGGCGGCTGTGACCCCGATCATGAAATTGCTGGTGGTGGTTGAAACCTTGAAGGGGACGTGCATCGCCTGGTCCATGGCGATTACCTTCATCGCACCGCTCCCAATGCCCAGCAGGCCGGAGAGCGTTCCTGCCCCAAACATCAAGCCGAAACCCAGGGGAACACCGCGCACGTGGTAGCTCTGGGGACCAGCGGTCGTAGGATACTGCGAGTCAAGGCGCAGACGTGTGGCGATGCGGTCCGCCGGCGCCTTGGCGTGCGCGGAGATTTTCCGGGTGGATGCATACGCCGAGTAGAGCAGCACAACTCCGAAAATGATGGCAATCTGGGAAGCGGGCAGGTGAGTGGCGAGGGTTGCTCCCGCCACGGCGCCCACCGTTGTGGCGATTTCCAGGAACATGCCGATGCGCATGTTGGTGAATCCTTCTTTCACATACGCAGCGGCCGCTCCGGAGGAAGTGGCGATAACTGAAACCAGGCTGGCGCCCATGGCGTAATGAATGTCAACTTTGAATGCCAGAGCCAGAAGTGGTGTGATGACGATGCCGCCACCCAAGCCGGTCATCGCTCCCAGCAGGCCGGCAACCAGAGATCCCAGCCAGAGCAATGGTGTTAGTTCGAGGTAATTCAATAGCGATCCCCATCCGACCGCAACTTGAGATTCTGCTTTCGCAGCCGGGCAACATCAATCCTTAACGGTGGGGAAACCGGCTTCCGTCCATCCGCGCCATCCGCCGTCCATGGAGACGACGTTGGTATAACCCATCTTCTGAAGATTGTCGGCAGCCAGTGCGGAGCGGAACCCACCGCCGCAGTACAGCACGATTGGCGTGGCTTTTTCCGGCACGGCATTCTCGATGTCTCGCTCAATAATGCCCCTGCCGAGGTGAATCGCCGTGGGCAGACGGCCTTTGGCCCACTCCCCGTCCTCACGCACGTCGACAAGCGTAAACTGTTCTCTGGCATCCAATCGCTTCTTGACCTCCTGCACGTTGGTCTCGCGGATGCGCGCCTTGGCGTCACCAACCAGCCGAAGGAATTCCGGGGCATGTTTCATACCAATCCTCCCTGATTCGCAATGCCGATTCTAAGTCCGAAGCATTATGGCGCAGGCGCGCGGAAGGCGGAAAGTGGAAACTTATGCCGCAGCGCTTGCGTAAGCGCTGGCCTGATTCAGCCGTGCGACCGCAGCCGCATCCAGTTTCAGCTCGACGGCGCAGAGCAAGTCAGTTAATTGTTCCAGGCTCGTCGCACTGGCAATCGGCGCGGTGATGGATGGCCTTGCCATCAGCCAGGCCAGAGAAATCCTGGCAGGAGTGGAGTGCAGTTCCTTTGCGAGCTCATCAAGTACACCCAGAATTTTGAGTCCCCGGTCGTTGAGATACTTCTTCACGAACTGGCCGCGCTTGCTTGTCGCCAGATCCGCTTCCGACCGGTACTTGCCCGTCAGGAAGCCGCTGGCAAGCGAAAAGTAGGGAATCACGCCCAGGCCATTTTCGACGCACACCGCCTCCGGCCCTGATTCATAATCCGCTCGGTCGTAGAGGTTGTAATTGGGCTGAAGGCTCTGGTATTGGGGAAAGCCATGTTGTTGACTGGTCTGAAGGGCTTCCTTCAGCCGGTCGGCCTTGTAGTTGGACGCCCCGATGGCCCGCACTTTGCCCTGGTTTACCAACTGTGAGTAGGCTTCCAGTGTTTCAGCCAGCGGCGTTTCAGCGTCGTCCGTGTGTGACTGATAGAGATCGATGTAATCGGTTTGAAGGCGCTTAAGGGAATCCTCAACTTCTCTCAGAATGTAGGCCTTGGAAAGCCCCTTCTGCGTGGGACTCATTTCCATTCCCACCTTGGTGGCCAGCACCACTTGCTTGCGTTTGCCGCTCCTCTTGAACCAATTTCCCAAGATGGTTTCCGACTCGCCGCCCTTATTTCCCGGCGCCCACTTGGAGTACACGTCAGCCGTGTCAATGAAATTGCAACCCGCCCCGACAAAAGCATCAAGCAGCCGGAATGATGTGGGCTCATCCACGGTCCATCCAAATACATTGCCCCCAAAAACCAGGGGCGATACTTCCAACCCGGAATTTCCAAGTTTTCGCAGTTTCATTCGAGACTCCTCCCCACATAGGATGCATTTGGCTTAATCTCCGGCCCACGAATCAACATTCCGCTCGCGACACTTTAACGCAGGCAGGCTTCGTTGACGCAGCTTATGTCCAATCCCGGCGGCGCTCCCACATGCCGTCCGCGCAGCGCAGCGCCAGAGCGCCGATCGTAGAAGTGGGATTGACTGCGGCCGCGGTGGTGAAGGAGCTGCCGTCAACAATAAACAGGTTCTTCACATCATGCGCCTGGTGCCAGGCGTTCACCACGGATTTTCGGGAGTCGTTACCCATGCGAGCCGTGCCCATCAGATGCCAGGCCGGCTGGTGCAGGCCGCCGTCGAGAATTTCCGTACACCCTGCCGCTTGCAGCACCTCGCGCGCACGCGCGGCGCCATGCTCCATCAGGCGGCGAGTATTTTCGCTGTGGGCGTAGGTCACCCGCGGGGCGGGAATGCCGCTTGAGTCCTTCACTTCCGGGTCCAGCTCGACGCGATTTGATTCCATGGGCAGGTCCTCACCCTGAACCCAGATGGAGAGCAGCCGTGGAAATCGCTGGCGGAAAGTCCGATGGTGGTCCGCGCCCCAGGGCAAGGCAGGGGCTGCATATCCTGCCCACGCATAAGACAGTGGCCCAAAGGTCGGCGAAGCTTGAAAGGAATAGCCGCGCACGAACCCGCGCTTGAAATCGGTCTCATAAAACTGCTGGCTGGCCACCGCCACGCCACGAGGACCCACGGTCGTGTCAATCGCTTCGCTTGAAACTCCGGCCACCTGTTGCCAGGCGTGCATCATGAAATTCCTCCCCACCAATCCGGAGGAATTCGCCAAGCCCGCGGGAAACAGTTTGGATTTTGAGTTCAGCAGCAGGCGCGGAGTGCCCACTCCGTTGCAGCAGATCGCCACGACCTTCGCGAGCTGTTCTTGCAGAGCGCCCTGGCGGTCATGGTAAATCGCGCCCCGGGCCATACCCTTCTCATCCACGCTGATCTCGCGGACGCGCGCCCAGGTTTTGAGCACCGCGCCCTTCTTCAATGCCTTGGGCCAATAGGTGACGTCGGCGGAAGCCTTGGCGCCGATGGGACAGCCGTAAGTGCACTTGCCGTGAAGGTCGCATCCGGGGCGGCCGTCGTAGGGGCGCGAAATGATGCCGTTCTCCGCCACCCACCAGTGCCAGCCGAGCTTATCGAAGCCGCGCCCCAGTTCCTCACCCAGCGGTCCGATGGGCAGCGGCGGAGTGGGGCGCTCCGGACGCGGCGGATTGGCAGGATCGCCCGCGAGGCCCGCCACGCCCATTTCACGGTCGTTCATGTCGTAGTAAGGCTCAAGCTCGCTGTAGCTGATGGGCCAATCGTCCGCCACGCCGTCCAGCGTCCTTACGCGGAAATCCGAAGGATGGAATCTCGGGAAATGCGCGGTGTAGTGGATCGTGCTTCCACCCACGGCGTTGAACATTTGCACGTAGGGCGGGTCCTTGCCCAATTCTACAACCGGATAATCCTCCGGACGGCGGCGAATGTTGGGCGAGACGTGAAAGGGCCCGCGGCGAATGGAAATTTCCCAGTCGGGTCGCGTGGAAGGATAATCGGCGGGATTGATCCAGTCGCCCTGCTCCAAGCAGACGACTTTCGCGCCCAGATCGGTAAGCCGCTTGCTGAGCGCCGCGCCAGCCGCGCCCGAGCCGATCACCAGAACGTCCGCCCGCTCGTTGCCCATTAACTGACCTCGCGATAGAGCTTGGGCATTTTGCGAACTTTGGCGAGCGCCGAATCGTCAAATGGCTTCATGTGCGGGCCGCTTTGGTTGGTGGCGTGGAATTCGTAACCGATGAGTTTCCAAACCTGCGGCTGCTGGTAATAGGCTTCGTAAACGAAATCGCGCAGGACGCCGAAATGCAGCGCGTCGCTTCCGTTTTCCATTAACGTCAGGGCTTCAACGCGCTTTGACGAAGTGAGATCTGCGTAGCTCCGGCCAAATAGCTTGTGGCTGAGAGCTTCCAGCGTGGCCAGGCACTTGGCGAGATTCTTGCAAATGTCGGGGGATTGCGAGGCGAGTCTTTCGAGATACTCTCCGCAGCCGACTTCCGAGGCCGCCGGCATGCCGTCCGCAGCGGGAATGATTTCGTCCATTGCGGCGCGGAGCAGGGTGCGTTGCGGCTGCGTGAAGCCGAAAACAGCGGGACTGTCGTTCCCGGCGGTTGATTGAGCGGCCGCGTTTCGTCGCGGCAGCGCGATTCCGGCCAGGGCGCCGCTCACCCCCACCGAGCCTTTCAGGCTGGTTTGTAGAAAGCCGCGGCGTGTCCATCGCTTCCTCATGGCTCAATGTCCGATGTCAAACTCCTGTCTGTAACACCGTGGTGCCGGGCCTGTCAAGAAGGCCGCCGTTACGAGTCTAGACGGCGCCGGCAACACCAGCAGTCATTGTTTCACAAATACCAGCGGCTTCACGGCAGGTTCCAATGGCAACAGCATCTCCTTCACCTTTCCGCCCTCGCCGAGGTGGAATTGCGCCAGGTTCGTTTCATACGCAAACGTATCGTAATGATAGTGGCGGAGGTGCAGGTCGAGCGCATCGAATCTCACAACCAGGCCGTCGCCGTCGCGCTCCACGTGAATAACTCCGTAGGCGGGATGAAAGTAGGCACCTGTGTACGCCGTGAGTTCCAGGGAGGGATGCGTGGTGGGAATTCGCGCGGCGTCGAACTTTTGCTTTGCCGCCGCTTCATTCGCCTGCCCACGCGCTTGGGCCGCAAGCGTTTGCTCAAGATAGTCTTGAGGCTTCAGGCCGAGCAGCCGGTCCATCAGGTCGTTGGTAATATCCTGGGGAAGAGCCGTGGCGCGATTGTTCAGAACCACGACGCCGGTTTTTTCCTCCGGCAGCAGCGCCATATCCGATGTAAACCCGTCAATGGCTCCGCCGTGCTCTAGAATTTTGTGGCCGCGGTGATAGAGCACAAACCATCCAAGGGCATACTGCTCGCCGCCCGTCGCGGCGGTTGAGGGATTGTGGAGCTGCTTCATCTGCGCGACGGAAATCACCTGCTTGCCGTCTACGTTTCCGTCGGATAGGTGAAACTCCAAATACTTCAGCATGTCTTCGACGCAGGAATTGACGGCGCCGTTCGGGCCCACTCCGAATTTCTGGTAGTCGTAAACGGGAATGGTGACGACCTTGCCGTCCTTTAGGTCATGCGGATGCGCGTAATCGTCTGATTGTTGAAGCTCCACCGCCGAGGTATTCGAGTGGGTCATTCCCACGGGCACAAAGATTCGCTGCTTCACCAGATCTTCCCACGTCGTCCCCGCTTCAAACCCCGCCAGGTACCCCGCGGTCACATACATCAGGTTGTTGTATTGAAACTTCTGGCGAAACGTGGCGCTCGGTTCGAGGTAGCGAACTCTGTGCACGAGTTCCTCGCGCGACAGGTAGGTGCTGATGCGAATGAAGTCGTGCCGGGGCAGGCCGGAGCGGTGCGTCAACAAGTCGCGCGGGGTGATCAATTGCGTGGCGATGGGATCGTAAAGCCGAAACCAGGGCAGGTAATCAACGACCGGCTTGTCCCATTCCAGCTTCCCATCGTCCACCATAGCCGCCACGGCGGTTGCCGTGAAGGACTTGGTCATGGAACCGATGTCGAAGAGCGTGTCCGCATCCACGAGCGCCGGCTGGCCGGCCTCACGAACCCCGTAGCCCTTTGCCAGAATTACCTTGCCGTCAACGATCACCCCCACCGCCACGCCGGGAACGTGCAGCGCCTGCATAGCACGGTCAACATCCGCATCGATTCCGGCGATGGCCGCGGCCGGATCGCTCGCTACCTGCGCCGCCAGCGGGTGAACCGCCATCACGAGTGTATACAAGAAAGCTGCCGCTCTGCGCCGCCACATTGTCCGGTTCATAGACACCTCGAATTTGGATCGCCAGCAAGTCAGCCGCTGATTCTCTCAAAGCTTGCCAATGGATTGTGGAAGTATTTTTCAGCATGTAGCATGTAGCGCAGACTGCCGGGGTTGCAGTCTGCGGCTTTTCAGGGCGAGGGTACCGAAAAGACGCGGGCCACAAATTCGGTGGTCCGCGCTACGATTGCTTCTTTCCCGATGCCAATTTGAGCTTTTCAGGGCGAGGGTACCGAAAGGACGCGGACCACAAATTCGGTGGTCCGCGCTACGATTGCTTCTTTCCTCGATGCCAATTTGAGTGCAAGAAAGGAACCCCGTTTACATTCAATGTAGAGTACGGGAATATTGACTTCAATAAACGGCCTTGGAATCGGAAAGGAATTCGCGGTGCGACTTTCGAAAAATCTAGCTGAAATGGTGGCTCTAGCGCTGGGTTTGGCGCTTATTGCGCCCCAGTCGTCACTGAGGGCTCAAACGGCCAGTACCGCGGCGTCCCAACCGGCACGTGCCTCTGACTGGCAAACCGCCGCAGGTGGCAAAATGTCTTTTGATGTGGCCTCCATCCGGGAGTCGCAGGATTCTTTTCGCACCATGAACTTCCGGTGGGACCCCGAATCGCCTTTTACCCCCAATGGCGGATATTTCAGAGCGCGAAACTCCCTGGTGAATTACATCGAGTTCGCGTACAAGCTCCCCCTAACGGACGACGAGGAGCGGGCGCTGCTTGAGCATCTGCCCAGATGGGTTCGTGAAGATAATTTCGTCATTCAAGCGCGCGCTTCGGGCAATCCCACGCGCGACCAGATGCGGCTGATGATGCAATCGCTGCTCGCTGACCGCTTTAAACTGGCATTGCACTTCGAAACACTGGAGGAAACGGTGCTGGCCTTGACGCTCATCCAACCGGGAAAGACCGGTCCTGCACTGCGTCCGCACGGCGAGGGTCCACCCTGCGATTCCCCGGTCCCGGGCGGCGGCGCCGGGCAAAATGGAACGAGGCCATTCCCCTTCAAATGCGGATTCATTGATGAGATTGACCTGCCGAACCATCAGCGCCGCTTTGGCGCGCGAGATGTTTCGATGGCTCTAATCACCAGCGGCCTCGCGAGCACCGAGTGGTTGGGGCGCAAGCTGGTAGATCAAACTGGGCTAAGCGGCAAGTATGACTTTAAGATCGAATGGACCCCTGCGCCTTCCGGCTTATCACCATCCACAGAAGAGAGCCAGACGGATTCCGGCGGCCCTACGTTTCAAAAAGCTCTGAAAGATCAGCTTGGCCTCAAACTGGTGAAGCGCCAGGCCCCTGTGCAGGTTCTGGTGATCGACCACGTCGAGAAACCATCGGAGAACTAGGGGGGCCGCAGGCCGGATGGCGCAGAGCGAAGCCCTGCGAGTGCAATTCTTGTCCGATGCGCCTTGACCTCTGAATTGCAGGGTTTCACGCCGCGCTGGCCAGCCAAGTCGCGGATTATTACCGCGCCCGCCGAGGGACACTGGGTGAAATCACCCACTTGTCTGGGTGAATTCCCCCACCGACCCGGTAGAGGGCGAAGCACGGCCTTTATAGCCCTGCGCTTAAATCGCTCAGCGTCAGGTAGTTAGCAGACGGTGGCTAATGTTTCAACCTATGGAACCCAAATTGCCCTTATGCTCAGCTCGCGGCGTACTGGTGCGCGAACTCACGCACCCCGAGTAGGTGCGGTTCGCTATGATTTTAAGGAATGCGACACAAAGCCCGAAGAAAAACGAAGCCCAGAACAAATTGAAAACAAAGGGCCAGGAAAGGCAGTTCTTCAAAAACGAAGCCCAGAAGTGATTGAAAGCGCAGGAAGTACTGAATTTTGTAGCAGCCGGGAATTGCAGGTTTCCCCCCTGAGTTTCGGGGCTGCCCGCTGCGAGCCGTCTCTATCCCGTGCCAGCCGAACACTAGCCTACTGAATGAGCTTCGACTCAGGAGAAAATCCTAGAAAATCTCAAACCGTTCCTGATGGATCATCGGATCGGTCTTGATCATGATCTCTTTCTTAGTCAGCAATTCGAGCTCGGCGATCAGGCTGCCGTCGCGGGATTTGAGCGCTTTCGCGACGCCCGGGCTGACGCGCAGAGTGAGGACTTTGCCGTCGATCCCTTTCGCCATTTTGCGCGCTTCGGCCAGAATTTCATTGCAGACGGTGTTGACGGATTTCACCCAGCCGGCGCCGGTGCAATACTCGCACGGTTCGCAGAGGGTGCGCTCAAGCGACTGCTTGACGCGTTTGCGGGTGACGGCCACCAGTCCGAAATCGTGGAAGGAAATAACCTTGGTCGGGGCGCGGTCGCCGCGCAGGGCATCTTCCAGCGCCTGCACGACGCGCGCGCGGTTGCGGCGCTCATCCATATCGATGAAGTCGATGACGATGATGCCGCCCAGGTCCCGCAGGCGCACCTGGCGCACAATTTCGTTGACCGCGTCCACGTTGGTTTTAACGATGGTGTCTTCAAGACGGTTGGTTTTGCCCACGTACTTTCCGGTGTTGACGTCCACGGCCACCAGCGCCTCGGTTTGATTGATGACGATGTAGCCGCCCGACTTCAGCCACACTTTGGGCTTCAGGGCCTTGTCCAGCTCGGCCTGAATGCCGAACTCCTCGTAGAGCGGCGTGTCGCTGGTGTAGAGCTTTACCTTGCCCACCAGCGCGGGCTGGCAGCGATTCACGAAATCGAGCACGCGCTCGTAGTCAACCTCACTATCCACGCGGACGCACTTGAAGTCGGGCGTCAGCAGGTCGCGCAGCAGGCGCTGAACGAGATCCAGATCGCGATGAATAAGCGCCGGGGCCTTCAGGCGCTCCGACTTGGCGCGAATTTCCGCCCATAGCGTGGAAAGGAACTTCAGGTCGGCCTTGAACTCCTCCTCGCTGCGGCCCTGGCCCGCGGTGCGGACAATGAATCCGCCGGTCAGCGCGCCGCGATTTTCCAGAATGATGTTGCGCAGTCGCAGTCGCTCCTCCTCAGAGGCGATCTTGCGCGACACGCCGATGTGGTCGATGGTGGGCATGAAGACCAGGTAGCGGCCGGGCAGCGCCACGTGCGAAGTGATGCGCGCGCCCTTGGTTCCCAGCGGCTCCTTGGCGATCTGCACCAGAATTTCCTGGCCTTCTTTCAGCACCTCGGAAATTTGCACGGGATGCGCGTTGCCGCCCGGGCGGGAGGATTCGCGCGGCTTGAAGGAGTGGCGCGGTCCGACACCGCCACCCTGTCCCCGGCGGCCACGACGGTGGCGCGGGGCAAAACGCGGGCGCTGATGGGGCTCGCGCAGGGTGTAGGTGCGGTCGCCACCTTGACCTGGCGTTGCGGCGGCAAGTTCGCCGCCTGCAGCGGCTTCCGTGGCTGCGGGCTGACCTTCACTGCCGGCTCCGCTAATGACCTCGCCGGGCATTGGACCGTCAGCGACCAGTGGTTCCTCGCCGCCTTCCACGGAATCTTCGGCCTCTTCCTCCTCTTCGCCGGCGAAGACCTGCTCACCGGCGGCGGGGTCGCCAATGTCCGACACAAATTCCGCTTCTGCAAATTCCATCGTGACGGATTCTTCCGTTTCGGGCTCAGGGAGTTCCGGCGCAGGACCGGATTCAAGAATTGGATGCCCGGCGGCCTGAGCTTCGTGGTGTCCGACGATGGAATCATTATGCACTGGGGCCGGCGCGGCGGATGGAGTCTCGGAACGAATGGCGCGCGGAGTAAAGGGCAACACGGCATCGGAGTGGCCGGCGTCGGAGTGGGAAACCTCGTGACTCGCCTCGGCGTGCTCCGCGTGCGCCTCTGCGGCGGCAGGCGATTCAGGCTGGACCTGATCGGAAATTGTTTCGTCTGCCGGCGGAACGATTTCGGCAAGCGTGCCCGATTCTGAAATCAAGGCGTTGCTTTCCGCGGGGCCGGCCGTTTCAATGGGCCGGGCTTCAACGTCGTGAATTTCTGTTGCCTCAGCACTCGCTTCGTGCACAGAACTATGATGGATTTCAGTGGTCGTCTCCCCATGCGGAGGAGCAGCATGGCTGTACTTCGCCAGGGACTCACCGGGGAGAACTTCGAAGGCATGAGATTCCGAAACTGGCTCATCCGAACGCTGCGGGGGCCGAGCCCGGCGGTCACCCGGGCGGCTGTCGCCGAAGTCGTGCCGGCCGCGGTGGCGGCGCCGGCGTCCGCGTCCGCGATCAAACGGCCTGCGGTCTCCTCGTCCGTCCCGCGGCGCCGGTGGCGCGAATGTTTGGCCGGTGGGGGCGGGACCAGCGGTGGGAGCCTCAACCGGAGCAGGCGCGGCAGCGGGAGTCGCAGCGGCTGCACCAGCATCCGCCACAGCAGGAGGCACAGCCTCCGCCGGAGCGGTCGCAACGGGCACCGGCGCAGGCGCTTCGGGCTGCTGGGTGGTGAACTTCGTGGCCCTGGCTTCCGCTTCCTCAAAGACCTTGTCGTACTCTTCCTGGTCTTCGTAGAAGAAGTCGGAAACGTACAGGAAGGCGTCGCGTTCCAGGCCAATCTCCACAAATGCCGACTGCATGCCGGGGAGCACGCGGCTGACGCGGCCCTTGTAAATTCCGCCCACCAGGCCAACGTCCGTGTCGCGTTCGAAATAAACTTCAACCAGTTGGTCGTCTTCCAACACTGCGACCTTCGTCTCGTGCGGAGACGAGGAAATATACATCTCCTTGGACATGAAAACTCCCTTTTCCGGAACGCCGGGGAATCAATCCATCCGTTGATGGGGATCTGCCAACAGCGTTCCTGAGCGGCCGAGCGTCCCAGGGGAACGAATTGCCTGACCTCGGCCGAAAGAAATCAGCACCGAATGGGTTCCAAGGCGCGTTCTCAAACGCGATATCCACTGGACCCATCCGGTTCGCAATCCGCCCGCGAGAAACGCTTGCGGATCTCCGAACTTTCTGAGCCGCCTGAAGGGGATGAGCAACCCCAATCGTGCAGCCAGAGGGCCGTCTTCAATTGACATAGCGCCTGGCCTTCACGCTCATGGCCAGCCCCAGGCCGAAGAACGTAAAGAGCAAGGAGGAGCCGCCCTGACTCATGAGCGGCAAGGGGATTCCGGTGATCGGGAATATCCCGATCATCATCCCGGTGTTGATCACCACTTGAAAAAACAAAACTGCAGCGAGACCGATCAGAAGAAAGGCTCCCGCACGGTCCGGCGCGGTCTGCGCTCCTTCCAGCAAGCGGAGGAGCAGAGCAAAATAGAGCAACAGCACGAGCAACGTTCCCACAAACCCCTGTTCCTCGGCGAGGGCGGCAAAAATCGAGTCGGCGCGGGCTACAGGGATGAATCCCAGCCGGCCCTGCGTACCCTTTCCCAATCCCTTTCCCCAAAAGCCGCCTGAGCCGATGGCAATCTTGGTTTGGGTAACCTGGTAACTGGAGGTTTGAGTTTTTTGTGTTGGATGGATAAAGGTCATCAAGCGTTCGCGCTGGTAGGGTCTAAGAAAGTGATAACCTATGGGCGCGGCAAGGATACCCGCCAGGCACAGAATTGCGACGTCCTGCCAACGAATTCCGGCAAACAGAATGCCGGCAGCCACAATCGGGATGAAGGTTAATGCTGTGCCCAAGTCGGGCTCCAAGGCCACCAAGGCCGCCGGAACTCCGGCGAAGATCCCCAGTTTTACCAAGTCTCCCCAGGTAACCGCCTTGTTGCGCCGGTCGGCGAAGTAGGCGGCCACAACCAGTATTATAATCAACTTGACGATTTCTGACACTTGGAAACTCATGGAGCCGATTTGCAGCCAGCGGCGAGTACCTGCGATCCGATGGCCCGCCACCAGCAACCCCACGAGCAGCAAAATGGAAACCCCATAAAGCCAGGGGGTCTGCTCCAAAATCATATGGTAGTCCAGGCGGCTCGCCACGAGCGCCAATATGCTGCTCAGGATGATCCAGTAAATCTGCTTCCTATACAGGCCTGCGAGCGGTGAATGAAGTGTGGCACTGTAAATTTCAACCACGCCGATGATGGCGATGGCAAGCGCCAGCCCCAGCAGGAACCAGTCGATATCGCTTGTTCGGAAGGGTCTGCCCAAAGTTTCAACCTCGATTGCTAACGCCCGGAGGAATGGTGCGACTCAGCGGCACTGGCCGGCTGCACCTGGCTCAGCACCTTGGCCTGGGTTTCAAGCTGATTCCCTGCGGGTTTGTTTCCGAGCTTTTTGTCGAAATAAGCTTTGATCACATCGCGAACGATGGGTACGGCCACGGCGGAGTGCTCACCGCGTTGCACCAGGGCCGCCACCACGATTTCCGGCTTGTCAGCAGGCGCGTAGCCCACAAACCAGGCCGTGTTCTTGTACTCTCCGGTCTTGGCCGACTGCTGCAATTCCTGGCTCACAACTTGTGCCGTGCCGGTCTTTCCGGATATTTGCACCTCCGGGCAGCGCGCCGCGGCGCCCGTTCCGCCGCCTTCATTCACCACAGCCCACATCCCTGACTTGACGGTTGAAACGGTATCCTCATTCAATGGGACATCCTGGGGAGCTGTTTCGGGAGGCTCGTCGCCGAGGGCTCGCAACTGATCTTGGAAAGCCACGTGGGGGCGCGCGAAGACCCCGCCGGTTGCGATCCCGCCGATGGTGTGGGCCAACTGCAGGGGAGTAACCACCACCGCGCCCTGGCCGATGGCGACGGAGATTGTGGCGCCCGCGTACCATTTGTGCTTGAAAACGCGCTCCACCCAATCGGGAGAAGGAATCAGTCCCGGCGCCTCACCTGGCAGGTCGATGCCCGTTTTCGCTCCCAGCCCCAGGGCCTTTGCGTAGTAGTCGATCTTGTCGATTCCCATCATCTTGCCGACTGTATAGAAGAAAATATCGCAGGACTCTCGAATCGCGGAGTGAACGTTCACTGTGCCGTGGGACGGCTTGTTTTGCCAGACGACCCAGTCGTGGTAGGGACGGCCGTAAAATGTGGCGACGCCCGCGCAGTGAACGATGAAATCCGGGCTGATGGTTTTAGTTTCGAGCGCCGCCGTGGCCATCACGATCTTGAACACTGAGCCGGGCGCGAGTTGCGCCTGGATCGCCTTGTTCATGAGGGGTTTCATGGGGTCGTCCATGAGCGCGTCCCATTCCTTGGGATCGATGCGCTTGGCAAAATCGTTGGGATCAAAGGAAGGGTGGCTGACCATGGCCAGAACTTCGCCGCTGCGCGGGTCAAGAGCCACGACGGCACCGGGCCGTTCGCCCATGGACGTTTCCGCAGCCTTTTCCAGATCCAGATCAATGGTCAGGCGCAGGTCATTGCCATTGGTGGGGCTTACGACATCCAAATCGCCAACTTCCTGACCGCGGCTATTCACCACCACGCGCCGCGAGCCGTCGCGGCCCGTGAGGATTTGGTTGTATTCACCCTCCACGCCGAACTTGCCCATTACGTCGCCGGGCCGGTAAGACGAGCCGAGCTTGGCAATCATGTCCTCCGGCACTTCACCCACGTAGCCCAGCAGCGCGGCGCCCATCTCGTGAAGCGAGTAGAGCCGCTGCTGCGTCTGGATCAACTCCAGTTCGGGGTATTCCAGAACGTGCGATTCGACGAAGGAAATATCTTCGAGGGTAGCGGCTTGCTTCAGGAGGATGGGTTGAAAACGCGGCAGGTTGGCCGCGCGTTGGAGCGTGTGCTTGACTTCCTCAGGGTCCAATTGCATCGCGCGCGCGATTGCCGCGATGTGCTCCGGCGTGAGCGCGGCGGGTGTTTCGCGCGAGAGTAGAACCGTGAAGGCTGGAGTATTATCAACCAACACGCGGCCTTCGCGGTCCAGGATTTTTCCACGCGGCGCGATGACCGGAAGGTTGCGCGTGCGGTTTTTGTCAGCCAGATCCTGATAAACGGCGTGCTGTCCTATCTGTAGACGCCAGTACCCGATCAGCAAGCCTAGAAAGCTTGCGGCAATAAGGTACTGAAGGAATGCAATCTTCCAGGCGGGCGGCCGTTCGTCACTCGGAAATCGGACTTCCATGCTGGCCCATGCTGCCGGGGCGGAAACTTGCGCGTGACCTCAGCTTAACTAATGAGATAACATGCTTAAAGGAGCGGTTCCTTTGCTGGGAATCGCATCCTCCTTACCCCTCGAAAGTAGCACAGCCAGGGGTGGGAAGGCAAGGATACAATGATGCCGGAGGGGAGTATCCGGGGTGGGTTTTGAGTCATACGTCGAACGCTTGACCACACTTCCCTGGTCTTGTAGATTAAGTTGAAATTGGGGTGCCTCGGCCTCATTTCTATTTACTGACGGTAGTTGTATGGCAGAAAACGCAGAGGCGACGCTATCGGTGCTCATCGCTGCCGTTGAGCGCGGTGACGCAGGCGCCGGAGAAGCCCTGTTCGCGGCACTCTATGCTGAGCTGCACCGGCTTGCCAAGCAAGAACTAGCGCGGCATGGTGCGCCCGCAAGCTTGGGTGTTACAACCCTCCTCCACGAGGCGTATCTGAATATGGCAGCGCGCACTGGCCCAACGTTTCCCGACCGCGCTCGGTTCATGGGGTATGCGGCGCGGGTGATGCGCGGCCTTATCATTGATCATGCGCGGCGACATTGCGCCGTGAAGCGGGGCGGGCAATTTGAGATCACGCGAATCGGAACCGACCCAGGGAAGGGACTTGCCGACGATCGGGAACTAGCCCCCATCAGCGAGGCGCTGGACGAAATGGCCCAGGTCGATCCTTCCCTCGCGGAGGTTGTAGATCTGAAGTTCTTCTGCGGTTTCTCCTTTGCGGAAATTGCGGCGATGCGGGGCGTATCGGAGCGCACAGTGCAGCGAAAGTGGGACAAAGCGCGCATTTATCTTCACCGGAAGCTTCGCGTGCCGGCATTACTGTGAGGCCAAGTGTCAACTCATAGCCAGGAATGGTGGCAAAAGGTCAGCCCATACTTGGACGAGGCCCTGGGAATGGAAGAGGAGGAGCGCGCCAATTGGCTGGCGAACCTCCGCGCGCAAGATCCCGCCATGGCTTCTCACCTTGAAAGCCTGCTGTCTGAGCACCAGGTGCTGTCGCAAGAACAATTCCTGGAAAGGGGGCCTGCACCTGTTTTGCCCGAAGAAGTGACGATGGCTGGGAAATCGATTGGCGCTTACACGTTGGTATCGCTGATTGGTGAAGGAGGGATGGGAAGCGTTTGGTTGGCGGAGCGAAGCGACGGGCGGTTCAAAGGCCGCGCCGCCGTCAAAGTCCTTCACGTGCCGCTTCTTGGCCGCACCGGCGGCGAGCGTTTCAAACGCGAGGGCACCATCCTCGCCCGCCTTGCCCACCCCCATATCGCCCAACTGCTCGACGCCGGAGTCTCCCCGAGCGGCCAACCTTTCCTGATTCTCGAATACGTCGATGGCCAGGACATTGTTGCTTACTGCGACGAACGGCGGCTGGACGTGGAAGGGCGACTTCGACTCTTCCTGGACGCGCTCTCGGCGGTCGCGCATGCGCATGCCAACCTGATCGTACACCGCGACATCAAGCCATCGAACGTCTTTGTGCGGGCCGATGGGCAGGTGAAGCTGCTGGACTTTGGTATCGCCAAATTGCTTGAGGATGAGCACGCAACGGGAGCTGCGACGCAGCTTACCCGCGAAGGCGGAGCCGCCTTGACGCCGCAGTATGCCGCACCGGAGCAAGTTACCGGCGGGCCGGTCACCGTCGCCACCGATGTCTATGCGGCCGGTGTCCTACTGTACCTGCTTCTGACCGGGCAGCACCCGGCCGGCACCCAAACACTCTCGCCCGCGGACTTGATCAAGGCGATTGTGGAGACCGAAACTCAGAGCCCTTCGCGCGTCATGGCTGAGGAGGGGGAGCAAGCGGAACCTCTCGGCAAGGCTGCCGCCAACCGCTCGACCTCTCCCGACAAACTGCGCCGGTTGTTGCGCGGCGACCTGGACACGATTACCACCAAGGCGCTGAAGAAGAATCCGTTGGAGCGCTACAACTCGGCGGCGGCGTTCGCGGATGATATTCGCCGCCATTTGGCCCATGAGACCATCAGCGCCCGGCCGGATACCCTTGCCTATCGCACCGCCAAGTTCTTGCGCCGCAATCGCACCGGCGTGGCCTTGACTGCCGCCGCCCTGGCCGTGGTGATCGGAAGCCTATCCGCCGGATTGCTGATTGCCAACCGTGAGCGCAAAGTTGCCGAACGGCGATTTGAGCAGGTGCGGCAACTGGCCAATAAATTTATAGCGCTCGATGAAAGGATCCGCGGCCTGCCGGGTTCCACGAACGTCCGGATGCAAATGGTGACCGATTCACTGCAATATCTCACTTCGCTGGGCAGTGACGTTCATGGCGATAAGGATCTGGCGCTCGATGTTGCCTTGGCCTATGTGCGGGTGGCACACGCGCAAGGTAATCCTACATCGCCCAACCTTGGCCAGTTCGCGGAGGCGGAAGTAAGTCTCGGCAAGGCGGAGGGCTTCGTCCAGTCGGTCTTGAAAGTTGATCCCACAAACGTGAGGGGATGGCTGCTCGCAACGACGATTGCGCATGATCACATGACCATCGCCAATGAGCGAAATCGCCGGGAGGATGAGGCGGTTTGGGCCGATAAAGCCTCGGAGCGGATTGAGCGCTATATGCATCTCGACAGGATTGACCCTCACGATATCTACGCGATGACGTACTTTGAACTTAACGTGGCCAATTGTTACGACGATTCGAGACAATTTGGGAAGGCTGTCCGCGCTGGCCAGCGCGCTCTGGAAATCATGCAACCCAATGCCTCCGCTCATCGAACGGAAGGCAGCATTCTCGGGGCATTAGAGATTGCGCAATGGCAGACGGGAGATCTTGATAGAGCGCTACAGACGGCTCAAAAATCGGTCGAACTCGAAGAGGCGCAAGCTGCCGGCGGCCACGCCTCCATGCGAGTCAATCTGGCCAACGCCTTGTACACAGAAGGCATGATACTTGGGAAGCAGGACGGGGAACCTAGCCTCGGTCGAAGCCGTGAAGCGCTTGCCGCTCTCCAAAGGGGAATCAATATCGGTGAGGAGCTCGCAAGAATCGACCCCCTCGATTATCTCAGCCGCCGCACGGTGGCCGTGCAAGCAGTGGAAATCGGCAATATTCTACGTCTCAGCGACCCCTGGAAAGCCCTGGCCGTCTACGATCAGGCCCTTGCTCGGATTCGGGAAGTGAAACCTAATGTCAGCGCTCAGATCTACGCGGCCGAATTGCTGGCGGGGTCTTCTTACTCTGCAAGGTGGACTGGGCAAGTCAAAGACGGTCATCAGCGCATCGAGCAGGCGTTTCAGTTGCTGCGGGACGCTCACCAATACCCGGCCGACGCCGTCGAGCCCATGAGCGCGCCCGATTATGCTTTAAGAGCCCAGGCAGATGAGGACGCTGAAACCGGCCAAACCCCCAAGGCGATTGCCGCTTATCAGGAACTGCTGGCCAAGCTGATGGCCTGGAAGCCCGATCCGCAAAACGACCTTCGCGATGCCACCTGTATGTCTCGCACCTGGACCGCCTTAGCCCTCCTGCAGCGCCGAAATGGGCAAGCCGATGATGCCGAGCGCCTGGAGGCCCAGCGGGCAGAGCTTTGGAACCATTGGAATGCCAAGCTTCCCAATGCTCAATTTCTGCTCCGCCAATCGTTAATCCAGGTCACCCCGAGCGCAAATCTCCCCGGCGTGCTCCGCCGGTAATGCCTCGTCTAAGAAAATTCTCCCAGCCTGTCGTTTTTTTCCCCCTGATTTCGATATTGATGATAAGGGGCAAAGACTAATTAACCTCGGGACAAGAGAAATGCCCTTGTTCGAATCAAATCAGGGAGGAAAAACCATGGCAGAAGAAAAGGACAAGATTGTTAGCGGAACTCAGGGCCAGAAAGGGGTAACGCCGCAGGCCGAGGGTGAGCTTTCGGACGCGGCGGTGGAACAGGTACAAGGCGGCACGATCCACGACTCCTTTAGCATTACGATGCGTCAAGACTGCGCATCTCCGAAACTATACGAAGGATAAGACTGAGCCTCAGCTACAGCACGCGCTTCCCTCAAGAGCGGCGTACAACCTCCGCTCTTGAGGGTAAAGCATCGGACATCGCCTCATTACTCGGTGATCGGGGAGCAAGACTTCCAACGTAGCCCCCAGCAGTGAACAACGGAAGGAATCCTAACCTTCCCAAAGCTTAATTTCTACTTCGGCAATCGTTAAACCAAGTCGCCCCGAGCAGGAATTTCCCCTGCGTGTTTTACCAGTAAGGTTCCGTCTGAACAAGAATTTGCCCAGCCTGTCGTCTTTTTCCTCTCAATTTCGATATTGGTGATAAAGGGCAAGGACTATTCGATTTATATGCCGAGGGTAGTCATAGACAATTTCTTCGGGGCACAAGAAAAGTCCTTGCTCGAAACTCATTAAGGAAGAGAAAACCATGGGAGAAGAAAAGGACCAGACGTTAACGGTGCAGATCCCGCAAAGCCGTGGGCCGAAGGCTGGGGATGAACTTTCTGACGCCGCTCTAGAACTGCAATTCGAGGCATATCGAAATCTCATCCACCAATTAAGAAGCCGGGCGTTAGTTAGTGCACCGAGCGCGAAGCATTGAGCATCGCTTGGATACTTGGGGGTTGAAGCAAGTCTTGCGACTGGATCCCCAATCTATCCCTAGCAGCCAACAACCGGAATGCCAAAGGGTGGTGTACCATGCGCCGAGGGTCCGTATTACTTTGGGCGGTGACAGGGTGGCTGTTTTTTGCTTGCGGATTACAGGCACAGCAGTCCGATTCCAGTGTCTCGAACGGCTCGAATCCGCCTGCTGCTTCGCAACCCTCAGCAGGAACGATTCCCCGCTTTATCAAGTTCTCAGGGGCGGTGAAGGATCTTGCAGGTAAGGTTCCCACCAACCTGATCGGGATCACGTTTTCGCTCTACGAACTGCCCGAAGGCGGCAACCCGCTGTGGACGGAAAACCAGAACCTCGCGCTCGACGAGCAAGGCCACTACACGGCCCTACTGGGATCGAATTCCCCGAACGGTTTGCCGCTGGATTTGTTTTCCAGTAGCAAAGCGCTGTGGCTAGGGGTACAGCCACAGTTGCCGGGTGCGGCGGAGCAGCCGCGCGTGCTGCTCGTGGCAGTGCCCTATGCGTTAAAATCCGCCGACGCCGACACCCTCGGAGGGCTCCCCCCCTCAGCCTTTATGCTCGCGCCCGGCGCCACGGCGATGCTGGAGAGCAGCCCCCTCGTTCCCTCACCAATATCCTTTCCGCCTCCTAACCCGGTTCAGCCGCCGGCGAGCACGTCCAACGCAGGCGCCATCACCGGCTCAGGCACACTGAACTTCGCCGCCATGTTCACCGGCAACTCGACGATTGGGAATTCGCCGATCTTCATCAGCCCTCTGGGTAACGTGGGGATCGCCACAACAAGCCCGCTGTCCATTCTCGACGTGAACGGCACCGGAAACTTCAGGGCTGCGCTGAGCGGGACCGCTGGGACTTTCAGCGGGGCAGTGACGGCCGGAGGCATCGTGTTGCCGGCGCTGAGCACGGCCACCGCCACGCAGGGCTTCAATTCAAACCCCATCGACTTGGTTGCTTCATCGTTCAACAGCGGGACGGGAGTGGCGGTGCCGCAACAATTTCGTTGGATAGCCGAGCCTGGGGATAACAATACGGCCAGCCCCTCCGCGACTCTGAACCTGCAATTCCTCTCCGGGTCCGACGCGCCGTCAGAGACGGGACTTTCGATTGCGAGCAGCGGCCTGATCACGTTTGCCTCCGGGCAGACCTTTCCCGGTGGGGGAGGCGGCTCGGTTTCGGAGGTGACCGGCACCGCGCCCGTAACGGTTTCCGAGGGGTCGACAACGCCGAACATCAGCATTACCGCTGGAGGCATCGGGAATTCGCTACTCACCAATCCCTCGTTGACGATCCATGCGGGCACGGGTCTGGCCGGGGGCGGCAGTGTGGCTCTAGGGAGCGCCGTGACGCTGAGCAACTCAGGAGTTCTTGGGGTCACGGCCACGGGACCGCTTTCCGCCAGCAGCGGGCAGAGTCCGGTTATCACCCTGAGCGGGATCGTAGGAGTGGCAAACGGCGGCACCGGCTCGAACACGCAGAACTTCGTGGACCTGACCACCAGCCAGTCCATTGGTGGGAACAAGACTTTCACGGGCAACGCGACGTTCAGCAACATGATCAACGGAAACATCAGCGGCAGCGCGGGCAGCGCAACAACGGCGGCAACCGCCACCAACGCGTTGGCGCTGGGCGGCAATGCGGCGGCAAGTTACAGCACTACCGCGCAGGCCGACGCGCGGTATCTGCAACTCGCGGGCGGCACGCTTACCGGAAGCCTGAATGGCACGAGCGGAATCTTCTCAGGCGCAGGCAGCTTTGGCGGCGTGCTCACTCAGTCCGGCGGAAGTGTATTGCCCGCAACGGGGGCGGCCACGACCAACGGCGGCTTCAATTCAAACGGCCTCCAGTGGACTGCCTCGGTATTCAACCCTGAAACCGGAACGCCCGTGCCACAGAACTTCTTGTGGCAAGCGGAGCCGGTGGGAAACAACACCCCAGGGGCAGGAGCCACCTTTAACCTGCTCTTTTCCTCGGGAGCCAACACTCCCGCGGAGACGGGCCTCGCCATTGGCAACAATGGCCAGTTAACATTCGCTTCCGGGCAGGCTTTTCCCGGAGCAGTAACCAGCGTGAGCGCAGGAGACAGTTCCATCACCATTGGAGGAACTGCCTCAGCGCCCACGGTGACAGTCTCCAGTGCCGGGATCACCGCGGCAAATATCGCCGCGGGAGCCGTGGTGAGAGGAATCAATGGACAGACGGATGCGCTGACGCTGGCAGGGGCAAACGGGCTAAGTGTGTCTGGGGCGAATGGCACGATAACGGTTTCGACCAACGCCACGGCCGGCAACACGGCAAGCACGCTGGTTTCGCGTGACGCCTTCGGAAATTTCTCCGCCGGAAGCGTGACGCTGAGCGGAATTCTCGCCCTCCCCAACACGTCGGCGGGCTCAGTGGGTGCACTGACAATGGGAGGCTCGCCATTCCTCCATAACTTCGGAATTAATAATGCCTTCCTGGGAAATGCGGCCGGAAACCTGACCCTGACGGGACAGAACAACTCTGCTCTCGGCTGGAGCGCCCTTTCTGCTGACACCTCTGGAGGGACCAACACTGCAGTCGGCTCCAGTGCACTTTCCTCAAACACCACGGGCGGGAACAACGCGGCATTCGGATATCAGGCAGGAGTCACTCAGACTGCGGCGAATGCGAACGTCACGGGATCGAATGACACGTTCATCGGTGCTAATTCCGGCCCGGCGGGTTCCACGGAGGTGGACAACTCGGCGGCGATTGGCGCCAATGCCCTCGTCAATTGTTCCAACTGCATTGTGCTCGGTGACAGCACACAGCCCATGATGGTGGGAATCGGCACGAACAGCCCCGGGCAGACGCTCGACGTGGTCGGAAATGTGCAGGCCACGACGTTTATGGGCAGTGGAACGAACCTTACGGGAATCAGTGTTTTGAGCGCCGCCAACACTTTCACGGGACAGAACGTTTTCACCGCTGCGCCCACTGGGAGCGGCGCCAGCCAGGGGCCGCTTTACGTGGACCCGGCCTCAGCGGGCGCGGGGCAAACATTGATCGGTGCGGCCGTGGGCGGGACGCCCAAAATGATGGTGGATACCAACGGTACCCTGACTCTGGCCGGCACGCTGAGTCTCCCCAATACGACCTCGTCCACTGTGGGCGTGATCTCCCTGGGTGGTACACCCTTCATGCACAATTATGGCACTCAGAACACCTTCGTCGGCGCTGGGGCGGGGAATTTGAGCATGACTGGTTCGTCCAACGCGGCTTTCGGCACGGCCGCTCTCCAATCGAACACCACGGGCAGCAGCCTCACGGCCTTTGGCGTCGGCGCCTTGCAGGCGGACACGGTCAACTTTAATAGCGCCTTCGGATATCACGCGCTCCAATCCAATACTATCGGACAATCTAACGCGGCCTTTGGGGCTAATGCGCTCCAAGCCAACACGACGTCTTTCGCAAACTCCGCCTTTGGTGGTGGCGCCCTTCAGTTCAGCACCGGAGGGTCCAACACGGCCGTCGGCGCCTTCTCACTTTTTACGAACACCACGGGAACCCAGAACACCGCGGTCGGCAGTAATGCGCTTTATAACAACACCACGGCCAATTTCAGTTCGGCGTTCGGCGTCAACGCACTGCTGGATAACACCACCGGCTGCTGCAATAACGCTTTCGGTACGGGAGCCTTGCAGGGCAACACCACGGGTACGCTCAATGAGGCGTTCGGCGGGTCGGCGCTTGTCGCCAACACGACCGGCTCATACAACAACGCATTTGGAGACCGCACGCTGCAAAGCAACACGACGGGTTACCAAAACTCAGGGTTTGGGTGGAACGCGCTTTATGCCAATACCTCCGCAAGCTTCAATTCCGCCTTCGGCTCCACGGCGCTCTACTCCAACACGACAGGCGCACTCAACTCCGCTTTCGGCTATCAAGCGCTCTACTCCGCCACCACAGCCAATGGCATCTCCGCATTCGGCGCAGGGGCGTTGTTCGCAGACACGACCGGCTCAGGTAACGATGCCTTTGGCGCCAACACGCTTGGCCAGAACACCACCGGTGGTGGCAACTCCGCATTCGGCCAAGGGGCGCTGGCCGCAAACACGACCGGCTCAGCGAATGACGCCTTCGGTATCTATGCCCTGTGGTTCAACACTACCGGCAGTAACAATGCAGCCTTCGGTGCGAGCGCCCTTCTGTCCAACACTACAGGCGGGAGCAACTCCGCATTCGGAATCAACGCACTCTATAATAACACTACCGGCGGTTCGGACTCCGCAGTCGGGTATAGCGCACTCAATGCCAATAACACTGGCAGTCTGAATTCCGCCTTCGGCGTGGACGCTCTCCAGAATAACAGCCAAAACTGGGGCAATTCTGCCTTCGGCGTCAACGCCCTGCAATTCAACAATGACCCTAACGTCTTCAGCAACGCGAGCGACAACTCCGCGTTCGGTGTGTCCGCCCTCGGTGCGAATACGACGGGCTCTAGCAACTCCGCATTTGGCTATGATGCCCTTTACACTTCGACCACTTCGAGCAACAACTCGGCTTTTGGGTTCGCAGCGATGTTTCTTATCCCTGCCGGCAACAACAATTCCGCCTTCGGTAACAACGCGATGTCTGGCAATCCCGCCGGGACGCAGGGGGGCGACGACAATTCGGCGTTTGGCGCGTACGCCCTGGGGTATCAGAACTCGGGGACGGATAACTCTGCGTTCGGCTTTGAAGCGTTGCAAGGCAATAGTTCTACCGGCGTCACCGGCAGCTACAATTCCGCCTTCGGTGCCTCTGCCCTCCAGGACAATACCACGGGAGCCAACAACTCCGCCTTCGGCTATAACGCTCTCCAGAACAACGATAATGGAAGTTCCGGGGGCAACGATGCCTTTGGCTTTCAGGCGCTAAAGGCCAACACTTCGGGCTTCAGTAACGATGCCTTCGGCGGCGACGCCCTTTATCAAAACACCACGGGCGTGCAGAACGATGCCTTCGGCGGCTGCGCGCTCTGCGCCCTGACGAGTGGAAGCAACAACATCGCGATTGGTGCCAACGCAGGCGATGTATTGTCCTCCGGCAGCTACAACATTTACATCGGAAATTCCGGCGAGAGCAGCGAAAGTGATGTGATTCGCCTCGGGACTTCGCAAACGGCGACCTACATTGCCGGCATATATAATGAAACCAGCAGCAGCGGCGTCGAGGTCTTCGTAGACAGCTCCCAAAAATTGGGCACATCCACCTCTTCGCGCCGCTATAAGCACGCAATCACGGACATGGGCGCGGAAAGCGAACTGCTGATGAAGCTGCGCCCGGTATCCTTTTACTACAAGCCGGAGCTGGACAAAGACCAGACGCGCCAATATGGGTTGGTGGCCGAAGAAGTCGCCAAAATCGCGCCGCAACTCGTACTGTTTGACAAGGACGGGCTGCCCCAAACCGTGCGCTATCACTTCGTCAACGCCATGCTACTGAACGAAGTCCAGAAGCAGCGCCGCGCGCTCGACGCCCAGCAGAGCACCATTGCGAATCAGCAGGACGCCATCACGCGCCAGCTAGCGGAGATTCGCGATCTGGCCACGCGCCTGGCACAGCTTGACAAGGCACAAAGTGAAGAGAGAAAGGTCCAGGAGGACCAGCAAAAGCAGTGGCTTGACCAGGTTCGGGCTTTACGCAGCGAATTACAGAATTTGCAATCGCAGCTTCACGCTACAGGCAACACCTTGGTGGCAGTTCGTGCTACCACACCGCGGTAGCCATCCCAAGCGCTTATTGGCCGCTCCGCGCTGGCGGTCGAATCCTGCCTCTTCGGCGGCATCCCTGCCA
>JASHTY010000338.1 GCA_030040315.1 Terriglobia bacterium | reverse complement strand
TGGGACCGCATTCCGCCCACCTCGATTGAGTCGGTGGAGATAGTGGAAGGCGGAGTCTCCGACCTCTACGGCGGCGACGCGCTGGGCGGCGTGATCAATGTCATCCCGCGGCGGCCGCTCGATTCGTTGCTGACGCTTCAGACTTTCTACGGCAACGAAGAAACCCCCGAAGCGTCTCTTACCGCGAGCCTGCGCGTGGAGAAGTGGGTGTCGCTCACCTCAATTGAGGGGTTTGATACAAGCGGCTACGTCGCCGTTTTGCCCCCGCTTGAAGGGACCATCGATACGCCCGTGGCTTCTGAGCACGGGACGGCACAAATCAAGCTGGAGCGCGAGTTCAGCACTTACGGGCGGGTGTTCGCGAGCGGATCGATGTTCGAGGACTCACGCAAAAACGGCACGCCCGACCAGAACAATGACACCCGCCTGCGCCAACTCGCCATAGGCGCGAACTGGCAGTCTGCGGGGGCGGGCGCGTTCACGTTTCGCGCCTACGGCGGCCCCGAGGATTACGACCAATCGTTTTCATCCATCGCCTCGAACCAGGACAGCGAAACGTTAACCGACATCCAGCGCGTACCTTCGATCCAAACCGGACTCGGGGCGCAGTGGACGCGCACGGCCGGGAATAACCAGACACTCGCGGCGGGATTCGACGGCCAACAAGTGCGCGGTGCGAGCGATGAGCTGATGTATTCCGCGGGCAGCGTTTCCACCGCCGTGGGAGCAGGCGGCCGCCAGCGCATCTGGGGAATCTACGGCGAGGACATTGTGCGCATCGGGACGCGCGTGCTCATCGCCGGTGGAGTGAGGGTGGATGACTGGCGGAATTACGACGCGCTCAGCGTGACGCGGCCGCTTTCGACTGCCGGACCCTTGCAGGTTGTCGATTACACCCCTCGCAGCGAGCAGGCGCTGAGCCCGCGACTCTCCGCGCTCTATCGCGCCCGAAATAATTTTGTTCTGCGCGCCTCCATGTATCGCGCCTTTCGCCCACCCACCTTGAACGAGCTTTACCGGAATTTTCGCCAGGGCAACACGCTGACCCTCGCCAACAGCGCATTGACGGCGGAGCAGTTGACCGGCGCGGAAGCCGGGGCAAGCTACAGCGCGCGGGAGGATCGGCTCAGCCTGCGCGGAACTTTTTTCTGGAGCGACGTGAGCGATCCCATCGCCAACGTGACGCTCACCACCACGCCCAGCCTGATTACGCAGCAGCGGCAGAACTTGGGTGAAACGCGCTCGCGCGGCGTGGAAGTGGAGGCGGAGGGTCGCGTTAGCAATGACCTCACCTTCACCGGCGGCCTGCAATACGTTGCCGCCACCGTCACCAGCTTCCCCGCCGATCCGCAGCTTGTGGGACTATTGGTGCCGGAAGTTCCCCGGCATGATGTTACGCTCCAGGCGCGGTATGCGCGCCCGCATCGGCTGACCGCGTCGCTCGACGCACGTTACGTGGGTTCGACGTTTGACAATAGTCCCAACACGCTTTTGCTCAACCATTATTTTATGCTCGATGCCCAGGCCTCGCGCCCGCTCGGACACAGCATGGAGATTTTTGTGGCAGGAGAAAATCTGCTCGATGAACGCTACGACGTAGCTCGCTCGCCATTTCTGACCAACGGCCCGCCATTTTTGTATCGTGCGGGGTTCCGGGTGACCCTGCGCTAGCCGTGGCACGGCCGTCCTGACCGTGGGCATGGGGTAGAAACCAATGCCACAGCCGGCGAGACGACTGCGCCACAATCGACCCATTGCATTTGAAATTCTTCTCCTGCCCGTCGTATGATGCCCGTTCGTTTTCTGAGGAGGATTTTTGCGCATGCCCCGTGGGATAGACCGCCGGAGATTCTTGAAGCACGGTGCTTCAACCTTGCTCGCCGCCACAGTGTGGCCCGCCGCAATCTCAGCCGCCGCGCCGGAGGTCGATCCCGCCCGCGAATGGCGCGTCTTTCATGGCAATTCCGCGGCGTGGCATTATTCTCCCCTCGACCGGATTAATCGCGACAACGTAAATCAGCTTCAGGTGGCCTGGACGTATCACACCGGCGACGGCCGCCGCAAGCCCGCCACCACTATCGAGTGCAATCCGCTGGTGGTGAACGGTGTCATGTACGTCACCACCGCGCAGCTAAAACTCTGCGCGCTGGAGGCGGCAACGGGAAAGCTGCTGTGGCGCTTCGATCCTTTTGCAGGAATGCCACAGGACAAGCCGCGCGGGGTGAATCGCGGCGCGACATACTGGGAAGACGGTGACGACCGCCGAATCTTTTTTGTCGCGAACGCCCACCTGATGGCTTTTGACGCGCGGACGGGCAAGCTGATCCAGAAGTTCGGCAGCGGCGGAAGTGTGAACCTGAAACTCGGCCTGGAACGCGCATCGAGTTGGTTGACATACGACGTGACCTCGCCGGGGATCATTTACAAAGATCTGATTATTCTCGGCTCTTTGTGCGGCGAAGGCCCCATGCCCGCCGCCCCCGGCCATGTTCGCGCCTTCGACGTGCGCACGGGCGAGATGGCGTGGATATTCCACAATCCCCCCCAGCAGGGAGAATTCGGCAACGATACCTGGCCGGACGAGTCGTGGCGAACCACGGGCGGCGCCAACGATTGGGGCGGGATGACGCTGGACGAAAAGCGCGGCTGGGTCTTCGTGTCAACAGGCTCCTGTGCGTTCGATTTCTATGGCGGGCAGCGGCTGGGCGCCGACCTTTTTGCCAATTGCCTGATTGCGCTCGACGCCTCAACCGGCAAGCGCATCTGGCACCACCAGGTGGTTCACCACGATTTGTGGGACCGCGATCTTCCCTGCCCCGCCACGCTTGTCACGCTCAACCTCGACGGCCGCCAAGTGGACGCCGCCATTCAACCCACCAAGTTCGGGCAGCTTTTCATTTTTGACCGCGAAACCGGCAAGCCGCTGTTCCCCATCGAGGAGCGCCCCGTGCCGCCCTCCAATGTTCCCGGCGAGCAGGCCTGGCCCACGCAGCAGCAGGTGCTGAAGCCCCCGCCCTACGCGCGCCAGGAATTTACCGAGGACGACATCACCAACATATCGCCCGAAGCGCACGCCTATATCCTGGAAACCTTTCGCAAATCACTCCACGGAATGTGGCGCCCGCCGAGCCTGGAGGGCACCGTGGTTTTTCCCGGTTTTGACGGAGGCTCAAACTGGGGCAGCGGCTCGTTTGATCCCGACACGAACCGGTTCTACATCAACTCGCACGATGAGCCCTGGATCATGACGCTGATTCCCGCGCCCAAGGGTTCGGGCTACCCTTACGCGCACACCGGTTACAACCACTTTCTGGATCAGGAGGGCTACGCCGCCATCAAGCCGCCGTGGGGACAGCTTACCGCGTTCGACCTGAACCGCGGCGAGATTCTGTGGCAGAAAGTCTTGGGCGAGTTCAAGGAATTGACCGCGCGTGGCATTCCGCCCACGGGGACGCAGAATATCGGCGGCTCCATCTGCACGGCGGGCGGTCTTGTGTTCGTCGGTTCGACGCAGGATGAAATGTTTCGCGCCTTTGACAAAAACGACGGCAAGGTTTTGTGGGAAGCGAAGCTGCCCGCGGGCGGTTACGCCACTCCGTGCACCTACGAAGCCGGCGGCAAGCAGTACGTGGCAATCGCTGCGGGCGGCGGCGGGAAGCCGCGCACGCGCTCCGGTGATGCGTTTGTGGCGTTTGCCCTGCCCGGATGAAACTGCTGCGCCAAATCGGGGAGCGCCCGGCCTGCGCGCTAAGTCTTATTCTGACTGGCTTCGCAGGCGCGTTGATCATTGCTGCGGTTACCGGAAGCGGCAGGTTAAGCGCCCAGAGCAAGCCTTCCGCGACGCCCGCCAAGCCTCAGCCGCTGCCCTTCAGCCACAAATTGCACACCCAATTTCTGCGCGAGTGCTCAGACTGCCACAAGATTTCCGAAGACGGCTGGGCGATGGAATACCCGCCCGAAGAAAAGTGCATGACCTGCCACGCCACCATCAAAACGGACAGCGAATTCATCAAGAAGCTGGCCGGATATGCGGCGCGCAAGGAGCCTGTGCCCTGGGTGCAGGTCTATGAAGTCCCGGATTACGTCTACTTCTCACATCGAACGCACGTGAGCAAGGCAAAACTGGATTGCGAGAGCTGCCACGGCCCGGTTCGCGAGCGCGATGTGATTGTGAAGGAAAAGCCCACCAGCATGCAGGCGTGCATCGATTGCCACAAGCTAAAGGGCGCCTCGACGGGCTGCCGCACCTGCCACGATACGGTGTGAGGTTCGCATCACGGCGAGTTAGGACCGTGGCGGGTAGGACTTGGTTTTCCCATTCCGGCTGTTGGTTACTGTAAACGCGCCGTCAGATTGGGCGGAGACTTTTATCCAGCCCACTTTCGCGTCCTGATCGACATTCACGATGAAAGGTTCGGGCGCGTTGTCTTCCTTGCTGGCGTTCTGGGCGTAGTGCAACTGCCAGACGTCCTCGATTCCTG
>JASHTY010000337.1 GCA_030040315.1 Terriglobia bacterium | reverse complement strand
GGAGCGGTCTAATCTCATGCTGAAGATCAGAATCCTCGGAGTACCCTTGGACCTTGGCCAGGAGCGGCGTGGCGTGGACATGGGTCCGTCGGCAGTGCGCGCGGCGGGGCTGCATCAGGCTCTCAAGAACCTCGGGCACGAAGTCGAGGACGGCGGGAACATTCCGGTGCGGCTTCCTGAGGAACAGCACTTCGGCGATCAGCACGCGAAGTACCTGAAGGAGATATCCGAGACTTCGCAGGAAGTGGCGCAGCGCATCTGCCTGACGCTCGAGGCGGGCTATTTTCCCGTCACACTGGGCGGCGACCACTCGCTGGCCATCGGCACGCTGGCGGGCGTTTCCAAGTATTTCCACGATCGCAGGCAGGACGTCGGATGCCTCTGGATCGACGCGCACGCCGACATGAACACGCCGGAGACCAGCCCGAGCGGCAATATTCACGGCATGCCTTTCGCCGCCAACCTCGGGCGGGGGCCTGACGCGCTGACTCGCATCTTCGGCTATGCGCCGAAACTGCGCGCGGAGAAGTGCGCCCTGGTGGGGATTCGCGACCTGGACGCTCCCGAGCGGCAAACGGTGCGAGCTTCCGGCGTGAACCTCTTCACCATGCGCGAGATTGATGAACTCGGCATGCGCGTGGTGATGGAGCGCGCCATCAGTCTTGCTTCAAAGGGCACGGCGGGCTTTGCGGTCTCCTTCGATATGGACGTGGTCGACCCTGCTGAGGCCCCGGGCGTGGGGACGCCGGTGCGCGGTGGAATCACCTTTCGCGAGGCGCATCTGGCCATGGAGATGGTTGCCGACAGCGGCAAAATGCTCGCCTTTGAGCTCGTCGAAATCAATCCCATCATCGATGTCATGAACAAGACCGCGATTCTGGGCGTGGGATTCACCGCCTCAGCCCTGGGAAAGAGAATCCTTTGAGCGGGAAAATCTGCATCGGGATTCTGTTTGGCGGCCGATCGGGGGAGCACGACGTTTCGCTGCAATCGGCCGCGTCGATCATCAAGGCGCTCGACTCCACAAAGTACGAAATCGTTCCCATCGGCATCACTCGCGAAGGCCATTGGCGGGTCGGGCGCGACGCCCTTCAAGCTCTGCCGCAACTCCTGGACGCTGGTGAATCCGTCACGCCTTCTGTCGATCCTGCTTTGCCAAAGCTGCTGGCGCTAAACCCGTCACATCAACCGGCGCATTCGCTTCCTTCTCTCGACCTGGTGTTCCCTGTTCTGCACGGCACGTTTGGCGAAGACGGGACTGTGCAGGGACTTCTGGATTTGGCCGGAATCCCTTACGTCGGCGCGGGTGTGCTTGCCTCCGCGGCAGGGATGGACAAGGACGTGATGAAGCGCTTGTTTCGCGACGCGCGCCTTCCCGTCGTACCCTGGGAACTGTTTCTCAGGTCGGATTGGGAAGCGCGTCCGGCCGCGGTTCGCAAACGAATCGAGAGCAAGCTGTGCTATCCGCTCTTCGTCAAGCCCGTGAATCTCGGCTCCTCGGTGGGAATCAGCAAGGTTCACCACCGCGGCGAACTCTCCGCCGCGTTGGACTTGGCGGCTCAATACGATCGCAAGATTCTGGTTGAAAAGGGAATCGACGCGAGAGAGATCGAATGCTCGGTTCTGGGGAACGATCATCCGGAGGCTTCGGTACCGGGAGAGGTTGTGCCGGTCAATGAGTTTTATGATTACGAGGCGAAGTACCTTAAGGAAGGGTCTGAGCTGGTCATTCCCGCCAAACTGAGCGCGCCGCAGCGGAAGCAGATTCGTGACGTGGCCATTCGGGCGTTTCAGGCGATTGATTGTGCAGGCATGGCGCGCGTAGACTTTCTCGTAGACCGCAAATCCGGAAAGGTCTACTTGAACGAGATCAACACCATTCCCGGCTTTACCTCTATCAGCATGTACCCCAAGCTTTGGGAGGCGAGCGGCCTTTCCTATTCGCGGCTCCTCGACCGCCTTATTGAGCTCGCGCTCGAGCGGCACGGGGAAAAATCCCGGACGCGCTTTACATATTCGCCACCTGCGCTCAAATGAGTTCAGACCACTTGGCAACTTGGCCAGGCATCCAAGTTGATAAGCGCGCACAAAATGCGGGCTCGGAGTCCGAAGATGAGACGACCGCGATATTTCATTTCCACCCCATCAAATCTTTGGAACAAACCTTTTATTCGCGGTGTCATTCTAAGCAGAAGCCGAGGGCCCGCAAGGGCTTTATTGAAGTTCGACCTTGGGACTCTCGCCCGCCGGAGGCTCCACGCATGACGCTGCTTGATGCCGCACCAGCCAAACCGCCTCGCAGGATCGGCCGGTATGTTTTGATGGGCCTGGGTGTAATCGTTCTCGGAGCGATCGCGTTTATCATTCTCCGCAATTTTCCGGAGGAACGCGCCGTCTCCCACTTTCTTACTGCTCTTGAGCAGGGAAACTATCAGGAAGCTTACCGGCTTTGGCAGCCGAGCGCGAGTTACAGTTACGATGACTTCCTGCACGACTGGGGCGAGAAGGGTGACTATGGCAAGATTCGCGACTTCAAGGTCCTTGGATCGCGGTCGCAGGGTTCTGGCACCGTCATCGTGACAGTGGCCATCAATGGCGAGCAGCCTCCGCGCGATCTTGTGGTCGATCGAAAGACCAAGGGGCTTGCTTACTCGCCGTTCTGAATTGGTGCGTCGCTAGAATCGGAGTCGCTAAGCGGACCGCGCCAGCACTTCATCAACCGCCGCCCTGACTTGATCAAAGGCCACGGAAAGAATGCACTCCGGGCGGGCGAATTGGTAACAACGATCGCCGGGACAGGGATTGCAGGCGTAAGGATTCTGGACCACGCGCGCGGCGGAATTGGAGCCGGGCCGCGGCCAAGGTCCCCAGATTGGCGAACTGGACGACCCGAAGACCACCACCAGCGGACGCGCAAGCGCCGAGGCCATGTGCGCCGGGCCGCTGTCATTCCCCACGAAGAGCTTCGCACCCGAAAGCGCCGCGGCGAATTGGCCAAGGCTTACGTTCTCCAATCGCCTGATGGGGCCACCTGAGTCCTTCGCGACAGCGTCAAGCACTGGCGATTCCCCCGGACCGCACGAATATACGGGAATGATGCGGGCGTCGCACTCCAGGTGTTCACCGATTCGCGCGAATCCCTCCGCCGACCATTCTTTGGTCTTGTACGCGGCAGTGGGATGAATGATGGCGTAAGCCTCGTCACGCGGAATTCGCAGAGTTGCACGGCGGGCGTCCCACCACGCAGCTTGAGTTCCCCCACAGAAGAGTTGCGCGCGCGGAATTTCGGTTCGCGGCAAGCCCAAGTAGAAGAACGCCGCCGCCTGGTGTTCCGCCGTATGCAGCGATGGCTGATTCATGATGGTGCGGGCATCGGGCACCAGAATGTTGTAAGTGCCCGCGCCGCGATAGTGGGCGAAGCCGACGCGCCACGGAGCGGCGCTCCAGCGCGTGAACAGACAGCTGGTGGGTCCGCCGTGCAGGTTCACGCAAAGTGAGAAGCCGCGACTCCTTAGACTGCGAATCACACCCAGGCGCGAGAGCAAATTCCCCGCGCCCGCACCTTCGCCGGGAATCAGAATCTCCTCTATGGCTGGATTTCCCTGCAACAGCTCGCGGAAACGCGCTTCAACCATCACGGAAATCCGCAGATCTGGCCGCCAGTTCTTAAGGAGTTGAAGCGCAGGCGTGAGCAGAACGATGTCGCCAATAGACCGCAGGCGAAGAATAAGGATGCGGGCTCCGGAGGGAAGATCAGGAAGGAGGGAGGGCGCGCTCATATGTTGGGTTGCGCCCGTGCGGTCACTCCGCGTCTACCTTGGCGTCATCAAGGATCATGTCGGGGATGTCGTCCTTGATGGGATAAACCCGCCGGCACTGAGCGCACTTCAACCCTTGTCCGTCGGGAGTGAGCTTGACGGCAACCTTGCACGCGGGACAAACCAGAATGTCGAGCAACTCCTGCGATACAGCCATTTAGAACCTCTGCGGTTTCTTACGTGAGCATTATATCCGATTCACCCTGCTCACGCGCTACGTGCGCCGGTCGGAGACCCCCTGCCGCCGGTTGTTGCTGTCCCAGGGCGCAATTTCCATCTGCAAAGTGCAGGTGACGTTGCGCCAGGAGGGCGGCTCGATTTTCCAGACAGCCAGAATCGCCGAGCCCTGATAGACCCGTTCAAACCCCGATTCCGATTGCGAAATGGTCTCAATCGGCACGATCCACCAGATGGCTTGCGGACGTGCGTCGAGTGTAATCTTGACGCGTTGCCATTCATCGACGAGTATCAGCCGGGCGGAATCGATCTGCCCGCGAAAGTTCAACGGCCGGCGAACATCCTTGGCCAGGAAGTACCGGTCATGCGCGTCGGGGGCGAGAAGGTTCAGAACAACCTCCAGTCCCATCGCCATGCCAGTTGGGCAAGCCCGGTCCGTATTGAGTGAAGTGCGGCATTCAAGTTGCCACGTCGAGTCCGAAG
>JASHTY010000336.1 GCA_030040315.1 Terriglobia bacterium | reverse complement strand
TCATGCTTAAACAATTCTTTTCAGGTTCGCCGAGGGATGGTGTGACGGCGTTTGAAGAGAATCGATTCTTCATTTCCGCTGTTGGGAATGCCACATCGTGTGGTAACGAGCAACACGATCATCCGGATGATGGATTGGGCACGAAACTCATACGGCGTGTAATCGTCTTACGTCCCGCCACCTTCATCATCGACGATCAGGCGGCCGGCCCCTCCTCATCCCGTCGAAAGTGGCTGGTCTACAGCCATGATCGGATTGCCATCAAAGGGCACACCGTGGAAACGATCTCGGGAGACCGCGCGATTTCCTGGCAGTCCGTGCTTCCTCAAAATTTTACTTACCAGAGTGAAGATCGCGCAGCGGGCGGTGCGAAGGCATCGACTTATATTCTTGCAACCGTTGCACCGGCAAGTTCCAGTCAGGGCCGGTTTCTCTCAGTGTTTCACATTCACCGTTTGGGCGACCAAGGGCCGATTTTGCAATCAGAAATGGCTCATGATGGCGGACGATGGAAGTTGACGGTGGCAGCGGGCGACCAGGTCTTTCATCTGACCCTTCCCCCCTTGGCTGAAGGCTCCGGCAATGTTGCCATCGACGACCGCAGCGGGAAAGTTCTAACCCCTGACCGGCCGCTGGCGAGTGGCATCCTGCCGCACGGGCCGGAAGGCGGCCGCCTGCTCGATTTATGGGATTCAGACTACCGCGCCGCACACCCTCCCATTTGGGATATTGGCCATGCCGCCGATGAACTAATCCGGGTCGTCGATTCCGGCGAAGTCCGCCGATGCCGCGCAATCGATCTTTGCTGTGGAAGCGGCAACGACGCGATTTATCTGGCGAGTAAGGGATTCGATGTCACGGCGATGGACGTGGCACCGACCGCGCTTGGGCAAGCCAAGGAAAAAGCTCAGAAAGCCGGCGCGTCGGTGCGATGGGTCCTTGCGGATGTGCTGGCGCCTCCCGCATTGGAACCTTTTGACTTCATCTATGATCGCGGCTGCTACCACGTGGTGCGCGATCAGAATTTGTCCGCCTACCTCGAAACCATCCGGCGCTATTCGCACCCGGGCACGCAGCTTCTGCTGCTCGCTTCCAAGCGAGGCTCGCATCCCGCCGAAGATGGTTCCACGGGAGTTACGGAAGAAGAGCTGAACTTTGACTTCCTTCCGCTCTTTAACCTAGAATGGCTGCGAGAATACAGGCTGGAATCAAACCGGCAGGGAGCGGCGGGGCCCCCGGCGTGGGCTGCTCTGATGCGCAGAAAAACAGAACCTTGAAGAAGCGCTTGACGGCCTTCAATGCCGAAGACCTCAAACGAGATTACAAATCCTTCCAAAATGCGGACAGGACGAATGCCCGCCCCAGGGCAAGTACTGAACATTCTGTGGATCAACTTAAATGGACCGGCGTGATTTTGTAAAAACGTCACTGCTCGCGATGAGCAGCACTTTGCTGGCCGATGATCAAGACCATGACCTGTTGCTTTCGCCCTCCGGCTTTTCTGCATCATTCAATGTTCCGCACTCCCTGCCACCGGGAAAGCTCAATGTTCAATATATTCGGGAGAATGTTCCACACTTTGAAACTCTACCCGCACGTGGCCAGCGGTATGTCGACGCAGTTCCGGACACACTGGACGTTGCCGAGCGCGCGAAGCTCTGCATCAATGCTCTGACGTCGATTACTGACAGCAACGCCGACGAGGAAGTGTATTGGCTGGCGACGTTCTACCGGAACCCTCCGGTGATGGAGCACAACTTCAACGACTGGGTTCAAAACGTCGAAGGCATGATGGAGGCGCTGCCACTTCTCCGCATCGCCACCGGAAGCACTCAGAACAACCAGGTGGATCCAACCTGGACGCGCGTCCTGTTGAAGATGATCGGGCCGGATGGATTGGTCTACGTGCCTTTCGGTGGCCGGCCCTGGAGCTCGGTCAGCGTCGCCATCACCTACGCCCGGCCCTGTTGGGCTCCCGATGGGGAGACGATTGCCATCAACGACCCCGCGGTCGCGCACATTGGGAACCCCATGTCATGCCAAAGGGCGATCTCCACGCTCACGGTTTATTACCTCCGGGACAAGAACCCCCTGTGGAAGTCCGCCGCCGAAAAGATGATCGACCGCCTGAGCCAGCTTGCGGTCGACCGCGGTGATTTCGCCTATTTTCCTGACGGCAGCTTGATTCCCAACGGGAAGTTTGGGCGCAATGCCCCCATGCCGACGGGTGTTATGGCGGAGGAGAATAGCGGCCGCATCGTTCAAGGGCTTAGCCAGTACTATCGCGCGACCGGATACGAGCCCGCCCTCCGCCTCGCCGGAAAGCTGGCGCACTACGTTCGCCACCAGGCTCAGTATTATCAGGCAGACGGTGCCTGGCTCTTCAGTCCCATGGAGAAACAGTGGGTGAAGAGCTGGAACGTCGAGTCGCTCGTTAATGGCGGCCACGGGCACAGCCACTGCATCGGCTTATTGTCGTTGCTCGAATACGGCCTCGCCGCCCGGGACAAGGAGACAATTGAATTCGTCAGGGCTTCATACGAGTGGGCGAAGTCGAATTACAGTTGCGCGCTGACGGGATTTTTTCCGGAATGGTTTCTGCCGCGGTACGACCGGTGTGAAACGGATACGATTGCCGACATGCTGGCGATGGCCCTCAAGCTAAGCTCCGCGGGCGTGGCTGACTATTGGGATGACGCCGATCGCTGGACGCGCAATCACTTTGCCGAATCACAGCTTACCAGCGCGGAATGGGTTTATCGCCAGGCCGAACGCTACCCCCATAAGCCAGTGGCGTGGAATGAAACGGCGGACCACGTTCCCGAGCGCAGCGTCGGCGCCTTCGCGGGCTGGTCCACGGGCAATGATTTCGGCGTCGAGGCGCCCAATCATCCGCACTCCATCCAGCACTGCTGCACCGGCAACTCCGCGCGAACGATGTACTACCTGTGGGAGCACATGCTTGCCTATGAAGAAGGCGGCCTGCGTGTAAACCTGCTTCTGAACCGTGCCTCCGAGTGGGCAGACGTTTGCAGCTATATTCCGTATGAAGGGAAGGTGGAGCTAAAAGTGAAAAAGCCGCTCAGCGTTGTCCGCCTGCGCGTGCCGGAGTGGATTCCTGCGAACAGCTCTGAAGTCGTTGGCATGACCAATGGGAAGCAGCGGAGCTTCCGATGGGAGGGCCGCTACCTCAATTTGGGCAGCGCCGCACCGGGCGAACTGGTTGCAGTAGCATTTCCAATTTCGCGGCACAGGACAAAAGAGACGATCGGCAATTTCCCGTACACTCTGGATATCAAAGGCAACACGGTCATCGGTGTGAGCCCGGGCGGAGAGAATGGGCCACTCTATCAACGCAGCCATTATCTTGCTTCAAATACCCCGTTCCGCGAAATTGAGCGCTTCGTGCCCGACGAGCCCATTGAATGGTAAGTGCAGGTCAGTTCCCCAAGAGCTTTATTGAAACCGAGAGGAATTCCCGGCGGCATCCGTAATGCACGCGTTTTCGCTGGTCGCTGGCGACACGCCTGAAGCTACGTCATCACTGATCTGAAACCTCGCAGGCCACACCTCCGACCTCCGACGCTTGGGCTATACTGACGTGGATCTTTGAGCCTCCAATCTACGGGTTTTGATGCAGACCGGTAACAAACGGCTATCGATTATCTGGGGATGCATGCTCGCGGCCATCGCGTTCATCACCCTCCAAGCCCGCATGCCTGCGAATTCCCAGGAAAAGGCCTTCGACTCGGGCGCGATTCCTTTGCCCACGTTTACGGACATCACGCGCCAAGCCGGCCTTACCATGAAGATTATTTGCGGCGATGAGGCAAGCGATTACCTCACTGAGGTGAACGGAGAGGGAGCCTGTTTTTTCGACTACAACCAAGACGGCTACCAGGATATTTATCTGGTCAATGGTTCGTCAAGAAAGTTGGAGGCGGCGGGGACTCCACCGCACGATTACCTTCTGCGGAATAACGGTGACGGGACATTCACGAACGTAACCCGGCAAGCACATTTAGGGGCGTCGGGCTGGCATAGTGGCTGTGCGGTCGGCGACTACGACAACGATGGTCACCCTGATCTCTATGTGACCGGCTTGGGCCCGAATAAGCTATACCGGAACAACGGCGACGGCACGTTTACGGATGTCACGGACAAGGCCGGAGTGGCCGGCCCGAAATGGGATATCCCGAAGTGGAGCATGGGCGCAGCATTCGGTGATTATGACAACGACGGCTATTTGGATCTGTATGTGACCAATTTCGTCAAGATGGATCCACTGCATCCCGGTCCGCGTCCCAATGAGCCGCATCCCTGCATATTCAAGACGGTTCCTATAGCGTGCCCGCCGGATGTTTATGAGGGCGAGCAGGCTACCTTGTATCACAACAACCACGATGGAACATTCACCGACGTTACGCAGAAAGCAGGATTGATTCGCAAGGAGACAGGCCGGGGATTCGGGGTTGTTTTCAGCGACTTTGACAATCGGGGATTGCAGGACATTTACCAGGTCAACGATGTCGGACCGAATTTCTTTTACATCAACAACGGGGACGGCACCTTCAAGGATGCGAGCTTCGATTCGGGCCTTGCCGTGGATGGTTCCGGGAACAATCACGGGACGATGGGTGTGACAGTTGGCGACTACAATAACGACGGCTTATTAGACGTGTTTGTTGCCAATTGGATTCGCCAGGGCAACACTTTGTACGCCAACCGCGGCGGCCACGTATTTGAAGATACTACCGAGGCTGCCGGGCTGTCCCACCTCGGATATGATTATTGCGCCTGGGGGACAAAATTCTTCGATTTTGATAACGACGGCTGGCTGGACTTGTGGATTACCTTTGGCCATACCAACGAGCAGGTTGAAAAAGTCTACCCCGAGGAGAGCTTCGCAGAGCCAAACTACATGTTACGGAACATTCAAGGTAAGAGATTCGAAGATGTTTCCGATGCCGCGGGGCTCAGGAAATTGCCCAAGTATTCAGGTCGAGGGGCGGCGTTTGCGGATATCGACAACGACGGCGACATCGACGTCCTGGTGATCAACAAAAACAACGTCCCCTTGCTTCTGCGGAACGACGGAGGGAATCGAAAGAACTGGCTAATGATCAGAACCGAAGGCGTCAAGAGCAATCGGAGCGGCATCGGCGCGCGGATAACGGTTACTACGGGCTCTGCGCGCCGTATTTTCGAGGTGAGAAGCAGCGAAAGCTTCCTTTCTGGCAATGACTTAAGGGTCCATGTGGGAATGGGCGACTTGCGGCAGGCCGACCAAGTGGAAATTCGCTGGAGCAGCGGCCAAATTGATCGATATCGCAATGTGCCCGTAAACAACTTTTATCTTGCCCGCGAGGGAAACTGGCTCGAACCGGATCCGCTTATCCACCGGAATCCATCAATGCCCGCTCTCGAACGGCAAAACCCTCATTGAGCCTCCTGCGGGGACTTCATTTTAGACCTTGGAAATATTTCTTGACTAACTAATAGCTTCATGTTAGTGTTCGCCCAGATTTTAATGAATCGTTTAGCTTTTTCTAGCTAAATCCAGTTTCGTAATTCTTTGGCAAGAGTAACGGCAGCCGCAGCCACAAAGGCAATTGCAAGTACAAATTTAAATATGCATTTGGCCTGTATGGGTAGACATAAGGGTCATTGAGTCATTTCCGGAAAAAGGGGGCATCTGGAGTATGAATCGGCGTACTTTTGCATTTGTAATTGTTGTGGTTTTAGCCCTTACGTGCCCGCTTTGGGCACAAAGTGATCGCGGAACAATCACGGGAACCGTGCTGGACCAATCGGGAGCCGTGATGGCAGGCGTTACCGTGACCGCCACCAATACAGAAACTGGTGTTGCCACCAAGACCACATCCGGCGCGGGAGGCGCATACACCATCCCCTTCTTGCATCTGGGCAAATACGACGTAGTGGCCGAGATGCAGGGCTTCAAAAAATATCTCCAAAGCGGCTTGGTCCTGGAAGTGGGACAGACTGTGGCCTTGGATATTCACATGCAGCTTGGATCCGTAAATCAGACCGTCCAAGTGACAGCCCAGCCGCTTCTTGACAGCGATAGTTCCACCAAGGACACCGTGGTGACCTCACAAGATGTCGAGGAATTGCCCATCGTATCGCAGTCGGAAATTCGCAACCCTGGGTTTTACATCAACCTCGCCCCGGGCGTCGTCAGCCGCGGCACGGTAACACCCACGGCCAGTGGTTCCGGCCGGCAATTGGACTCCACCGTCAATGGCAGCCCCAGTGGCGCCGTTGAATTCTTCCTGGACGGCATGCAAATCGGCCAAGGTGGCATGATGACCGGGCAATTTGGCGATCTCCCTTTTCCTCCCGACTCGGTGGGCGAATTTAGAGTAATGACTCTGCTGCCGCAAGCGGAACTGGGTCAAACGGCGCTGGGCGTCGTTAGCTTTGCCATGAAGTCCGGGACGAACCAGATCCATGGCGAGGGTTACGAGTACGTCCGCAACAACGCCACGGATGCGTGCGGGTTCTTTGCCTGCGAGGCTGTGGGCAGCAAAACTCCCGTGAACAAGCAGAACGAATTTGGCGCCAACGTGGGGGGCCCGGTTGTGCTTCCTCACATCTACAATGGCCGTGACAAGACATTTTTCTTCGGCTGGTATCACGCATTTCGTCTTCGCAACGAGCCGAGCAACGCCCTAGACACAGTTCCGACCGTGTCCATGCAACAAGGTAATTTGAGCAACCTGGGTCAAACCCCGATTGCCGATTGCGGCACCGGGAGTTCGCAGTGCTTCGATGCCATCGGCCGTGCGATGTATGAGAACGAAGCCTACGATCCGGCCACGACGCGGACCGTTGCTGCCGGCGCCGCCGACCCGGAAACCGGACTCACCAACACCAGCGGAGCTGCGGCGATCCTGCGCGACGGCTTTGGCTACAACACCATGACGGGAAAACCCACTGCTTCCGCCAACATCATTCCGTCCGGCCGAATTGACCCATTGGCGGCCAAGATCTTCACTTACTTTCCCCAAAGCGGCATGCGTGCCGGCACCGAATTCGGATACATCGACAACTGGCTGGCCTCCTACACTGCATTGACAAACACCACGGAGTGGGGAGCCAAAATGGACCATAACATCTCCAACCGCGACCGCATCATGGGTGAATTCGCCTGGTCCAACGAATACAACCCCACCGGCTCGAAGTGGCCCGGCGCGATCACCAACGGCGGCACCAGTTACACACAGCAGGATATCGCGCGCTTCAGCGATGACTTCATCTTCAGTCCAGCGGTGGTGAATCATCTGGGTGTGGGATTTAACCGCCTGGGAACCCAGAGCTACCCCGGGGCGGGAACCGGATGGCCGGCGAAGCTCGGTTATAACGGTGTGCCTCAAACCGGGCCCGGTTCGGTTTTCGTTGAACTCAGTATCGGCGACTTGGGCAACCTCTACGCAACCCAGGGACAGAGTTATGGCTCGACGAACGTTTTCAACGTTGCTGACAACCTGAATTGGATTAAAGGCAAGAACTCTTTCAAATTTGGCGGGAGCTACACCAAATTCCAGGTGAACGCGTGGTCCGCCAGCTACCAATCCAGCTTCCTAACCTTCGATGAGGGAACCACCTCCTTGCCGGGTCCGGCCACGTGGTACAACGATTCGTGCCCCGCCGGCGGCGAGTGCACCGGGATGGGTGAGGCGGGCTTCCTGTTGGGCGACGTGAGTACGGGCACGGCGGGCATTACGGGCGTCACTGCCGCTGACCGCTACGCCTACTACGGCTTTTTCGGCCAGGACGATTACAAGTTCAGCCGCAAGCTGACCCTCAACGTTGGCCTTCGCTATGACATCTTCCGGCCGGATGTGGATGCTCACAACGCCCTGTCCTGGGTGAACCCCACGGCGATGAATACCCAGTACAACATCCGGGGCGCGATGGTGTTTGCGAGCAGTGGCCAGCGCTCTCCGGTTTCAGCGTCACTGGGGGATTTGGGTCCGCGCTTCGGTCTTGCCTATATGCTCAATGATAAAACTGTGATCCGGAGCGGCTACGGAATCCTCTATACGGCCGGCGGTATTGAGCGCGCACTTTCCGGCACGTCGGGCGCGGGCCGGCTCGGCTACAATGCTTCCAACGCCCTTCCTGAGAACGTCGTCAGCGGGTATTCGGGCCTTACTCCGGTCTTCCAGCTCAGCAGCGGGTGGCCCTCCTCCAAATTCCCGTTGCCTCCCTTTATCAATCAGTCCTATGAAGTGGGGCAGGGACCGTTCTTCGAAGGATTCCCTGGTGACAATAAGGTTCCGTCCATCCAGAATTGGACTTTTGATGTGCAGCGGGAGATTCCCGGCAAGATTCTTGTTGACGTGGCCTATGTCGGTACCAAGGGAACCCATCTTCCCAGCCGGCTGATGAATTCCAATGTGATGCCGACCGAGTACACGAATGCCTTCACGTATGCGCAGAGCACGTCGCCGTATACCCCGGGTAACTACCTTTTTAGCACGATAGGAACCCCGGCCGTGCAGGCGCTTCCCATCGTGCAGGCCATGCCCATCGATCCGACAACGGGTAACCACTCCCCCTTCAAGGGGTTTGAGTCGGTGTGGGGAAGCAGTGCGACCCTTGGCCAGGCCTTGCGGCCCTTCCCACAATACACGACTGACACCACAGAGGGTCTTTCCCAGATGCGGGATTTTGGCGAAGGCGTTGGCAACTCAAGCTACAACGCCCTGCAGGTTCAGGTTCGAAAGCAGTTTTCGGAAGGCCTGACCTTCCTCGCCTCGTATACTTGGGAAAAGACCATGACCGATGCTGGAAGCTTATTTAATGAGTTCTCCGGCTTTACCCAGGACTTCTATAACGCCAAGGCAGAGAGGTCGCTGGCCCTTAACGATTATCCGCAAACCCTGACGCTGTCGTACGAGTACCAATTGCCCTTCGGACCTGGCAAGAGGTACGCCAATCAAGGTGGCGCGGCCGGAAGGATTGTTGGAGGCTGGGAAATTGCGGGGTTCCAGACTTACCAAAGCGGCCCGCCCAGCATCATCGCCAGCGGCGACAATCCCCTGAATCCTTATTCCGGTCCCAATAGCTTTCTGACGCGCCCCAACATTGTGCCCGGCGTTCCCAAGCGGTCACAGGCGTTCAGGGAAGGCAAATGGGACCCGAATGGTGGCGTAGTCAACGGCGTTGACTACGGGGCCGTGAATAACGTTGCGGCTTGGACCAATCCTTCCTCCAACAATCTTGATCCGTGGACTCTCGGCAATGCACCGGCCACTGACGGCAGCGTCCGCGGCTTTGGCTGGCTTGACGAGGACATCTCGATCATCAAGAAAACGCAGATCAAGGAGAGGGTCAACATCGAATTCCGTACCGACTTCCTGAACATCTTCAATCGGACGGTCTTCGGGTTCGATCAGGGCGGTGACCAGTACGGTTCGATTCTCCAGGGCAATGAGGTTTCCTCCGGTCTTGGCGGTTTCGGCCACATCACAACCCAGGAGAATTTCCCACGGGAGATTCAGTTTGGCTTGAAGATCACGTACTAGCGATATAGAACCGAGGCGCGCATCATGAGCGCTCCTCGGTGGTTCTTCCCGGGCGACAGAAGAGTGCGGAAAGATAGTTCCGACCTCTTCTGTCGCCTTTTGTTTTCTGGGCGTCCGGGATTAACGCAAAGTGGAGGATTCAGCTCTTATACTCGTTAAGGATGGAATCTGGCTGGGGCTTGGACCATCGGTGGCCGAGGGTGACAATTCACCTCTTTGGAGGGGTTTCGGTCTTTTCTTCGTTCGGCTCGTCCGCCGCGCTGGTCCCCAATAATTCCGGGGGCTTCGCGCGCTCCTCTTCGTCCTTCTTCAACTTCTCGAACAAGGCCACCTCCGCTTTCTGATCGGAAGCGCGTCCAAGGTCACGATAGGCTTGGGCTAACAGATAGTGTGCGGATGCTTCTGTGGGGTCAAGTTCAGCGACGATTTTTAGTTGGCTCACCGCCAAATCAGGCTTGTGGACTCGAAGATACAGCTTGGCCAGATCGCGATGCGCCTGCCCGAGGTCCGGCTTTTGCTGGAGGGCCTTCTGAAAATAGGTCAGAGCTTCATCGAATTGTTGGCGCATCAGGTAGATGTTTCCCAATTTCCAGGTCGCCAGGTAATTTTCCGGAGAAAGTTTAAGCTCTTCTTTGAATTCGTGTTCAGCCCTGTCGAGTTCATTCTCTTTCCAATAAGCGCTCCCCAGCGAGTAGTGTACGCCAGGGATGCTTGGACCTATGGCCACGGCTTTTTCGTATTCCTGGATGGCGTGTGGCATGTCCCGGCGCGCCTCGAAAGAGTTCCCCATGACTTGGTGGTAGCGCGCGGAGTCCGGGCCGAGAGTCGCCATCTTTCGATAGGAATTGGTCATCAACTTCGTATAAATCCTTCCAAGTTGATATTGCACTTCAGCATCTTCAGGAGAGTACTCCGCAGCTTTCTCAAGAACTTGTGCGGCCTCCCCGTCCCGGCCTAGTTCAGAGTAGCTGACGGCCAAGTTGAGATAAGGACGGGTATCCTTGGGATTCAGGTCGATCGCTTTCTGAAGCGGTGCCAGAGACTTCTCGTACTGGTTGGTGCGCAGGTACGCCATGCCGAGGAAGAGGTTGGCACCTAAAGCATCGGGCTTGACTGCCAATACCTGTTGAAACGCCGCAATGGCGTCGACGTTTTTCCCCTGAACGTAATAGACAAGTCCGAGGTTGTTATAGACCTCCGGGAGGTGCGGGTACAGCTTGAGAATCTCCTGGTATTCCGCGATAGCTTGGTCATAGTCACCCTTCTTCTCCGCCGCTTGAGCTGCCTGGAAGTGCTGTTGGGCCTGGGTCTCCGTAGTGTCCTGTGCCGCAAGGCAGGCCACCGCCGGAATGAAGACGAAAAAAATGAGGAAGAACAATGCTCGGCGCATGGTAAGTCACCAGCAATTATACAGTACCCGTCCATGCTGTCGGTCAATCGTGTAGTTCGGAAGGCGAAGGCTAAATGGTTTTTGTAATGGCTCAGGCAAGGTGGTAAAATTGCACCATGCATCACAGTCCTTGGAGGATGATTTTGACTTCCTCCCGTCAAGCCTGGCTGCTCATTCTTGTTCTTCTCCTATGCTGTGCCTGGCTTCCAGCCCAATCGGGATCCCTAACGCTGGACGATTATTTCACGCGGACGCGTGAGATGGAGAAGGCGGAGGATTTTGCTGGCGCCGAGCAAGTTTATCTGGAGGCGGCGTCGAAATTTCCAAACCAACCCGAAATTCTTAAGAGGTTGGGGATAGTCTACCAGACTGAATTGAAGCTCCAGGAATCCATCGATACCTTCCAGAAGGTATTGCAGGGTGCGCCGCAATACCCCGAGGTGAACTTTTATTTGGGGCTTTCTTACTTCGGCTTGAACAACCCCGATCAGGCGATTCTGTCGTTTGATAAGGAGTTGGAGGCCGATCCCAAATACCGCCGGGCCCGGTTTTATGAGGCTCAGGCTTACCGATCACTGGGCCGTTATGCCGATGCCTTGCGTCAATACGAAATCTTGCTGGATCAGAATCCCCAGGACCAGCGGGCGCTGTTCGAGCTGATCCGGTTCCTCCGAGGCAGAACGATTGCCGCCATCAATCAGTTGGGGAATGTCGATCCTGACTCTGACTTCATGCTTGTCCTCAAAGGGGAAGGCTATGCCGAAGAGCAAAAATATTCGGAGGCCATAGTTGATTACCAGGAAGCTCTCAAGAAGAATCCTTCGTTTCCGGGAATTCATTTCGCTCTCGGCGAAATCTACTACAACAAGGCAGAATACAAGGAAGGCGAGCAGGAACTCCGGCTCGCCCTCCAGGAAGATCCGAATCACCTTAAGGCCAATTACTACCTGGCGGATATTTTACTGAAAAGCGATCGGATGCAGGAAGCCATTCCGCACCTGACATTGGTCGTGTCCAGCGACCCTGATTTCTTGCAGGCGAACCTTCTCCTGGCAAAATGCTATACGCAGCAGGGCAAGCTCGACGAAGCGGTGAAACTTCTCGAAAAGGCGGCCGCGCAGAGTCCAGACGATAAAAACGTACATTACCAGCTTGCGCAGCTTTACCAAAAGCTAAAGGAGCCGGAGAAGGCCCAAGCGCAATTGCAGGCCTTCGAGGCCATTTATGCGAAGGAAAGAGCGGATAAAGCAAAAAGGGATGAGGAGCTTCGGAAGCGAGCTGAAGACAGCAAGCAGTGAGGAGAGGGTGTGGTTGCCGGCAAACCCTTGAACTGGAAATCCCCGAAAACGCTCAACGTCGGGCGAGCGTGGACACTTGTGGCTGCGGTTGGGATGTTATCCTTTCCTGCAGCGCGGGTCTTCCCTCAGGATTCCAAACCACCGCTTGCTCGCGCTGCGGAATTGGAAATGCACGGCGACCATGCCGGGGCGGAAAAAATCTACCGCCAGATTCTCGTTTCCAGCCCCGACGACCCGAACCTGCTGAAAGCGCTCGGCGTGGTTCTCCAGGAGCAAGGCAAACACGAAGAAGCCATCACGGTTTTCCACCAGATCCTCAGCCGCGCTCCGCTCTACCCCGGCGTCAATTCCCAGTTGGCGGTCTCCTATTATGCGCTGAACCTGTTTGATAAAACAGTGGAAGTGGCTCGCCAGGAACTCACCGCCAATTCTAAGGACCGGCAGGCGCGCTACTATCTGGCTTTGGCATTCAGCGCCAAAGGACAATCGTATGAGGCCATTCAGCAACTCGAAGGCCTGGCGGCCGACGACCCTCACGATTTGGTCGTACAGTATGAACTGGTGGTCGATTACAAAGCGGCCATGAACGCCGCCGCCGAGCGGCTGACGAAAATGGCTCCCGACTCGGAATTCACACACGCCATGAAAGCCGAAGCCTTGTCTGACGCGGGCCGTTTGGACGATGCCATACTGGAGTATGAGGAACTGCTACGCAAGAATCCCGAATTCCCGGGCATTCACCTTGGCCTGGGACAGGTTTACTGGAAAATGAAGGACAACGCGCACGCCATGGAACAACTCAGCTTGGCCCTGCAAGAGGAGCCGAACCAACCCCTGGGCAATTACTATATGGGTGACATGCTGGTGGACGAGCAAAAATTCCAGCAGGCCATTGATCATCTCAAAATAACCGTTAGCGTGTACCCCGAACTTGCCCGGGCGAGGTTTCTGCTCGGCAAAGCGTACCGCGGCCTGGGGGATAACCAGGCCGCACTTCAGGCATTTCAGGATGCCTTGAAGATCGATCAGAATTATAAGGAAGTACACTACCAGCTTTACGAGCTTTACGCCCGACTGGGGGACAAAGAAAAGAGTCAGGAGCACCTGCGGATATCCGAAAGACTCACCCGCGAGGGCCAGGAACAGGACCAGGCGCGATTGCAGGACGCGCTCAGGAAGCAGAAAGAGGCAAACGAAAAGCCATGAGGGGATGGGGAATGCCTTCCATCGAGCGCTGGCGGGCGTGTTTATTTCTCGGCCCGGTCATGGCCGGCTGCATCTTGCTGGCGACGGGAGGAAGTTTTGCCGCAGTGCCCGCCGACGTCGCCGCCCTCCTGGAGCAGGCACGGGCGTTCGAGAAAGCCCAGGATTATCGGGGAGCTGAGGAAGTATACCGGCAAGCGTTGATGGCTGCTCCCGAGAATCCGGAAGTCCTCAAGCGACTGGGAATTCTGTACCAGACTGAGCTTAAATTTACGGAGTCGATTGAAGTCTTTGAACGGTCCCTCGCTGCCCAGGCCCAGTACCCGCAAGTCAGCTTTTACGAGGGGGTATCCTACATCGGTCTGAATCAATTTGAGAAAGCAGTAGCCTGCTTTCAAGCGGAACTTGCCACACCTCAGCCACATCCCCGGACCCACTATTACGACGCCATCGCCTTGCAGTCCCTCGGCCGCACCGACGAAGCCGTCACACAGTTCAACCAGTCGCTGGCCCAAAACCCCAAAGACCTGGATGCGTTGTACGAATTAGCACATCTGTACATGAACGCCTCGATTGTGACCATGCAAAAGCTCACCGATCTCGACCCCGATTCCTTCCAGATCCATGCCCTGATGGGCGACGTGTACGCCAATGAAGGCCACAACGAAGAGTCCCTTAAAGAATATCGCGCCGCATTGGCGAAGCGTCCGGATGCCCCCGGGATTCACTACGACATCGGAACCGCTCTGCGCAATCTGAAGCGGATCGACGAGGCGGAAAAGGAATTTCTGGCGGCCCGTGCGGAGAATCCCAGCGACTTTGGCGCAAATCAGTACCTTGGTGAATTTGCCGTTGGCCGGCGCGATTATGCGGGGGCAATCGAATTCCTGAAGGCGGCGAGCGCCGCCCAGCCTCATGTGGCACGCCCCCATTTTTTGCTGGGCGAGTGCTACGCGAATCTCGGCGACCAGCAGACCGCCAAGGTCGAACTGCTCGCTGCTGCTCAAGCCGATCCCAACGACGCTCAAACCCACTACCTGCTTGCCAAGGTTTACCGCCAACTCGGTGACGCACAGGCCAGCGCCCGAGAAACGACCGAGTTCCAAAGGCTGTCAATGAGCGCGAAGGAGAAGACTCTTCAGAGTGCGCAGAGCACGCCTCAATGACTTGTGCGTGCGGATGACTCGGCTGATCAAGGCCCCTCCAAATTCAGGACGACAATTTTGCGCTGGTGCGTCGAGTCCGAAGGCTGATCCTCACTTCCTCAATTATTTGGTATTAAACCAGGTCTGATTACCGAGCTTGGCGCGCTGGTCATTACTTTCTTCAATTGTCTTCTTGCCTTTGGTATTTCTCCTCATGCTGCTCGTCACGCCTTGAAATGGATTTTTCCGTATCACCCACACTGTAACTTACCTTATCTTCTTCTCATCCGACGTTCATTACCAGGTCGGCGAAGCTCGGTATCCCGAAACAAGCGTTTTCGGCAGACGCTTCATCGGTGGCTGCGAAGGATCAGGCTCCTCTGGCCTGACTGCCCGGCAGAGGCCTATCAGGACGGAAAATATCTGGTTCTACGCTCATCTATCCGGGCTCCGGCCATTCGAAGACTTACCGCCTAAGTTGACGATAGAGACTTCGTGCATAGCCGTTGTTTCCGGCCATCTGTGAGCAAGGTCCTGCGCCCGCACCGGTCTGTTCAAGGTTCCGGCGTGCCTCGTCGCCGAGACCGCTGCCGCACGCGCCGCAACGCCGCCACGATGAAGCCGAAGAAATGCGCGACTTCCCGCGTGTCCTTGCGCCCTCCGTATAGTTCGAAAATGCGGTTTGGAGCAGGAACAGGTATGGCTCGCGTGACCCCACTTGCTGCAAATCTTCGCAGGATGCGAGCCACCAATAATGGAAGTGCTTTAGACAATTTGTCGACTTATAGAGAACGGTCGATTTGAAACCCCCTCGAAGTGAAAAACGGCAAAAGAAAACACTTGACATCATATTTCCATATAAGTATAAACAACCATACTTTTGGGAGCGGTGATCGCCTCCGGCCTTTCCTGTTTCCCGGGCATTGCTCCCGGGAACAGCATCTGGACGCGCAGAGCGGGCGACCCACCCCACTGAAACATATAAGGAGTGTCGCATATGAGCAAAACAGCGAACCTGCTAGCCCTCTTCATTTGCGGGCTTGTCCTGGCGATGACTACCTGCAGTCTTAGAGCACAAGAAACTCGGGCAACACTTACGGGCAGAGTCACGGATTCATCCGGATCTGCCATGCCCAACGTGGTGGTCGAAGCGACCAACGTCGCTACCAATACCACGGCCTCTTGTACGACCAATGAACAAGGGGATTATGTGATTCCTTATATTCTTCCTGGCACTTACAACCTCCGCGCGCGGGCCACGGGCTTTAAGACCTTCGTCCGCCAGAGCATCGACATTCACATCGGCGATCAAATCCAGATCGATATTCCGATGGAGATTGGCCAGCAGTCCCAAAGAGTCACCGTCACGGCGACGACGCCGCTGCTGCAAACCGCCAGCTCCTCGGTGGGACAGGTGATCGACCAAAGGTCGATTACCGAGCTACCAGATCTCCACGCCAACGTGTTTCTGCTGGCGCAGCAGTCCCCCGCCGTGCTCATCACTAACACGTCTATAACATGGGTGACCACTTCCGCTGGAGCGAATGCAGACGACACCCTGTTTAACTTGGCTGGCAGCCCCTCGTCGACACAGGACGTCACCATCGACGGGGGAGAGGACACGACCACTTCGGCGGGCGCTGGGGCGGGCAAGAGGACAGTCGCATTCATCCCGCCGGCGGACGCAATCGCCGAGTTCAAGGTGGAGACGGCCGTATTCGATGCCAGTAGTGGGTTCTCCACCGGAGGATGGATGGCCACGAATCTCAAGTCAGGAACCAATACATTTCATGGCACGGTCGACTATTGGCAAACGAACGTCGGCTGGAACGCCAACGACTTTTTTGCCAACGAGGCCAATGAGCCTCGCGCGATCCTGGAAAGCAACCACCAGGTAGCTTCCGCCTCGGGGCCTGTGTACATACCCAAGGTCTATGACGGCAGAAGCAAGACATTTTTCATGTATGCATTTGAGCGCGAGTATCGTTCGTCGCCGTCGGGCGTTGTGGATACGGTGCCCACCGCAGCGGAAAAGCAAGGCAACTTCAGCGCACTTCTCAACATCAGTCCGACCTACCAGATTTACAATCCCTTCTCTGCAACCTCGGCGAACGGCGTGATCACTCGCCAACCGTTCGCGAACAATGTGATACCAACAAGTATGTTCAGCCCGACAGCCACCAATATGCTCGCCTATTATCCCTCGCCACTGACCTCCGGGACGGCGAACGGCACCAACAATTACCCGGTGCCGAACACCCCCTCGACACTGACGATGACCACCAATACCGCGCGCGTCGACCACGACTTCAACGAGCGCCACCGGCTATTTGTGCACGCTTATTACGGGAATCGACCGGACCATGCGTACGACTACTACGGTACCCTCGCCACCGGCGTTCATTCAAACTTCGGCAATCGAGGCGCACTGGTCGATGACGTTTACACCATATCTCCGAGAATGCTGCTTAGCGTGCGCTATGCTTTTTGTCGGTTCCTCTTTCCGGACCAGGCGAAAAGCGAGGGGATGAACCTAACGACGCTGGGATTCCCCGCATCGCTGATGACTGAGATCGACTCCCCCAACACACAGTTCCCCACAATCGAAATCGGCGGTCTCAGCAACCTTGGCAGTAATACTGACAGTCTGGTATTTACGAACGATAACCAGGTTGCGGGAGAGCTCACCTGGGAGAGAGGGAAGCACACGATTGAATTCGGCGTGGACAAGCGATGGTACGGGGCTAACTTTTACAGCAATTTAGGTACCGCGCCAACCTTTGACTTCACCACGGCATATACTCAGGCCGCCAGCAACTCCACTGCCTCGCCGGACAGCGTCGGTCAGGGAATGGCCGCCTTCCTGCTCGGCATTCCCACCAGCGGCACCATCACAAAGACCGCCAGTGCCGCGCAGTTGTCTTCTGACCTAGGCCCGTTCGTACAGGACAACTGGCGGGTCACCAAGAAACTCATGCTGAACCTGGGAGTGCGCTATGAGCTGGAGGGAGCTTATTCGGAGAGATTCAATCGCAGCGTCCGCGGCTTCGATACCACAACCGTAAACGCGCTGAACGCGCAGGTGAGCGCCAACTACGCGTTGAACCCGCTGACCCAGTTGCCGGCCAATCAGTTTTCGGTCCAAGGGGGGCTGCTGTATGAGGGCGTCAGTGGGCAGCCGCACACCCTTTACGATACACAGAAGGCCAACTTCGCCCCGCGCGTCGGCTTCGCCTACCAGATTATGAAGGACACAGTTATTCGGGGCGGTTACGGGGTGTTCTACGGTTTCGTTGGGCAGCAGAGGAATCTTTCGGTGATCCAGACCGGGTTCAGCCAAGTGACGAACTTTGAGCCGACGCTCAACGGAGGGCTTTCGTTCGTCGCGACTCTCGATAACCCATTTCCAAGCGGATTGCTTCAGCCGACGGGCTCTAGCCTCGGCCTAAATACCTATATGGGAAATACGGTGAGTTTCTTCGATTCGAACCCCAGGACGCCTTTTAATCAGATCTGGCAAATGACCGTACAGCGCAGTCTACCGTGGCAGTCGTTCATTGAATTGGGCTATATCGGAAATGAAGGTCAACACATCATAATACCCCGGTACCCCCAGTATTTCCCCGCACAAGATTTGAGTACCTTGCCCACTCGCGATCAGACCGCCTACAGCTACTGGACGACCAACGTGCCGAATCCGTTCTATCCCCTGTTGCCCGGCACCAGTCTGGCAGGCTCGGTGATCACCCGCTACCAGGAGGGCCAAATGGCGCACTTCCCGCAATTCGCGGAAGGTTCGACATTTCCCGCGACGGACGGTGTCGCAGATACGGAGAGTGTCGGTCTCTCCTGGTATAACGCGCTGACCGCCCGGTTCCAGAAGCGCTTCGGCTACGGATTCGCGCTGCAAATCAATTACACCCAGTCCAAACTGCTCCAGGCCCAAAGCCGGTTGAATGGGCAGGGGTCACCGCTCGAGAGAGTAGTCAGCGCCGACGACCGCCCTTACAGCCTGACGATGAGCGGGGTCTACGAGCTTCCCGTCGGGACCGGGAAGAGATTCACTATCAACAACCGCTTCGCGAATGCCATTGTCGGGGACTGGAGAATTGGTATTATTCCAACCTTCCAAGGCGGACCCGCGCTCGCCTTCGGCGACGCGCTGCTGACAAGCAGCCTTAGCGGCATTGCACTTCCTGTAGGTCAGCGGACCGTCCAAAACTGGTTTAATACGAGTGCCTTCAACACGAACACAACCCAGCAGTTGGCTTACAACTACGAGACCCTTTCGAGTAGGTTGAGCGGCGTCCGCGGTCAAGGGCTTAACATGTGGAACGGGTCTCTGAGGAAGCCAATCAAAATTTATGAGCGCTTTCGGATTATGGTCGATGCCGACGTTGCCAACATGTTCAATCACCCTAATTTCTCCGTTCCCAACACCACGCCCACGTCGAGCGCTTTCGGAACAGTCACATCTTCGGCCGCCTATGCGCGCACTGTGCAACTGGGCGCGCAAGTGGCTTGGTAATCAGGAGAGGGCACGGGCCTGCGGGTGGAACCTGGAGGGCTCTCAACACGCAGGTCAAGCGGAGAGTCCGAAGGGGGCTTTTCCCAAGCGAAGATACGAACCGCATGTCGGCGGGACAATGCAAGCAAGCTACAATTGGTCGAAGTTCATGTCGGCGCTGACTCGACCCAATGGGCAGCTTTCGCTTTTGGAGAAGGTCATAGCGACGAATGATCAGACGCAGAGCTTAAACACGGATCCTATTTACGAACTGCCATCTGGGCTGAATAAGCAATGGATAAACAGGGGATGGGGAGCTACATTATCGGCCGTTGGCAGGTGGCTTGAGTATCTCGGGACCATGGGGCGTCGGCGCTCGGTTTCAGCGATTTCCTGCTTACCGCACCCAATAGGCAGATTGCCCTTCCTACGGGACAGCGACCATCACCGACGGGTTCGGTGCAAGTGCATTTGACACAGCCTCCAGTCAACAACTGGCCTATAACTGGATAGGTTCGTCTTCAAGAATCAGCCAAGTCCGTGGGCGCGCCAAAAATACCTGGAATGCATTTTCATCAAGAATGTCAGCATCCGAGAGAACATTCAGGTTCGACTCAGGGGAGAAGCCATGTGCAGGTTTCCTCGGAGTAGTTGTGGATTTGCTCTCATTAGTGGCCTCGCGCTTTTTCCCGAAGGGGGCGGGTGGGCCGAGGCAGGGAAAAATGAGGAACCGCTGATGTCGGGAAAGGGAGATTACTTGATATGCATACTTCTCGCGCGGGAGATCTGGCGCCCATGAAAATGAATAAAGTCTCATCGTTGGAAATCTTCGTGTTTCTACTTGCGTGCTGCCCTGTGATCGCACAAGAAAAGCCCTTTCAGGGCCACTTTGATGCTATGACTGAGCGAGCCCTGAATTCAAACACTGACGTGTTGGGTGAACGGGTGCTACTGGAGGGAGAGCCTTCCTTCAATTCGGTTGCGGGCTTTTTCCCTCCCATGCAGCGACCGCGCGAAGTGGTGGGTGTGAAGGAGAGTCCCGAGGATTTTGGAGTGACGTGGGATGGTGACATCGAGGTCGTCCGCCGCCGCCGAGTTTCTTTTCGTGAGGGGAATCCGCCCTCCCCATACGGACTGGAAGGGTCGGTCAGGCGGCGCCTTCTGGACGGCTTCCTCCCGATAGTCGAGACGCAGTGGGAGTACGATGGGCTACTTCACGAAGAACTAGTTTTCGGCTATTCCCGCAACTTGAGCGCGGACGAGCAACCGTTTGCGTTGGTCCGGTTGCGTGTCCAGAACGTCGCCGAGAGTGAAAAAAAGGCGACGATCCGAATATATTACTATTCCACTCCTTTTGGCGCCCCGGACTCTCCTTTGACAGCCTCGATCCCTCCGAAAGGCTATCATGATTTCTACTACAAGATTCCGTACCAAATCGATCTCCAGCACTTGGTTCAGACGATAAGTCAAGCCGAGTTCGATCGGGCGCTCGAGCAGACAAGGGACTATTGGACGAAGCTGCTCGCACAAGGTATGCAGATTGAGACACCGGAGGAAAGAATCAACCAGGCTTACCGCGCGTGGCTGGCTTACAACTTTTTAAACGTTGATAAGGTCAATGGCATTTTTAGGGTCCATGACGGCTCCGGTTTTTATGAGGATGTTTGGGGGTACAGCGCCGCGATCTACTGTAATGCTCTCTCCCTATACGGTTACTGGGACGAAGCGGAAAAATACCTTGACAGCCTACTCCATTTCCAGCGCGCTGATGGTGCTATCGTCCTCAAGACGGGGATGGGCCTGCCGGACAACGGAGCTCTATTGTTTGCCGTTGGCGAGCATTATTTGCTCAGCCGTCATCTCACCTGGTTCAAGAGCCTTGCGCCACAACTGCTCGGGTCTTGTGAGTGGGTCGCCCGCACCCGGGCGCAAACGAAGGTGCTTGATGGTGGTCAGAAGTCGCTCACTTACGGGTTGCTACCTGCCGGTCAATCCGGCGGAGACTACGCCAGTCCCGTTCAGTCGTATTATTCGGACGTCTATAACTGGTTGGGGCTGCAAGAGATCGCGCGAGCTTTCCGCGAAGCCGGCATGGAATCCGAAGCTGACCGATGGTCATCCGAAGCCGAGGACTATCGCAAGGACATACTCGCTTCGATGGACAAAGCCGTTGTGAACGTTGGCTCGTTGAAGGTTCTTCCCGTCGAGCCGATAACTCATCGGCTCATGAACCAGGGAGGTGGTGACTACTACGGCTTGTTCGCGTCGATGGTTCTTGAAACCGGCATTTTCTCTCCCGCGGATGATCGGTCGCAGTGGATTACTCGGTATATGGAAAACTGGGGAGGGTTGCTCCTCGGCCTGGACAGATTCTTTGACGGGGTGGATCACGCCTACACATACGGTTATGCGCTCACTCAGCTGGACCAGGGCCACATCGATAGATTCCTTCTCACCTTTTACAGCATGTTGGCTTACGGCATGTCGCGCGATACTTACTCGGCCGTCGAGGTCACCCACATTGCGCAAGGCCTTAACGAGCTCACCCTCCCCCATACTCGCTCCAACACGCAGCAATTAAGGATGCTGCGCATGATGCTAGTCCGCGAAGCCGGGAATAATCTCCAGCTTGCATCCGGAGTTCCCCGCGCCTGGCTCGCCGATGGCAAACCCCTCAAGGTGGGCCGGGCGCCGACAAAGTTCGGACTGGTCAGTTTCACGCTTGCGCCGGCGGAAGCCGGACACGGTGTCAAGGGTGTAATTGAGCCCCTCGGAGAGCATGAAGGGCGGTATCCCGATTACGTTCAAATCTCGCTGCGAGCACCGGAGAGCTGGGGGCGGCTCGCGCATGTCACTATAAATGGACAAGAGCAAACTCCAGCATACGGGGAGAAGATTCAATTCCCCGGGTCTCAGTTGAAACAGCAGGTGACGATTCTCGCTGATTTTCGGTGAGCCGGGACACCTCAAACCTGTTAGAAAATGCCGATCGAAGGGAAGCATCCATGTCTGAGGATCGAACAAAACAGCAATATGGAAGGTCCCGACGTGACTTTCTTCGGGATGCCAGTATGGGATTCGTCGGTGCCGCGTCATTGGCCGGAGATAGATCACTGCGTGGGCAGGCCGAAGCGGCCATAGCGTCAGAATCAGGAGCGCAATCCGTGCCTTCGGGGGGAGGGGCTCGTTCCGGCGATGTCGATGCCTCCAAGCGATTAGTGCTCGAAAACAAAGTTGTTCGGTTTGAGTTCGACGCCATTGACATGGGCCTCTGCGCAATCGTTGACCGTGAGAGCGGATTCAACCACCTTCAGTCCACCGAGGGCAAACATTTGCTGTGGCAGCTTGCGCTCGCCCGCGGGACTCAGATTGAGCCGGTAACCAACACTTACAAGCTTTGTGAAAGGGTCACAATACAGACGCTTCCGGATGGCATGCAGCGCGTCACGATGCACTGGAAGGACATGCGTTGGTGGCTGGAAGACAAGGTCCTTAGCGTCGCCGTTCGAATTGACCTACCCGTCGATAGCGGCATCGCTCGCTGGCACATCGCGGTGGAAAACCTCAGCGATTACTGGGGACTATGGACGGTCGACTTCCCTGTGGTGCCTGGTTTCCCTCAATCCGGACACTATGACATCGCTCATCCGACTTTCGGCAGTGGTGGGCATCTTCGGAAAGGTTGTACCGATCCCGTTACAGGAGTGCACCCCTCCGGCAGCTGGTCAATGCAGTTCGCAGCATTGAATGCAGATCAGAACGGGGTATACGTAGGAACTACCGATTCAGATGGGAGAGGGAAGAGATTTGTTTTCGAGCCCGGAATCGGCACGCGTGTGGTCCACTACCCCGAAAACATGGGTGTGGCAGGTTCTGATTATCCGGATTATTACAGCACTGAGCTGGGGACTTTCCAGGGCACCTGGGTTGATGCTGCCAAATATTACCGCACATGGGCAATAGGCCAAAAATGGCTCCGGCGCGGGCGACTCTCACAACGCGAGGATGTCCCCGACATTATCAAGAATGTGGGACTCTGGCTCACGGAAGGGTTTGTTTGGCACCCGGAGCCGGGACAAGCACCGGAAGGGTTGGGATATATAACTCACCACGGGGCCATCGAAATGCCTACTGACAGCAATGCAAGTTATTTGGAGGTCGGGAGAAGTATGGGTGTTCCCATGGCGCTGCATTGGTACAACTGGCATCACAGCAAGTTCAACCACGACTTCCCGTGCTTTCTTCCTCCTAGGAGCCCTCAATTCAAAGACCGAGTTGGACAGCTTGTCGATGCGGGGTGGCTCGTCATGCCTTACATCAACGGGGTGAGCGTTGACCTGGATTTGCCCGATTTCAAACGCTTCGCCTCGTCGGCCCTCACAGACCAAGGGGGCGGCTATGACATGGGTTTCTATGGAGACAGTGCAGGGCGCCTTCTTCAAATGTGCCCTACACAACGAATCTGGCAAGAGGCAATTTATCAGCAGGCGCGTGGTCTGTATGAATCCTACGGTGTCAATGGGGTTTACGTCGATCAGGTCTCTGCAGTTGCGTTTCGGCCATGTTTCAATGCGGCGCATGGCCACCCGGTAGGCGGTGGCCGGGCTTGGACCGATGGCTACCGTCAACTGCTTGAGGGGCTTAAGAGCATCCCCGCTGGGACCAATCGACCGCTGGTAATCGCTTCCGAGAGTATGAATGAGATGTACTTGGATAACGTGGACGCGAATTTGACGTGGGCAGACCCAACGGATCTGGAGATCCCACTTATGGGGGTGGTCTATTCTGGCTTTACTTTATTTTTTGCCAGCCCCTGCGACTATTCGAAATCCATTCGTTATTTCCGTTATGCGCAAGGTCAGGCACTAATGGACGGTCGGCAAAATGGGTGGATGGATATTGGTCTCTTCCAGGCGCAACACCGGACAAAATCTGAATACTTCCAAAAGTGTGGAGTGTACCGAGTTGCGGGCAAGAAATTCCTTACATATGGCGAGTTGCTGGGGCCTGTCGAGCCTGACCGCCCTATCCCCACTATGGAGGATGATGGTTTCGGATGGGGAGAAAGTCGCCATCGCGGCTCAGTGCCAGCAGCACAAGGACGGTTGTGGAGGTCGGACGATGGCCATCTCGGGATCATTCTCGCAAACTATGTTGACGAGCCGATTACCTTCTCTTTTCGTCTGGATCCTGCTAGGTATGGGTTGAAATCAGACAGTTATTCACTTGATGAGATCAGGCCAAGTGAAACAATCAGATTGACCCAAGGTGCTGGCGTACTGAGGCGGCAGCAATCTCTCGGCCCCGGAGCGATCATGTTGCTTGAAGTCGCCCCACAGACCTGAAGTGGTTACAAAACCCAAGTTCGCCGCAGGTCACTAGGATCATAACGCAATGTTCCACATGCCTTATCGATGGGAGTTGCTCTTTTGGCTATGGTTGGCATTCTTTCTGAACCAGGCTTCGCGGCAGGTGTTTAATGTGGTGCTGCCCTTGGTGCAATCCAATTTGGGACTAACGGACGTGCAGGCTGGACTTGTCGCCTCGATATTCATTGCCACCGTCGGGCTAAGCGTCCCGGTTGCCGGTTACTTGGGTGATATATTCTCCCGCAAATGGATCGTTGTCAGCAGCGTGGTCGTTTGGAGTGGAGCAACTCTTCTAACGGGGTTCAGCACTGGACTCCTCTACCTTGTTGTGGTGCGCAGCATTGCAACCGCCGGGGGCGAAGCTTTCTATGCGCCCTCTGCGAATGCCTTAATCAGCGAGTACCACCTGGAAACCCGTGCCCAAGCCATGGCTATTCACCAGACAGCGCTCTACGCGGGGATAATAGCGAGCGGTTGGCTGGCAGGCTACCTCGGGCAACAGTTTGGCTGGCGCAGCGCCTTTTGGCTGTTCGGTGCTGCTGGCCTTGTGATAGGGGGAACGATAGGCTGTCGCTTGCAGCCTGAGCCTCCAGTACCGCCCCGTGCCCGCTCCCACCCTTTCAGCGTGCTGATGACTCTCGTCAGAAGACCGACCGTCCTGTTGTTGGCGCTTGGCTTTGCCTGTATGGTCTTTGTCAATGTGGGATACTTGACTTGGGCGCCGACGTTCCTATATCAGCGCTTCGGACTGTCGCTTGCCAACGCTGGCTTTTCAAGCATGTTTTATCACCATCTGGGAGCTTTCTTTGGAGTGTTGGCTGGAGGGCACCTCTCGGACCTACTCGCACGGGGTCGTCCTGTGTTTCGCCTGGAATTACAGGCGGCTGCCTTGCTCATGGGATCGCCGTTTATCTACATGATCGGCCGCGACCAGAGACTGCCAGCGGTTTACATGGCGATGGCTGGCTTCGGATTCTTCCGCGGGATTTATGACGCGAACATCTATGCCGCGCTCTACGAGGTCATTGAGCCCCGCTTTCACGCGTCGGCTGCGGCCGTGATTATCGTCTTCGCGTTTACGGCGGGAGCCTTCGCACCTGTGGCACTCGGAGGCGCCAAGGAACTGATCGGCCTGGGGTCCGGACTGGCTTGGCTCGCCCCGGTATACCTCATAGCCGGCACCTCGATTTTTGTTGCTGCGCAATGGTTCTTCCAAAAAGATCGGGAGGGAGTGAGCATTTATGCTGGAACATGTCATCACCGAACAACCTAATCCGATGTCGGCTGGGATTGACCGGCTGGACACCCAGCGTATTCTTGAAATCATGAACGATCAGGACTGTGGCGTGCCGAGGGCGGTCCGCGCTGAGATCCCACGGATTGTAGAGGCTGTTGGGCGAATTGCCAAGGCGCTCAGCCAAGGGGGACGCCTCTTTTTGCTTGGCGCGGGCACCAGCGGTCGGCTTGGGGTGCTCGACGCCATCGAATGCCCGCCCACCTTCGGCGTCGCCCCAGAGCAAGTACAAGCCATAATTGCAGGGGGAGAGGAATCATTGCGCCACGCTTCAGAATCTGTTGAGGACGATGCCTGCCGCGGCGCGGAGGATCTTACAGGGCGTGGCTTCAACTCCCACGATGTGCTCGTGGGTATCGCAGCCAGCGGCGAGTCACCTTATGTGTTGGGTGCCGTTCGCCAAGCCCGCGAAATGCTTGCCGCCACAATTGGGATTAGTTGTACCCCTGGGTCTTCCTTGGCACAAGCGGTGGATATTCCTATTACCCCTGTTAGCGGGCCAGAGATTATTACTGGATCAACGCGGCTAAAGGCGGCCACGGCCACTAAGCTTGTCCTTAATATGCTTACCACGGTCACCATGATTCGGCTGGGGCACGTGTTTGGCAACTGGATGATAAATGTGCGACCGACAAACAGGAAATTGAGGGAGCGTGCCTGTCGCATGATCAGTGAATTGGCTGGCGTTGACATGGCTCGGGCGGCTGAACTCCTCTGTGCCTCCGGCGACTCTGTCAAGACTGCGATTGTAATGGGTCGCCAAGGGTTATCGCGACAGGAGGCGGAGCAGAGCTTGGCTGCTTGTGGGGGCAGAATCTCCGAGATTATCAGTTGAGCGCAATCTTGGTCGTCGCGAAGCGCGATGGAGAAATCGTCTGCACATAAGGTGCACGCTATTTAGGCAGGGGCACCAGTTGGTGGCTGGCTGAAAAAGGGAATCGGAGCCGCCTGCGATGCGCGCGGGATTCCAGATTCCCAAGCGATCCATAACTGGGTCTCGGCAGCAATCGATTAACGAAATTGCCAAGTTCGTTGCCTTAGGAAGGAAATAGAAGGATGAGTCGCATCTTTCTTGGAGTCGACGGAGGGAAGTCCAGCACCAACGCCCTCATTGGTGACGAAGCGGGACACATTCTCGGCAGCGGTCGGGGAGGTCCTTGCAATCACGTGGGCGAAACGGAAGGGCACGAGAGATTTATTGTGGCGATGCGGGAATGCCTGTCGCAAGCTGCAAAGGAAGCTGGCATACCTGAACAGGCACGATTTGAGGCCAGTTGCCTCGGATTCAGCGCCGGTCCGGCCGATAAAGAGCCGATCCTCCGTGAGATGTTGTGCACGAAACACCTTATCGTCACAAGCGACTCAATCACTGCTCTTTCAGGTGCAACAGGAGGTGCGCCCGGCATCGTCACAGTGGCGGGCACTGGTTCCGTTTCCTGTGGGAGGAATGGCGATGGGGTGATAGCCCGGGTTGGAGGGTGGGGCTACGTGTTCGGCGATGAAGGCAGCGCGTACGATATCACACGCCGTGCTCTGCGTGCGGCTTTGCAGTACGAGGAGGGCTGGGGCACGCGAACCGTTCTTCACAAAGTGCTCCAAGACGCTACTGGTATCGCGAGCATGCAAGATGTCGTGCGACAATTCTATACGACCCGATTTTCGCGCCCGCAGATTGCCAGTTACGCACAACTTGTTAACTCAGCTGGGCAGGAGGGTGACCGAGTCGCATGCGAGATCCTGGAATACGCAGCGCAGCAATTGGCCCTGATCACCCAAGCAGTTCGAAAACGACTTTTTCGGCCGGACGAAACGGTTCGGGTGTCTTACGTTGGGGGCGTCTTCCGGAGCTCTCTTGTGCTTGGGCATTTCCGTGCGTTGGTTGAGACGGAGGGCGCAAACCGAGTCGAACCGCCCGTCTTCGGACCCACGACGGGCGCTCTCATCGAGGCGTACAGATCTGCAGGCCTCAATACGCAACCGACCGGCTTGCCAAGTTTTGACCTCTAATGACCCTCACGACGACTTGCTCCTGGCATGGCGACTGCCCATCGCTAAAGCTCTAATCCACTGCAATCGCAGGTGACCTATTATTTAGGCTGAGTGGGCACACGAATGGGCAAACGGCGCCTAACCCCAAGCTTGGCGTCCAACCATCAAGCTACGAAGCCAAAGTGCGCCGCTGGACATGGGCTACATTCTCGACTGCTTATTGAGAGATCGTAGGATTAGATAATCAGCGGGAGGGAACGCTATGCGAGTTGTCGTCATAGGCGGCACAGGTCGGACGGGAACTTACCTGATCCCGAAATTAATTGAAGCGGGTCACGACGTAATGGTTGTAAGTCGTCAGAGACGAGTGCCGTATCAGCGGAATAAAGCCTGGGATCGGGTGGTGAATGCCGTAATCGACCGCGCAAAGGAGGAAGCATCCGGCAGTTTTGGCGTCCGAATCGCTAGCCTCGAACCTGATATCGTGATCGACATGATTTGTTACAAGGAGGAGAGTGCACGACAGTTGGTAAACGCATTGCGCGGCCGTGTTCAAATGCTCTTGCACTGTGGGACGATTTGGACGCACGGGCCGAGCATGCAAGTACCAAGCACAGAGGACCAGCCAAGGCGACCGATTGCTGAGTACGGCATTCAAAAGGCTGCCATCGAGACTTACCTACTTGACGAGGCGCGGCGAACTGGATTTCCAGCCGCCGTATTGCGCCCTGGTCATATGGTAGGCCAAGGTTGGATTCCCGTTAACCCCGTGGGCAACTTCAATCCGAAGGTTTATTGTGATCTGGCAGAGGGAAAGGAATTGTGCCTCCCAAATCTGGGGATGGAGACGCTGCATCATGTTCACGCCAACGATGTGGCGCAGGCGTTCATGCAGGCCCTGGCGAACTGGAGCGGTGCAGTGGGGGAGAATTTCAACGTGACATCTGCCTCTGCGCTGACCCTGCGTGGGTACTCGGAAGCAATCGCAAACTGGTTTGGGCGTCCCGCAAGCCTTTCGTTTCTGGCCTGGGCTGACTGGCAAAAGACAGTCTCCCCTGAGGATGCCGTGGCAACCTGGGATCATATTGCCCACTCCCCCAATTGCAGTATTGAAAAAGCACGGCGGATTCTGGGCTACTGCCCACGCTATAGCTCCCTTGAAGCTGTCAAGGAGTCACTGACCTGGCTGATCCAGAATGGCAGGATCGAGGTTCGACCAGCCTGACAAGTATGTTGCGAGGACCTGGGATGGAATCACCCGTCTGAGAAGTCACTCACGAACCTCCATGATGACCTCAATACCGGTCGATGCGACGTCGTCCGCGACTAAACTTTACCCTTCGGCCAGGTCGGCCGGCAAGTCCGCTTTGGTTCGCCAGCTTCGCGGGCGGCACTTAGCAGATGTCCGTTGTGCAGGGTGCAGTCACACGCAAACTGATGGGAGCCGCCATCTTGAAGTTGCCCCCCTCGCCCGTGGCATGCTCAGGCAATTCGTTTGTGTGAAAGCGTTCTCCTGCCACCTGAACACACGCCACTTATTCTCAAGACGATGCCCGTCACATAAGTCCGAGGATCGTTTTGACCGTGCGCCTACGAGCAGCTAATGCGGATATTCATTCGGATCTGCTCCTAATGGCATCGATACTAGCCACGTACAAATCCCCCCGATACGCGGTCCTGGATAATTCTACGGGAGTGGCGTTGCCAGCGTAGCTTTTCCTGCTTATCAAAAGCAGCCCTACGCGCGAATCCACTCCAAGTACCTTTTGCTGTGTCTGATCCGGCACCGCCGATGAAATCTCCTCCGTGCATTTATTCAATTGGATGTGATAATCCTCCTCAATTATTCTGTAAAGCGAATTGGCCTGCAGGTCAAATCTCTCGAGATTAGGGAACAAATGTGTGGGAAGCTCGGCGGTTTCGATGGCTACGGGCATGTTGTCGGCAAGCCGCAATCGCTGGATGTTGTAAACCATCTGGTGTTCGGGAAGTCCGAAGAATATTTTAGCAATGAAGCTTGGGGTCGAAAGATTGAAATGGAGCAAGCGTGATGAAGCGATCTTGCCGCGGATGGCCATTTCTTCGCTGAAGCTGCGCATCTCGTATAGGTTCTTGTTCAAGCGAGGAGCCGAAACAAAAGTACCCACCCCACGTTTACTTTCTATAAGCCCGTCCCAGGCTAAGAGCCCATAGGCATGTCGAAGTGTCATCTTGCTTACAGCCAACGCCTCACACATTGCTTTCTCTGTAGGGAGCAACATGCCGGGTACAACACTCCTACTTTTGATAAGCTCCCGTAAAATCTGCGCAATCTGCAGATAGATTGGCACCCCACTGGTCTTGTCAATGCGAGCGGAAACAGCGTCGACGGGAAGTACGGCCCCCTCCTGGGCAGTGCTACTAACCGATGTTATTGTTAAGCTTGTTTGGCCCACTTTAATGCTCTCCTTTATCCTACGATAACTTACTGATTCAGTTAAACTTGCCTTCTGTCGCGCTTCTACGTTGCAGCTTTGATTTTCTTCTCCTCCAGCCCGTAACTAAGGATTGGGGACTTTGGGCGCAGAGTTGTTCGAAATCCTGTGGATCTCCTGCGAGCAAGGCTGATGTCTCAAAAAAGCTCCCTACGGCAGTAATATAGATGTATATTATAACGCGCTTTTGTCGTATTTTCAAAATCAAAGGCGGGACATGGCAGCCTCGGATTTCCTGTGAAGGATTGTATTGCACTTTAGCCTGCCGTGCATCCCTCGGTTAATTAAAGCCCCACTTTTCCTTATTAGGCAAGAGTCTTACCTTGCCAATGGGCAGACGGTTCGACAAACTCCACGAATCTAGCACGCAGGAGTGGAAAGGAAGCAATGTTCTTGACAGGACAAGTCAATGGTACAGGAGCTGAAAATGAAAAGCATGAAAACCGTCCTCTTATTAGTGGGCACCAGCACCTTTCTCTTTGTAGCTTCCGTGGCATTTGCCGAGGACCCCGCTGTCGGCTACCAGCAGGGGGGCCTCAACTACTCGGGACCTGGGGAGTGGCAGATCTCGGCCGAACCGATCTGGGTCTACGAATATCACACCCTTCGTATAAGCTATCGCGCCTCAGGTCTGGCGACGAGCGATGCGCCCATCATTACGCTGCGGCCGGGCAGCGTTGGACCGGTTACGCCAAGCGCCAGCAACCCCGAGAACCCGTTCGCAGCAGGGCTCCCAGTACCCGTGGTCCGAGCGCAGGACTTGGTGCCGGATGACGCCCTGCACACTCTTGAAATCGAATTAAACGGTAAGGTGCGCACGGCGGAGATAGATCAGTTGCAGTTTTCGTTGCCCGCGAGAGCGCGTCTGGCCATCGAGGATCTTCAGTTCCTTGGGGGCTCGGATTCGTTCCCGTGCGCGGCAGGCGGACCACCCTTGCCGGAAGGCGCGGACCAACTGTCCGCAAAGGGGCCGTCTCAGTGTGGTGCATGGCCGGCCACATCCCTGCGTGGCGCCGAATCCATACACATCGATGGGGGCGGACGCAAGGGCGACACCGTGTATCTCAGCCTTATGGCGCACTTTTCAGGTGCCAGGGGAGCAAGAGCTAGCGGCCCCCCGCAGCGCTGGGAAATCAGGGAAAACAGCGAGACCTCCGACGTGCTGGCCCAAATCAAGTACCAAGACGGATCCACAGAGGAGGAGTTTCCTCTTTTGTTGGCGGAACACCGCCATGTGTTAATCAACCGCAAGGCTGAATTGTACGCCCTTGAGATTGACCCCCAACGCCCCCTCGCCTCGATTGAACTGATGGATCGGAGCCCGCATGCCCAATTGGCTTTGTTTGCCGCCGGAATCTCGGCGGGAAGTGTCATCGAGCCCTCCAAAGAGGAAATCGTCCCGGTGTTGTCGGCCTCAAGCGGACCCGTTCGCCAGCCGGATTTTACCGGGTCAAAGTGGTATGAGTTGGCAGCTTCCCCGGGCAAGCAGGCGCCGGGCGATGCTGTGCGCGCCGACCTGCATGACAATCAGGCGCGGGAGGGACGCGTTCTCTCGCTGGCTCTGACCAACGTGAGCGGAGATGTTCAGGAATTCACGGTCAATTTTCCTTCCCTGGCCATCAGCCCGGCAGCCAACGCGAACGATGTCTATTATGTGTTCCCACGCGCGGGCGCTGTCATTTCGCGCTATGAGAAGCCCATGGAAGCAGTCTACAGCGATCGATTCCCGCTTCAATTTGTGGATGTGTTCGCGCCCGGTGCCAACAGCGGGGCGTGTATCATTGTGCGCGATTCGGACGGCCGTTCGAAGAAGTTCCGCCTGAACAAAAGTCAGGCAAAGGTCCAAATCGACGTCGAATACACCGTGCGGCTGGCGCCCGGCGAGACTTTTCGCGCCCCCGATGCGCAGATAACATCACATGGTGGCGATTGGCATCAGGGGTTCCAGGCTTACCGGGACTGGCTCGGGACTTGGTACAAGCCCATGGGGCCGCGGCCCGCTTGGCTTCGCTCCGCTTTCTGGGCGCGGCGCGACTACCCTGTGGGCGGGTCGGACCTGATGTTCGACGAAAAACATAACCGCTATACGCTTGAGCAACTTGTTCGGGATGGTCAAGCTTTCGGCGGCATCGACTTCATCGATATCTCCGGCTGGGCCCTTTCCAATACGGTGGGGCGCGTGGGTGATTACCCCATCGAGTTAGGCGGGGCGGATGACTTGCGGCGCAACATTGCCGAGGCAAAGACATCGAATACTTTCACCGGTCTCTACTTCGAAGGCTATTTGATCGACAAGAACTCGAAGATCGGCCATGACTTTGGAGAACAGTGGCAACTCATTGGTGAAAACGGCAAGGGGCGGTGGTGGCCGGGTGGCAGTCCGGAAATGTTCGTGTGCCCTTTTATAGTCCAGTGGCAACAGTACCTTTCAAACCGCATGGCTGCCGTGGCAAAGGAAGTTGGCGCTGCCGGCGTCTACCTGGATGAGTACGGCTCCGGGATCCAACGGTGTTACTCAACATTGCATGGGCATCCACAGGGGGCGGAAACTCTGCCCGGTGAAATCGCCATGGCGAAAGCAGTGCGCCACGGATTGGATGCGGCGGGCATGCCGAATACTATCCTGTACCTGGAACACGAGCCGCCGGACGCCGCCACACCGTATTACGACGCGGCATTTTCCTACAGCATGTCGTTATCGGACCCAGTGCTCTCGCCACTGAAACTAAATCTTTCGAGGTTCGCTTTTCCCGATGTCAGGCTCTGGGACATGCTTTCAAGCGGAGTCGAGCCACGAGCCCTGTCCGCCGAGGACTTCCGGCTCTCGCTCTGGCACGGCGACGGGTTTTGGTTGAAGGGCCGCTCGGATACCTGGTATGGAGACAATCTGCTGAGTTTTATTCGCCGTGCCCACACGCTTTTGAAACAGCATGCGGCGGCTTTTAATGGCGCCGCGGACCCACTGGTAAGCTCGCCCGACCCGGAGGTTTACATCAATCGCTTCAGGGGGGGTGGGGAAACCGTTTATACACTGTTCAACGCGTCGTATCGGACGGCGCGATTTCAATTCTTGGGGCGAGAACGGACGTTGGGCCCGCGGGATGTGGACGTCGTGTCTAGCAAGTGAATCCGCGCCTTCCAACGTTTGTTGAAGTTTCGCCGGATGTGCACCTGCCCGCCGACGCGTTAGCCATCACGAGGTTCAACTATCCGTACCTCGTGCACGGCGCTTCGACACATCATTCAGCCGTCCGGGAGTTGCGGACGCTATATCTCGGGAATTAGTACCCCCGCCTGAGACTCGGGGTTTGGCTCCAATAACATCGCGAATGATCTGAGAATCGGCATTGAGACCATCTTTCAAGGAAGGGATTTGACTTGGGACAAACAAGAAAATTGAAGACTTCCGAGAAAGTCAGCCGGCGGGACTTCATGGCCTCGGTCGCGGCAAGCCCATTGTTACCGGGAGTCGGGGCGAGCCAGGGGAATATTCCTGCCATCAACTCCAATCGACGAGCGGCCTGGATCGAAGATTGGCCACTGGTGATCGTTGGAAACTGGGATGACGCGCCCCTTTTTATATGCCGACGGGGAAATATATGGACCTGGCAGGATGAGGAATACCGTAGTCAACAAACCGAAGACACCGTGAAAAAGCTTAAGGAACTTGGCGTGACTTTGGCCGTACTTTGTTTTTATAAGGGTTTTGGTTTGGTAGCTGAGCGACCATACTTCAACGATGCCAGGAAAATGGCGGCCCTTTGCCATAGGTTCGGAATCAAGGTGGGTGTGTACGTAGGGAGTACGATTAGCTACGAAGCATTCTTGCTGGAAAACCCCAAAGCGGAGGACTGGATTGTTTCTGATTACCAGGGAAGACCCGTAACCTATAGCCGCCAACAGTGGCGGAAACGAGTCTACTTCATGCACCCTGGATACCGGGAGTACATGAAGCGCGTATTGCGGGTGGCGGTGGAGGAAGTCCAGACCGACCTTATCCACTTCGATAACACCAGTAATCAGGCCGAGCCCGCAATCTTCCAGCATCCATTGGCGGCGAAAGACTTCCGGGCTTTCCTCGCTTCCAAGTACACGCCCGACGCTCTGGAGAAGAGGCTGGGGATCCGCGACCCCAGGTACGTGCTTCCGCCCTGCCCCGATTGGGAGCTCGCCACGATTGACGACCCGCTCTTCCAGGAATGGACCGATTTCCGCTGTGAGATGCTGAGCCGATACTACCAGGAGATGGCCGCGTTTATTCACAGCCTCAACCCACAGGTAGCCGTTGTAAACAATCCTGCCCGGGGCCTTTCAGGCTCAAACACCTATTGGCAGGAGGGGGTGGATTATCCGCGCCTGCTCGCGCACACGCAGGCGGTCTGGGCGGAAGAAGGCAAGCTTCCTCATCCCATGGCCGGAGACATTCTGGTCTCAAAGATTCGAACGTACCAAATGGCGGCAAACCTGAACAACCGGATTTTCACCTCATCGACCGGGCTTTACGGTGGCCGGCCGCAAAGCGAAACGCAAGTGAAGTTGGATTTGGCAGAAGCGATGGCTTACAACCGGCAGTGCCTGGGTATGGTGGGCGGCATTCAAACCGTACAACGGCTCACGGAAGGCGCCAAGAAATACATCCAATTTTTCGGCCGGAACGCCCGGTTATTTCGCCGCACCGAAAGCGCGGCAGATGTGGCTGTCTTTCATTCATTCGGAACCCTGGCCTTCAACAATGATCGCCCCTATCAAAGCACCTGGCTATTCGAGCAAACGCTGATTCAAGCCAAGATTCCGTTCGACATTATCTTCGATCAACACTTGAAAGACCTCTCGCAATATCGTGTTCTGATCCTGGCGGATGTGGAATGCCTGAGCGAAGAACAACTCAATGTGATCAGGGCCTACGTCAAGAAGGGCGGTGGGCTTGTTGCTACGGAATGGACCTCCTTATACACGGAATGGCGTGCGCTTAAATCGAATTTTGGGCTGGGAGACTTGTTCCAAGTTGAACCCCCGGCGTTTATCGACAATGGAATTACGGTGTCATTGCCGGTCCATCAAAGCAAATCTGACACCGGGCCGGTGCGCAACCAAACCGATGGAGGCCGGGTGGTCTATCTGCCCGAGGTGAAACCGTCCGTTGCTAAGCCCGCAATGACCCCTATGGCCAACCACTATTGGGCGCTTCCTCTCAATGCCCCAGAGCTCGTTGACGCTGTGCGCTGGGCTGGGGGAGGGGAGCTGGCGCTGGAGGTGAAAGCGCCGCCTGCCGTGACAACGAATTTGGTCAGCCAGCGATCTTCGGGAGCCGTGCTGGTCCACCTTGTGAACTACGACGTGGAGAGGACGCCCAAGGTCGAAAACATCGAGGTGTGGCTGCGACCCCCGGTGCACAAAAAGGTTATGCAGGTCTCTCTGTTTTCCCCTGATGACGATGGCGTTCAAACTCTGCCTCCGATCACTAGGGACGGGAAGTTGGGATTTGTAGTCCCTTCGCTGAACACATACAGCGTGGTGGAGATTCAATGGGAATAAACGACGATTTTGGGACTGGCGCTGGAGTCGGCGCTCGCGGCATCGCTGCTCCGTAAGTTGATTCCCTAAACCCCACATCTTCCATCCTCAACACCAATGGAACCTACTGCGATGTGGACAACGATGCCCCAACCGGTTTGGATCTTCTTTCTTAGGACATCGGATTTCTCAGGGAATTTGACCTATCCAAGTGCTTCAAACTACGGTTCCGAGTAGATTCATTACTTCGGTACCCTGAATTGCGACGGTTTTCTCGATCCAGGCGTTACTCTCAACGCGCCAGGATTTGGCACCTAAAAGGCTGATGATCGCAGATTCAGTCAACTGGCCTTCACTCAAGTTCGACATCTATGGATATCTTGGAGAGCCTCCACCGTGGGAAAGTTTTAGTGCTTTTTCTGACCGGCGGACCAATTGGTCCTCGCGGAGCGAGGGTGGTGGGAAAAAGCGGAGCACAGAAGGGTGAATCGAAAAGTGAAGAAGATCTGCACCTCGTCACCTATTATATACCGACAGGGAAATACATCGACCACGGCGCCATCTTTTTCCAAGACGGCCAGAGGGCCAAAGACGTCAATTCCATTGCCGTGGGCAAGG
>JASHTY010000335.1 GCA_030040315.1 Terriglobia bacterium | reverse complement strand
TTTCCGAAAATGACGGAGAACTCCGGAATAATTTTGAACTGGCGAATGCGGGCTGCGAGTGCCAGCGTGTCCTCCACGCGCAGATCCTTGCGCATCTCTTTTAACGTTTGGTTGGAGCCGGATTCAACGCCGAAGAAAATCATCGCGCACCCTGAGCGGCGAATGGCTTCCCAGGTTGCGTCCGAATAACGCATCATGATGTCGGCCCGGGCTTCGCACCACCAGCGCAGGTTCAACGGGGCCAGCCGGTCGACAAGCTCGCGCGCGTGATCTTCGCGCAGAAAAAAGTTATTGTCGTAGAACTGCACGGCATCCGCCCCGTAATTTTCGGCAAGGTGCCGCAATATCCCTTCTGTTCGCCCGGGTGATTCCAACTTTTCGCGGCTGCCCGAAAAGGTTACCACTCCACAGAAATTGCATCGATAAGGGCACCCGATGCTCGCCTGGTGAACCGCCGTCCTCCGCCCGAGAAAAGTGGGCAGCAAATACTGCCCTGCCGGAATGCGGTGATACGGCAGGCGCGGAAATTCGTCCAGCGGGCGAAACGGCCGCTCGGGATTATGGCGGTGCAGGCGGTCTTCGTCCTTGAATGAAAGCCCCCGGATCTCGTCAAAGCCACGGCGGGCACGAAGCGCCCCCAGAAGTTCGAGAAATGTGTCCTCGCCCTGCCCACGGACCGCGAAGTCCACATAGGGAGCATTCAGCGTCGCCTCCGTATAATTGGTGGGAAAATAGCCGCCCCATACTATGGGAATCCGCGGATAGCGACGGCGCACATCGCGGCAGCTCAGCACAGCACTGCGGGTTTGCGGCCCGGGCATTACCGTCACGGCCAAAAGCTCCACAGGTTTTTCGCGGAGGAGCGAGAGAAGCGTTTCATCCGCATTCTGATCAAGGTTGCCATCGACGATGGCATAATCCTCGCGCCCTTCCAAAATTGCAGCAATGGAAAGAACGGAAAGCGGGAACCGCCGGTTGCGGCGCCGGGTGGCTTTCGGGTTGTAGAGGACGATCATGAGCAGCTCGGAGCCGCTTCCGGCCCCATCATTTTGGCGTCCACTTTTGGCTTGGGCAGCTTGACCAGGTTCTTGAGCTGGCGATTCAGCCATAACTCGACAGGCAGGCCGTAGACGTCGTGCTCAAGGCGCCAGCGCGCCGGGAAGGCGGTAAAGTGCTTGACCACGCGCGCGAACTTGCCGGGGCCTGTCGCCGCGATCGGTGCACGGTCAAACGCGATGCGAAGGTAATCTCTCATTCGCTGCACGCGCTGGTGGTCTTTTCCATTTAGCCAGGGCAGCGAAGTGTAGCGCGGGAAATAATCCACCCAGCCCTCCAGCGTTCGTGGCACTTCAATCCCCAGTTCCTTTGCGCGGTGAAAAATGGGCGAGCCGGGGTAGGGCGTAAAGATGTTGGTCCAGAACTCCGCGCCGGGAAAACGCTCGCAGACGTCCATCATGAAGTCCACAGTTTCGCGGCGCTCTTTCAAGCCTTCCCCCGGATAGCCGAAAATGATGTTGAACGAGGGTATTACGCCCGCCCGAAGACAGCGCTCGGTGGACTGGTAGATGTCGCCCAAATCCTGAAATCCTTTGTTCATCAGCTTCATCACGTTGGGAGAAGCGGTTTCGATTCCCTGGCAAACCTGGTGCATGCCGGACCGGCGCAAGAGCGAAAGCTGGTCGATGGTCAGGCGCGCGGTAAGGTTGGTCGTCGCCTGGATGCTCCACTTGAAGCTCCCTCCGGCGCGAATCAAGCCCTCGGCAATCTTGAGCGCGCGATCGATATCCACCAGGAAATTGTCATCCGCCATCCAAAGCAACTCGAGCCGATAGCGCCGCGTGAGGTCAATGGTTTCCTCCACCACCTGCTCAGGCGGCAGAGCGTTCCACCTGCGGCCGTAGACGCCGGCGTTGGTGCAATAGGAGCAATCGAATGGGCACGCAAGGCTCGACACATACATGGCCCAACGGCGGCCGCAGACGCGCTCGTAGGCGTCAAAGTCCGCCAGCGGATAGGCCTTGGGAGGCGCCTCGGTAAGCGGCTTCAGAGCGCGCTCCGGCGTGAATTTGATTTTTCCGGCCACCTTGAAGCCAATGCCGCGCACATCGTCAAGCGGCGCATCTCGGCTGAGCCGTTCAATGAGTTCAAGCGTACTCTCCTCGCCCTGACCGCGCACGATGATGTCAACGTATTCGGCCTCCAGAGTCTGCGCGGGAAGCAGCGACGGATGCCAACCGCCGAGAATGACTGGAAATTCCGAATTCCATTTCTTTACAGCCCTGGCCACATCAACTGTGTCCTTGATCATGGGGCCCGTCACCACGGAAATGCCCAGGCACAACGCGTCCTTCACCTCTTCCATGATTCTCTGCTTATAGTTTGGGGTGATCGTGGCGTCAAAAATGCGAACTTCGTAACCGGCGCGCAGCAGTGGTGTAGAAATGGCCAGCAGACCGAGCGGCGCCGTCGCCTCAATACTGGAAAATGATGGGACGAAAAAGACAATTTTTCTGGATTTGCTCAAGAACCATTCCTCCCAATTTGAAGCGACCTGGGACGCCGGCGCAGATCCTCGCTGCGAGCAGAGTTCAGGTTTACCCCTACTCAGCATGCTCAACGCGACCCTGGAGATTGTCATCGACCTGTCATGGCGCTGCAAAATCCTGCTCATGCGGCCGCGATTTGAAGGCACCAATTCTTTACAAACGTCTGACAGGCAACTGACATCCCCTGGCGTTCAAGCCCTTAAGCTGCTTTGCATGAGGAAACCCAATTTTTTCATCGTCGGAGCACCGAGGTGCTGCACGGGATCAATGTGGACCTACCTGAAAGGTCATCCGGATATCTTTATGCCCCAAGAAAAAGAGCTCTATTTCTTCGATTCCGATCTGTGGGGAAGGCCGGAATGGATGCCGACGCTGGAGGGATATCTCGAGAACTTTTCCGGAGCTACTTACCACAAAAAAATCGGCGAAGCCACCCCGAGTTATTTGCGTTCACACGTTGCCCCGTTTGAGATCAAGTCATTCTGCCCATCCGCGCAAATCATTATCATGCTCAGGAATCCCTTAGACGTCATGCAATCGCTTCACCGTGCAGCGCTTTTCGATAAGGAGCCCCTCGGCAATTTTGAGTCGGCACTGGAGGCGGATGCCACCCGTACCGGCAGATCGTTGATTGGATATCGCCAATTCACGGACTTTCCCGACCAGGTAGAAAAGTATTTCGACCTATTTGGCCGGGAGAACGTCTACACAATCATCTACGACGATTTGGCGAAAAACTCCGCCGAGGTCTGTCAGGGGGTTCTGCGCTTTCTGGGAGTTCGCTCCGATTATGGCGGGGAATTTCCTTGGATCCATAAGAACAAGGAGCACCGGAACGCGCAGTTTGCGTGGACCCTCGCGCACCCCCCGCACCCACTGCGTTTACTGGGTCGAGCGCTCGTTCCGAAGCGGTTCCGCCCGCGCATCCGGCTGGAACTTTCAAAATCCAGTCGTACCGTAAGGCCCAGGCCACCGATGGATGCTGAGTTCCGAAGGCGTCTCCAAACTGAATTTGAGCCCAAGATCGAGCGTCTCAGCGCTCTGCTCGACCACGATCTCACAGCATGGTGCAGGGATGCCCCCAATTAGTCTCCCAAGCGCCATATAGATGCAATTCCAGCTCGCAAACAAAGGGAGCAATCCCGAGGGGAGATGTTGCCGCTGATGGAACGCCAACCCATTTCCGTGACGCTCACCCACGCGAACGATCCCTACCAGCGGCGCTTGCCGGGGGTGCTCTTGCGCCGAGGCATGTTGCGACGAATGTTCCGCCTGGGGCCAGAGTTGGAAGTTCTTGATCCGGGCGACGGAGAATCCTTGCGGGTGGTCCACCGATTCCATCAATCCAAGCTTGTGAACCGCGTCATGTGGGGAGTTTGGAGGCGCCTGCCGGGCACGGGATGCTCACATCTGCCCATGGCCGCCAGTTGCTGGATGGCGGACCGGTGGGCGTCACGCCACGTTGTTTCATCAAGCATATTTCATGGATTGACGGGAGTCAGTCTGGCGGCAATGCAGCAGGCCCGGCAGCAGGGCTCGGTAACTATCCTTGAAAGCCCCATGGCTCACCTTCAGGACTGGCAACGGCAAGTGATGACGGAATGTGAGCGTTTCAGCGTGCGCCCGCGCGACTGCGGAGCGATCCTGCCGCTTCCCATGATCCGCCGCGCACGCCTTGAGTACGATCTCTGCGACCGGATTCAGGTGCTTTCTTCCGCGGCACAGCGAAGTTTTGAGCAATTGGGTTATGCAGGCAAAACCCATGTGATCCTGCCGGGAGTGGATCACGCTTTCTTTCGGCCACCCAGTCAACCGCGCTCGACCTCGGTTTTCCGTGCCTGTTACGTGGGCCGCGTGGAGATCGCCAAGGGCTTGGGATACCTGCTCGCCGCCTGGAAACAGCTCTCCTTGCCCCATGCGGAGCTGGTGTTGATTGGCGAAATCCGTCCTGAGATGTATTCCCTGCTCAAGGATTGCTCAAATTTGAATATACGGGCCATGGGATTGTTGCCGCCGGAGGAAGTGGCGCTTTTCTATCGGGAATCAAACCTGTTTGTCTTCCCTTCCGTGAATGAGGGCCTTGCCTCTGTGTTGTTGGAGGCCATGGCCTCCGGTCTTCCCATCGCCGCCACGCGGGAGAGCGGCGCGGAAGATTGCGTGACCGAAGGCGTGGATGGATTCGTGGTTCCGGGCAGAAGCGTCGAGGCGTTGGTAGGAACGATTCTTTGGTGCTATGAGCACCCCTCAGAGATATTCGATATGGGCAGGGCAGCACGGGCCAAAGTGGAGAGCCGCTTTACGCTCTCGCACTATGAAGACCGGCAGATTGCTTTGTACCAGCATCACGGGCTGGGCGCATGAGGGTCATCCGACAAGACGACAGACGGTCAAATCCCCGGGCTGGATTTCGTTTTGCTCCTTCCGGGCCGGGGACCAATCAAGCGCGAGTTTGGCGACGCCTGGGCGCTGTGGAAGATGCGAGGGCCCCAGAGATACTCACCCCCCTTCAGTCCCATTACCTTGTGACCGGGCATCACTGTCTGGTGGCAACCAATTCACCGACCGTACTCGGGGCCGCACGAAACTTTTTCCGCCTGAATGCGGATCCAAAGTCATCTCCCTCTCTCACTCTGCGTTTTTGGGTGGATCGCGACGCTTCGGGGTTCAGCCTCAGGCCGCAGCCTGTCTTCCGCGGGTTAGGTCACTTGGCTCACGCACGATTTGGCAGCGAAGACTCCGTGCTTCTAGATCTCCGCCGGGGTTTAGCCATTGGCCGCTTTTCTTCCTCAATGGCTGGTGATCTTGACTATTGGCAAAGGGTAATTCTCCCCGCGCTGGTCGGATTGGCCAGCGATGCCCTTGGCGTCACCGTAATTCACAGTGCGTGCGTCGAACGCGAGGGCGAGGGGCTTCTGTTGGCTGGTGAATCGGGGGCGGGCAAGTCGACGCTCGCACTCGCCCTGGCCCGCATTGGCTTCAGCTTTTTGTCGGACGATTGGACCTATCTTGCACTCGCCGGCGGCGAACTTTCGGCATGGGGATTGGCCACACCTTTAAAACTGCTGCCTGAAAGTGTGCGATTTTTTCCGGAGTTGCGGGATCTTACCCCGGGCGTAGCACTGAATGGCGAAAGGTCCTACGAATTCGATCCCGAGGTTGTTTTCGGCATCCGTCGATCGCTTCGTTGCCAACCGCGTTGTCTGGTTTTCCTGGACCGCCATCGCAAACCCGGACACACATTTATCGAGCTGCCGCCTGAACACGCCGCACAACGCCTGGGGTCCGCTCAGGGGCGATTGCCGGCGGAGTTGTCCGGCCTCAGGAAAATACAGCGGGAGACTATCGCCACGCTGGTCGGACGCGAGTGTTGGATGCTTCGGTACGGAGAGGATCCGGAAACCACTGCCCAGTTTCTTGGCCGGTTCTTTTCATCGCGCCTCCGCTGTGCCCGGCGAAGCGACCCGGCCACGGACTTGCCTGCGTTTACGCGAAGGGGGCCTGATCCTACGCGACGTCTAACCGCCACGGGATGGGCTGGAGATTTCAGTCTTAAGGGGCACTCCATTCGATTGAGAACAAATAGCTCCTCGATTCTCCGGCAGGTGGGTCGAAGCCTGCCAGCCCTTCCGACGTCGCAACTCCCACGGCAAACGTTTTCATGGAGGTTGATTTGCGAAGGTGACGCGGCTCGGTCCTGGCCCCTTCCAGAGTTGTCGAGCATTTCGGCTGACGGGCTACATCTTGTAAACATAGGATGCAACAGTTTCCTGGCGGCGGACGCGGCCGCGCGCGTTGGCGTGGGGTTTTTGGAAAATAAACTTGTTAAAGACGGCCGATTCGAGCAGGTCGTTCTAGCCCGGCTCGCTTCCATGACCAAGGCAGCGCGGCAATGGCAATCTGGCCCTTCAACCAACGTCCAGAATGTTTTCGAAAGGCCAGCCAAAATAAAGAGATGAACCACGCATTGATCCAATGTGCCCTCGAAGCACTGCGAGTCACAGGGGACAGCAAAGAACCGCTGGCGAATCTTGGCAACTTCAGCGAGCGCGACTGGCGAAAGACGCTCCCGTGGATTGAGGAGAGCGGGCTGGGAATGTACTTGATGAAGGTAATGAGCGAGTCAGGCGCACTCATGACGCTTCCCCAAAAGACACGGGTTTGGCTCGAGCAGGACTCAACCGCCAACCGGCACCGGCTCGCAGCGATGCGGCAGGAATTCGCTTCCCTTATCCATGCCTTTGACGCCGAAGCCGTTGACTATGCTGTCCTTAAAGGTTTCGCACTTATTCCAGGTTTCTGTCCTGACGCCGCCCTGCGGAGCCAGCTCGACTACGATTTTCTTGTTCGGGTAAATTCGGCAGCTGCCGCGCGCCGTGCGCTGGAAGGATTGGGCTACTCCTTGAAGCCCCCGCGCCCTGGCCGCCAGAAAGAGGAAGAATCAGCATTCACCCCCCCGCCGCGGGCTGAGCCTTCTGCTGACTGTAATTTCTACAGCTCAAACATCCCCCGGCCCGTGGAGTTGCACCTTGCCCTTTGGGAGTCCATCTGCGATGAAATCAATGTGGACGCGCCCACCGACGCACTCGACCGTAAGACCTTTCGGAAATGGGAAGGTCTGACTTTTCCTGTTCTCGCGGACGACGATTTCCTGATTCTCCAGTCGCTGCACGCATTTCGGCACATTCTGGCTTGCTGGTGCAGGCCATCCTGCTTCCTGGAAGTCGCTCACTTTCTGGAGCAGCGCCAGGGCGATGTGAAGCTTTGGAATCGACTCCGTTCGCGCGCCGAGGGGCGGCGAAATCTGGCGAGGATTTTAGGATTGGTTTTCGCTATGGCGGAACTGCTGTTTCAAGCTCCCGTGCATCCGCAACTCGCCGAGTGGACAAGCGAAGCCATACCCGTTCCTCTTTCCAGTTGGGTGCGCAGGCATGGACGGCGCTGGGCGCTCGCCCGTTTTCCCGGCAGCAAGCTGAGTTTGTTCGTCCACCACGCCTTTATTAATGATCCGAAATTATGGAAGGAAATTGCCCGAAGGCGCTTGTTTCCTTTGCGCCAACGCCCTCAAGTGGGCGATTCAGGCAGCCCGGGCCGAGCTTTGAGTTGGCGGGCGAAGTGGCAGCAAGGCCTTTATGTTTCTTCTCGGCTGAAATTCCACATGGGGGGACTGCTGACCTATGCCTGGGAACTCCCCGCGTGGAGGAAATGTTTGCGCACGAATGGATAACCTCAACTCAATGACATCCCAATCATTAAATTACCTCCGTCTGATGGTGTGCAGTTACGGGTTGGGGTATCTCTTAATCGCGGCGGCATCCTTGATTCGCTGGGGCGCGCCAGATCCATGGTCGCGGTTTAGTCTTCCGGTCCGCGGTTATTTCCTGGTAAGGATTTTCGCGTCAGCCCACTCGCTCGCCTCAGGGCGCAGAGTCTATCGCGACCCCCAAACCATGCAGGAATGGTGGGCGACAAATTCTGACCCAGGGGGCATCCGGCGCGTAATCATCTTAATGGGACTCGACCTCAGCGTCTTTCTTTGCTATGGGCATGCGCGGCCCATACCCTTGCTCGAACGGCCAACCTTGCAAGCGTGCGGCTTGCTGGCGTACGTGGGGGCCGTCGCGGCTCAAGTGTGGGCTGACAGCCATCTCGCCCGATTTTTCGCTGCGGGGCCGCAAACTGGGACCATCATGAACGATGGCCTGTATCGGTACGTCCGGCATCCTCGGTACGCTGCGGCGCTGGCAGGCAAAGTGGCGTTCGCACTCATTTTTGCCAACTGGCTGGGATGGATCATGATGTTGCTGTGGGCTGCGGTACTCATCCAAAAAGTGGAATTGGAGGAAGCCCACATGGTGAAATTGTTCGGCCGGAGTTACGAAACCTACCAGCAGGCGACTCGCAAATTCCTTCCCGGGGTTTATTGACACTCCATCTTCGCGTGCCCTCGATACAAGATCGCGCGAGATGTCGCCGTCATAGAGAAGACGCTCAGCGAATCTTTGGCACCGCCATGTTTCCTGTAACCAGCAGGGACGCTCAGAAGCAACGCCAGACTGCCAGGCTAGTGCCGCAGCCTGTGCACCCGAAGGTTTAGCCCACCGGCGACGATCGCCACGAATACCGCGGTGTAAGCCAGCATGAATACCGAAATGAACAATTGAGAAAACGTGTCGTACACTTATCAGTTCCTCCGGTCCGGCCTGGTGTGAGGTACTTCGCCATGCAACCGGCCTTCCGCCGTCTGCTCGCCAAGCCAAAGCCGGGCCCGGTGGAGTTGACTCTTAACGGTGCCTGTCGCCAAGCCCAGCGTTTCGGCTGCTTGTTTGGTCTTCAACCCTTCAACATGGTGAAGCCACAAGGCTCGGCGGTACCTATCAGGCATGGCGTGGATCGCCCGTTCGACAATCTCGACCCTTTCTTGGTCCATATAGATTTCTTCTGGGTTGGGCCGGGTATCGCGAAACATCCCCACCAGCGGCTGGTCGCCTTCCTCAAGGCATTGGTCAATTGAAAGCGTCCGGCCAATGCGGCTTTGGCGCCGCTTCATCAAAGCCGCATTAATAACGATGCGCGTTAACCACGTCGAAAATTGCGAACGACCTTCGAACGTGTCCAGGTTGCGAAAGGCAGCCAGAAGGCCATCCTGAAGGGCATCTTCCGCATCGTCGTGATTTCCCGTAAGCCTCAGCGCAGTCTTATAAAGCCGGGCTCGGTTACGACCGAAAAGCTCGTTCAAGCCCACGCCGTTCACCTGTGCCGCGTTGCGAATCTTCGTCCCATTAATGTCGGTCGCGCCGTGCGTTGTGGGAGCCTGCGTCATCATCGCCTCCTGAAACGAGCCGTCGATTTGGAGCCCATTGCCCTTGCATTGAAATCGGTAGCACGTTGAATTCCATTCCAGATCTGGCCAAAGGGGAAATTACGATGACAAAATCCGGCGCGAGTTGCCGTGCAATTGGGCTCACATTCGAACTGTATAAAGGAGTTGTGGTGACGGGGTTTCGCAATCCGAAGTCTTGAGAGGGTGACAGCCACAGAATACCTACCAGACTGCCGAACACGCGGTGCCAGAACGCTGGCATTGTGCCCACGGTTTGGCACTATTCCGGAAGGAGTGGCTAACAGGGTGACCATGCCGAGGACAGTCCGTCCATTCTCTCTACAGAAAGGGCGCGCCGGTTTGGAGGAGCTGCGTGCGCCATCTCCCTGGTCGAGGACTCTGCAGGCAAGATTCGGGGTTGGCGACCCAGCGCGGAAGAGACAGTTTGAACTGGGTGGTTTCAGCGATGAAATTTCCCTGAGACGGGCGCAAATTTGAATGGATTCAAAGGGTCAGTTTTTCGGGAATGAGCATCATCGTTCCGGTGAGGCTTTCCTGCACGCGACCAGGTCCAAGGTTGAGCCGGTCATAGTTTCACCCAGTGCGCATGGACCTTAACGGCATGGGCCGACAACAACGGTGACCGAGCAACCGCGGGTAGCGCCTTTCCGCGGCCTTCACGCGAGTGGGGCATGCGTCCAAGAAAAAACCGCAAGACCCCTTCGCCAGCTCGTTGCAAGGCACGAATTCCATGCCTCACTGCTTCCTGCACCAGCAGAATCGCCGCACAAACCGTAAATGCGACCGCCGCAATGATCAACGGTGCGACAATGCAAAGCAGACCTTCTTCAATCGCGTAATACATCTCCGCCTCTAAAGATTTCTACTACGTCTTTACTTCCAGCCCCCGCCCAGTGCCTTGTAAAGCTGAACAAGACTCTGGTACTCGTTATTGCGCGCCTGCGCCAAAGTGAGTTCGGCATTGAACAAGGATCGCTGGCTATCGAGGACATCGAGATAGGTCGCCGTGCCGCCGCGATAACGCATCAGCGACACGCTGACGGACTCTTGCAGATCTTTCACAGTCAGTTCTTGACCTTCGCGGACACCATGCTGTTTTTGATAGCCGATGAGGGCATCCGAAACATCGCCGAAAGCGCGCTGGATGGTCTGGCGGTAGCTAATCAGGGCCTGGCGCTGTTGCGACTCGGAGTAGCGCAGATTGTTGCGCAGGTAGCCAGCCTCGAAGATTGGTTGCGCCAAGCTCGCTTCATAGCTGTAGATGCCCTCGTGGGCAGGCACGTTCGCGCCGAAGATAACCGAGTGCCCCCACGCCCCGCCCCCGGAACCCGTCATGTTCACTTGGGGAAAAAACTGCGCCTTGGCCACTCCGATGTCGGCATTGGCGGTGACGAGATTCTGCTCGGCCTCGCGGATGTCCGGCCTTCGCTCAAGTAGTGATGACGGCAGCCCTGCCGGCAATTGCGGGGGTAGGGATTCGCTCCACACCCAACCGTCCGGCGTCTCAACGCCAAGGCTCTTACCCCGCGGCACGCCTTGCGGATAATTGCCTAACAAGATGCTAATCGCGTCCTCGGTCTGTCCGATTTGCCGCTCCAGATCAGGGATCTGGGTCTTGGCGGTGTCCAGTACCTGGCGGGCTTGAAGCACATCCAGCCTGTTCCCCACTCCGTGCTGAAGGCGCATTTCGGTCAGCTTAACGGAACTTTCTTGGTTCCGGACGGTCTGTTGCGTGATCTGGAGCTGCAGGTCAAGGTCGCGGAGCAGGAAATAATCGCTCGCCACGTCGCTTACCAGCGTCAGGATTGTAGTCTGCTGTGAGTCCTGGGAAGCGACGAGTTGAGCTCGGGCAGCCTCTGTGGCACGTCGATAGCGGCCGAAGAAGTCCAATTGAAACGTCGCGTCCGCGGCGAGTGAGAAGATGTTGGATTTGATGCCTTGGTCAGTCTTCCCCCCGCTGAAATTGGGGTCGGCTGAGATTTGTGGAAACTGATTGGAACGCGCGATGCCGACTTGGGCCCGGGCGGCATTGACACGCTCCACCGCCAGTTGCAGATCATAGTTCTGCTTCAACGCAGTACGGATCAGTTCCTGAAGCTGCGGATCCTGAAACACCTGCCACCAGGGGAGGTCGGCGAATGAGGCGGCCTGACCCTCGGCTTGCTGAGGTTCATCGGCTGTGCGAAACGACGCGGGAACTTGCACCGTGGGCCGGTGATAGTTTGGCCCAACAGTGCAGGCGGAGGTTAGAGTTGCCGCCGATAGAATGAAGATTAAGTAAGTCTTACGCATTGGATTTTCCCTCCGCAGGCAAAGATTGCTCGGGAGCCGCCGTCACCAGCCGATTCTGGGCCGTCGCGGACCACTTCTCCACCAGGTAGAAGATCGCGGGAACGAAGAACCGGCCGATGAAGGTCTCAGCCACCATGCCTCCGATCACCGTCGTCCCCATAATTTGGCGGGCCACTGAGCCCGCGCCGAAGGCCGTCCAAAGCGGCACACAACCCAGAATGAACGCGAAGGAGGTCATCAGCAGCGGTCGAAGGCGCAGTCTCGCTCCTTCCAGCGCCGCGTCCACGAGGGGCTTACCCTGCTCGTATTGTTCCTTGGCGAATGCCACGATCAAAATCGAATTCTTGGCTGCCAGGCCGATGAGCATCACCAGGCCGATTTGCGTGTAGACGTCGTTCTCAATCTGAACCATATAGGGTGGCAGGAACATGCCCAGCACAACGCGGCGGAGCCAGAGAGCGGCCAGCGCCCCGAATACCGCAACGGGCGTGCTCAGGAGCACGCTGAAAGGCAGAGTCCAGCTCTCATAAAGCCCCGCCAGAATCATGAAAACGAACAGCAAGGAAAACCCGAAAATGGCCGACGAAGGCAGCCCCTTCCTCGCCTGCTGCTCTTGGTACGACATACCCATGTAGTCGAAGCCCATCTCGGGGGGCATGGTTTGCTTGAAAACGTCTTCCAGGGCCGCCGTTGCCTGGTCCGCGCTGTAACCGGGTGCGGCGCTGCCAATGATCTCCGCCGCCCGATACTCGTTGTAGCGCATCGTGAACTCAGGGCCGGAGCGGGTTTCGAATTTGGCCAGCGCCGAAAGTGGCACCATTTCGCCCCGATTGTTGCGCACGTAAAACTGGGCAAGGTTACCCGTGTTCGCCCTGTAGGGCGCTTCGGCCTCCACGTACACCTGCCAGGTGCGGCCGAAATTGTTGAAGTAGTTCACGAATAGCCCGCCCATGTATGCCTGAATGGTCTGGTAAACGTCGTTAACGGCCACTCCCTGCTTCAGGACTTTGTCCCGGTCCACATCCACGAACTCCTGCGGCACGCTCGGGAGAAAAGTGGTGGCGACGAAGCCAATTTCCGGGCGTTTGCGAGCGGCGGCCAGGAATTTATCCAGGTTGCTCGCCAGAAACGGCACGTCCTTGCCGGCGCGGTCCTCCAGCACAAAGGTGAATCCACCGGAAGTTCCGACGCCCGGTATTGCGGGTGGAGAGAAGCTGAACACTGTCCCTTGCGGCAACTGCGACAGTTCCCGGTTCAGGCGCGCCCGGATTTCCTGATATTGCTCGGCCCGGCTGTGCCGTTCGTCCCAGGGTTTCAGCGTCACGAAGAAGAAGGCGTTGTAACTGGTCTGGACGAAGCTCAGCAGGCTAAAGCCCACGACACTGGTGGTGTACTTGACGCCCGGCGTGTTTGCCAGAATCTTTTCCACCTCGCCAGCCGCGGCATCCGTGCGCTCCAGCGAGGCTGCGCTGGGAAGCTGCATGTTCACGAAAACGTAGCCCTGGTCCTCATCGGGAAGGAAGCTTGAAGGCAGACGGCCGCCGAAGAGTAGTCCCGCTACGCCGCACGCAGCGAGCAGTACGAGCACCAGGGCACCTTTCCGGATCATGCCGCCAGACAAGCGCACAAAGCTATTGGTCGAGCGTTCCAGATAGTGATTGAACGAGTCAAAGAATCTCGATAGAGGCCCGCGGCGCTGGCCGGCATCGGGGGCGTGCCGCGGTCGCAACAACAATCCTGCAAGTGCGGGACTCAGCGTAAGCGCATTGAAGGCTGAAAGCACTACGGAGATAGCGATGGTTATCGCGAACTGCTGATAGAGTCGCCCCGTGATGCCGGGAATGAAGATCGTTGGCACAAAAACCGCAGAGAGCACCAGCGCAATGCCAATCACGGGGCCGGAGAGCTCCTCCATGGCCTTGAGCGCGGCATCCGCGGGAGCCAGACCCCCCTCAATGTGGCGCTGGACGCCTTCCACCACCACAATCGCGTCGTCCACCACCAATCCGATGGCCAGCACCAACCCGAACAGTGAAAGTGTGTTGATCGAGAATCCAAACAATGGAAACAGTACAAAGGTGCCAACCAGCGAGACGGGTACGGCCAGCATGGGAATTAAGGTTGCGCGCCAGTCCTGCAGAAAGAGGTAAACGACCAGGATCACCAAGACGAGTGCGATTAAGAGGGTCACAAGAATCTCTTTTATGCCCTCCGTCACTGGCTTCGTCTGGTCGAGCGATATTCCGTACTCGATATCTTCCGGAAAGCGCTGCTTCATCTGGGACATGAGCTTCCGGACGCCTTCCGCCGTTTGTACGGCATTCGAGCCGGGCAACTGGTAAATGGCGATGATGGCAGTGGGCTTGCCATTCAAGCGGCTGATCAGGTTGTAGTATTGGGCACCGAGTTCAACCCGGGCCACGTCCGCCACTCGGACTGTCCCGCCGTTTGGAGCCTCGCGCACGACAATATTGCCGAACTGCTCCGGAGAGGTCAGACGGCCTTGCGCCCGGACCGCATAAGTGAATTGCTGGGTTCCCGGGGCGGGCTCGCCTCCCACCTGACCCGCGGGATTTACGGTGTTCTGCGCCTGGATGGCGTTCGAGATGTCCGAGACGGTGATGCCGAGCTTGGCCAGTTGATCAGGCTTTACCCACAGGCGCATTGCATATTGCCCGGCACCAAAGACCTGCGTCTGCCCGACACCGTAAGAGCGCGCGATGGGGTCGTTCAGATTGATATAGGCATAATTGGCTAGAAACGTGGCATCGCGTGAGCCGTGGGGCGAGTACAAAGCAACCAACATGAGCGGGGCAGTGGTCGACTTTTTGATCAGGACGCCATAGTTGTTCACTTCCGGCGGCAATTGAGCAGAGGCCAGTTGTTCGCGCGACTGCATTAGAATCAGGTCCATGTTGGGGTCGGTCTTGTTGTCGAAATCCGCGAACAGTGTCGTTGAAGAGTTGCCCGTGGCGTTGATGGAATACATGTAATCCATGTTGTCCACGCCGTTCAGTTGTTCCTCAATAGGCGTGGCAACCGCCTGCTCCAGCGTCTCTGCATCGGCCCCTACATAGTTGGCCTGCAGCCTGATTTCGGGTGGGGCGATGTTAGGAAACTGCGCCACCGGCAAGGTTGCGATGACCACCGCGCCCACAATCACCGTAAGGATCGCAATGACTACCGCTACAATCGGCCGTCGTATAAAAAACTTTGACATGACTTACCTTCCCTCCTCGGCTGTCAGCGATCAGCTTGCGGCAATCGGAGGTGCGAGATTCCGTAGCCGAAAGCCGACGCTTACCGCTGGCCGCTTTTTTCACACCTCAATTGCCAGCGCTGTTAAATGGTTTGGGTTGGACGGTTACTCCCGGCCGGAGCATCTGTTGGCCTTCGACAACGACTCGATCACTGAGCTTTAAGCCTTCTTCGATGACCCACATGGTATCCAGGCGCTCCCCGACTTTGACAGGGCGAATGGCCACGCGGTCATCGGGTCCGACCACGGCAACCTCGTAGCTGCCTTGCAGCTCAGTGACCGCAGCTTGGGGAACCAGCAGGGCGCCTTTACGAATGCTGACCACGGCGCGCACTTTTCCGTATTGTCCGGGACGCAGCACGTTGCCAGGGTTTGGGAACAGCGCCGCCAGTTGGATGGCACCTGTGTTCTGATCCACGGAGCGGTCGGCAAAGTAGAAGTCGCCATCGTAGGGATAGTTACTTCCGTCGGCCAGAATTAGCTGTAGCTTCCATCTCCTGGAATCGGAACTTGGAAGCTGCTTCTGTAGCCTGAGAAATTCCTCGCCGCTGACGGTGAAGTCAGTCGCTGGGCGTTTCATCGTGCTCATAGCTGTCGCGTGCAACTCCAGGTATGTCTGCTCGCTGACCGAGAAATAGTCGCGAATGGGATCGAGTGTCGAGACGGTGGTCAGAGCACCGCTGCTGGCGCTGACGAGGTCGCCCACTTGAGCCTGAGCAACGCCGACAATGCCGTTAATCGGCGAAGTCACTCGGGTAAAGCCCAGGTTGATGGTGGCGGTCTCAACGGCGGCCCGGTCGGCCTGAATCTGTGCCTTCGCCGCCGCGATGGCGGCGATAGCTGCCTGCACCTGGGCCTGGTTAGCGAGGTTCGTCTGTTCGGCGTTGTCCAGATCCTGTTGGCTGACGGCTTCGGCCTTGGCCAAAGGAGTGTATTTCTCAACATCCAGTTGGCTCTTATGCTGGTTCGCTTCAGCCGTAGCCATCTGCGCCTCACTTTGAACGAGTTGCGCCTCCGCTTGCGCCAATTGGCCCTTTGCCTGATCGAGCGCCGCCTGGAAAGGCCGGGGATCAATCTCGAAGAGCAACTGACCCCTCTGCACGTAGGATCCTTCTTGATAATCTCGCCGCAGCAAATATCCTGTGACCTGCGCTTTGATATCCGCGTTGACCTGCCCGGCGAGGGTCCCGATCCATTCTCCGAAAATGGGAACATCCTTCTGCTCGACAGGCGCTACCTCCACTGCCGGCGAACCTGGCGACTGGGCCGCGGGTTTCGCCCCCGAGCGAACTACGGCGACCAGCAGAGTGGCCGCAACCAGCCCGCCACCCGCCCATAGAGTATGTTTCCACTTCGAAACAGTATTGGGTTTCATCTCACTTCGTCTCCTTTTCCGGTGAACATTGAACCACCCGGTCCGACTCTGCGGTTGAATTTGAATCCTTTGCGGCGCCCCCGTTCTGCTTGCTTTGGCGCGCGTGTGTCTTCCGTGCCTCGTTCATCAGTTCCTTCACGACGAATTCGCAATACAAGCCGCGCGCCGCCAGGCGCGCTCCCCCGGCAACCATCACTCTGAGCACATCCTCGCCCTTGGAATTAATGAGCGTGACGGCGCTCAGATCAACCAAGACCGGGCGGCTCCCCGCAGTCTGTCGGACCTGATTCCAAGCCGATTCAAGTGCTGGAATGCAAGGTCCTGTCAACTTCCCCTCGACAATCAGCCGATGCTCTTCCCCGTTCTTGACAACCGTGATCTTCAACATGGAACCCTCGGGTACGGCGAAAGAGGCTGCACCTCTGCAGCCAAACGTGCATCAGACGTTCGGCAGCCGCAACGTGCAGACTCAGTTAGACATCCCGATCGTAGAAACTTGGAGGAGCTCCTGAGTGCCAGACGAAAGAGTGCCGGAAAGTTGGCGGCCTGCCTGTAGATTGGCACAGGCAGCGCAACTCATAGCAATTTGAAACCCGGAGAGCGGCCGGCTGTGGAGGGTCGCTTCCACAATGGCCGCTCGCTTGGCATTGCCGAGGGGCCGAATGCGACCCGGACGCGGAGCATCCTTCTCCAAGCCGGCCGTGCGCAGCGCCAGAAACCTTTCCCGCCACAACCGCACGGTCGGTCGCGAAGTGCCCAGTTGTTGGGCGATCTGTCGGCCCTCCATGCCCGCCGCAGTCCACAGAATGATTTTCGCCCGTTGAATAATCCGCAAATGAGCGGCTCCCCATTTTCTGATCCACATTAATGGTTGGTTTCCGGCGGAATCCTGGAGTCGAAGAGGAGGTTTCGCCGTGAAAGGGAAACGGTTTTCTGTAGAACAGATCGTGGGGGTTTTGAAGCAAGCGGAGGTAGGAGTCCCGGTGGTGGAGCTGATCCGCCAGGTGGGGATATCCGAGCAAACGTTCTACCGC
>JASHTY010000334.1 GCA_030040315.1 Terriglobia bacterium | reverse complement strand
TGATTTCGTCGATCAGCATTTTCTTGAGTTCAGCATGTGAAACCGGATCGGAGATATCCACGATTAAGTTTGACTGCCGGGCCACCGCGGCAAATCCCTGCTGATTGCGCCCGTGGCCGTTCGATTCGGGAAACCCCTCGATGGGCGAACGCGACATCAGAAAGTTCTTCAGGATGCCGTGATCTACCACCACCACGCGGCGCGCCTTCACACCCTCATTGTCGTATTCGTAGGAACCCACCAGATCGGTATTTCCCAGGCGGCGCAAAGTGGGGTCGGAGTAGACGCTGAAGTTCGCCGGCAGCACCGATTCTCCCACCTTCTTCTTGAATGTCTGACCTTCTGCTTCCGATTTCTGGCGATGCCCCTCAACGCGATGCCCGAAAATTTCGTGAAAGAAGACGCCGCTGGCGCGCCCGGAAAGAACGGCCGGCCCCGTGTACGGATCGACGATGGGAGCGTTACGCAGCGCCTGCAAATCCGAGATCATGCGGTCCACATCTTTAAGAATGGAAGCATCGTCGGGCAACCCCTGAAGGCTGATGGCGGAGTAGGATTCATAGCGGGGCAATTCCATTCCGTCGTCGGCTTTGCTGATGGCGGTAATCAGGAGCCGGTAGACCGGATGCGTCAATTGAATTACCGAGCCGTCACTGTTCACATACCAGCGGGTTTCGATATCGGCATTGAAATACGCCTGCGCTTCGTAGAGGTTGCCGTAGCGGGCAAAAGGCGCAGTGTACTTGCGGACCTTTTCTTCCCACACCTTGGGATCTACATCCAGGGTGAGCGGGGCCTCGAGATAAGTTGCGGCGGGGGCGCGCGAGAAGTCGTCGGATTTATCCTCCGGAGCGACCGCCACCTGCACGGCCGTCTTCACCTTGGTGTATTGCTCCACCGTGGCTTTGAATTTCCGGTCGGTGTTGTACCAGATGATGCTCCGCAGCGCCTCCGGATTGTCTTCCACAGGGACCTGGATAAAGTTTAGTCTCTCCAGAAAATTGAATTCAGGGAAACCGGTGGCGATCAGGTGCGTGTTGTCGAGATGATAGTCACCTACGCGCAGGTCGACGTCCAGTTGACGCTGGTGGGTTCGGGAGCTGTTGGTTATCTCGCCGAAGGAGGCGTTGATGGATACCACCTGGTCGTCCGTAACGTCATAGCTGAGAAAATAAGGCGGAATGGGCTGGGTCTTCAGGGTCTGAAGGGAACGGTCCAGCTCCGTCTTCAGTATGGAAAGAACGGGCGAGGGCTTCGCGTCCTGTGCTTTGAGAACGTGCGGACAGAAACACAACAGTACGGCGGTGCAAATCAATCTTCGGTGACGCACACCCCGCCTCCCAGCGGCCTCGAATGATACTGCCCATATCCTGCCTCGTCAACTCGCGGCTGGAAGGTCCCATTTCGCTCACCTTAGCTAAAGGCTGAAATGTGAACGGCAGGTGTCTTATGCAGGTGTGCGGGCCCCCACCTTGCTGCGAACCAAATCGGCAAGGGCAGCGATGAAGCGGGGGGAATCGTTAAGTCCTTCCATGGTTTCAAACTGTTTGATGCCGAGCGTCTCCGCCAACTCGCGCGCCTCAATATTGATTTCGTGCAGTGTCTCGACGTGGTCGGAGACGAACGCCACGGGCACCACCAGCACGCGTTCGGCGCCGCGCGCGGCGACGTCTTGAAGGGTTTCGGTGATATACGGCTGCAGCCAGCGCCCGGGGCCGGAACGGCTCTGGTAGCAGAGCGAGTGCGGGTTGGGCCAGCGGCCGCGCTCCATTACTGCCTTCACTGTGGCTTCCACCTGCGACTGGTACGGGTCGCCGCGCTCCACCATTCGCGCGGGGATGCTGTGTGCGCTGAATACCAGGTGGACGTCGGAAGGAATTCGCCCCGCGTGGCCGTTCGAGCGGCGAAACCTCTCCAGTGACTGCTCGATGCGTTCAACCAGGGCTTCCAGATAGAGAGGATAATCGTAATAGTCGCGAACCAGAAATACCGTGGGAGCGGATTGGCTCGGGTATTGGCGTTCCCACTCATTCAAACTGCTGCCGGTGGTGGTGCAGGAATACTGGGGGTAAAGCGGCAGCAAAACAATTTCTCCCGGTGCAAAAGCGGCGAGCTGGCGAATCGCCTCGTCCGTGAGCGGATGCCAGTAGCGCATGGCCACCACGACGCGCGCGTCGAGGGATTTGCGCAGTTCCGCCTCCAGCGCCCGTGCCTGCCGCGCCGTTACTTCACCAATGGGCGACTTGCCGCCGATCTCCGCGTAGTGCTTGCGCACCTTCTCGGCGCGCCGGGAGGAAATCAGCCGCGCCATGGGCTCACGCGCCAGCCGCGCGAATGGGAAATCAATAATATCGGGGTCGCAAAACAGGTTATAGAGAAAGGGTTCGACTGCGTCGAGAGAGTCGGGACCCCCCAACTGGAATAACACCACGCCGACGCGCGAATCAAGATTGGAGTCCGAGCCTGTCAATCCGTAACCTTTCTGAAGAATTCGAGAGAGCGAATCTATGCTCCCGCCTGCGCACTGCAGTGAAGTTTCCCTCCGCGGGCGCACTAAAATCCTACACACCTTGCAGTGTGTTCGGCAAGAAAATCCGCGTGGTACCTTTGCTTACTCCGCATACTGGATGCTCACCGGCCGGCCCTCGCGCGCTGACTGATAAATCGCCTCCATTACCGCCACATCGCGCAGACCCTCCACGCCATTGGCCTCCGGTTCGCGATTGCGGCGCACGCAGTCGGCGAAAGCGTCGAGCTCCAGCGCCAGTTCATTGATTACCTTGTACTTTTTCTCGAACCAGCGCCCGTTGATGCGGCCGTAGAGGCGGCGATCCTCGTCATATTGGTAAGCCGGGTCCAGCATGGCCCAGCCTTTTTCACCGACCACGCGCAGAAACGAATCCTTCGCTCCGCCCCAGCTTGCCGTGCCCTGCATGATCAAGCCGTCGGGAAAATTCAAGCGGAAGGCGACGTTTTCATCCACGTCTTTGAAGGCATCGGGGGCGACCGTCCACTCGTACGCCGACGCTTCTACCGCCTCCTTGCCCGTCACCCAGCGCGCCGTGTTCACGCAGTAGACACCAACATCCGGAAGCGCTCCACCGCCCGCCAGGCTCCGGTCGAAATGCCAAGCTGGCCTGACTCCGCCGGGGCGCATGTAAATTGAGAAGGTTGATTGAATCATCTTCAGCCGCCCCAGTTTGGCGCTCTGCACCAGTTTCTTCAGCTCGACCGAGCCGGGCTCAAAGTATTTGCGATAGGCGATCATCAGGCGGACGTGGTATGAGCGGCAAGCGTTCACCATCTCTCGGCACTCGGCAACGCTTGTGGCCATGGGCTTTTCGCAAAGCACGTGCTTGCCCGCAGCCGCAGCCTTCACGGTGAATGCCGCGTGCGTGCTGTTGTTGGTGGCAATGTAGACGGCTTCCACCTGGGGATTCGCCAGGCACTGCGCGTAGGTGTCGTACGTATAGGCTTCACTTGCGCCAAACTTCTTCGCCAGGCGCCGCGCCTTCGCCCCATCGCCGCTCACCAGCGCCACCACGCGCGCCTTGCGGCTGCGGCCGAATCCCGGCAGCACCACGTGCTCAGCGAAATGGCCCAGTCCCACCACCGCGTATCCGACACGATTTGACCCTGCCATCATGGTTCTCCCTTCCTCGATGTTGGAGACAAGACTTTTCTTCGATTGCGGGATGAATGTCAAGGTGGTGGTTGCGGAGTTGGAGTGCGGCTATCCGCAGCCGCGTACCTACCGCGGGTGAGGACATCCGCGCTACAGTATCCAAACTAATGGACTGCCACGTTCTCATGAGGCTTGAGAAGTGCCGCAGGGTGTAATAAGATGCGTGTGGACTTTGCGCCAGCGAGCCACACGGTGTTCGTTTCAAGGTATGATGACCTGTTCCAAATGCCATGCGAGTGTGCCTGATGAGATGCGCTTCTGCCTTCAATGTGGCGAGCCGATGGCAGTCGCACCTCCGCCCAGGCCGCCCATGGCCGCACCACCTCAATACACCCCTCCTGAGCCGGTGATGACTGCGCCGCCTTCGCCACACGCCGCCGAGCCGCATAAGGGCATGTCTACCGTCCCGCTCAAAATCGCACCCACGCCCGTGGTATCGCCGCGCGGAGCTTCCGCGGAGCCGCAGCGCGCAAGTGGCGAACACCTCGGCGAAATTGACGACGAGACCCTGAAAAAATCTTTTGAGCGGACCGTGACCGCGCCAGGAGCGATCATTTGCCGCTTCTGCAAAGGGCCCATCGATTTGGATGGCGATTTTTGCGAGCAATGCGGTGCACCGGTTTCGGAAGCAGCGCCCCCGGGCATGGTGAAACCCAGGCCACAGCCTGCGGCGCCACCTCCACCTCCAGCGCCGGTCGCCACCGCGCCTCCCCCACCTCGGCCTGCCTCGCCTACTCCGCCACCTCGTCCGCCAGCGTCCGCCGCACCTTCTGACCGAACCAGATCAGGATCGCAAATACCCTCCAGTACTGTCGCCCGACCCAATCCCACGCGCCCTCCCGCTCCTCCTCCAGCCGCCCCGGCGGAAGAATCGGATCCCGGCTTAATGGGCCGACTTAAGGGCCTCTTCAAGAAGGGTTGATCCTCAAGTTCACCGCTTCTTCACAATTCCATAACTTACCAGAGTTATAATGCTTCACGAAATCTGCACGAGGCCTGGCGCCAGTTCGCCTTTGACGCACCCGTACTCGTGCACTGGCGGGGTGGAGCCATGGAATCAAATTGGAAAAGGCGTTTAAGCGGCACTGTCTTAATCGGAATCGGCTTTCTTGTGCTGGCTGCTCAATTGGCGCCGGCTGAACAAAACGCTACGCTCCTGCCCAACGGCTGGAAGGTAACACCGGCAGGTAGGAATGTAACGTTGCCGGGTGACATGCCTCTGCGCGTGCTGCCTCTGGCCGACGGCCGCAGAACCTTGGTGCTGACCGGCGGTTATCACGACCATTCGCTGAGCATCGTGGACTTCACCAGCGGCAAAGTTCTTCAGAGCCTTGAGCTGGGAAAGGATTGGGCGGGTTTGGCCCTCGATTCGGCGGGTTCTACGATCTATGTTTCCGGCGGCGGGTGGGTCCCCGGCGGTCTTGAACGCCAATTGAAGAAGCACCCTGTCAATCCGGTGGTCCTCGAATCGCTGAGCAAGCCCATTCTGCGAGTATCGCTCCACCATAATGACCTTGCGCCTCTGCCCGGCCTCGCCATCCCGGATTTGGCGGAGAGAGACCGCTTCATCGCCGGTCTGGCCGTTGCGCCCGATGGCGCACTGTTCGTAGTAAACACGCAGGCGGACACCGTCTACAAGCTGAACGCCGCCGATGGCTCCATCGCCGCTTCGGCGAAAGTGGGGTATCGGCCCTTCGGCATCGCACTCTCACCTGACGGGCAGACGGTGGCGGTCTCCAATTGGGGAGACCAATCGGTCAGCTTGCTCGACTCCGCCATTCTAGGTGAAACTTCGCGCGTTACCGTCGAAGCCCAGCCCAGCGACCTGATCTACACTCCCGACGGACGCCTGTTTGTCGCCAACGCTGGCTCCAACAGCATCAGCGTGATCGCAGATGGCAAAGTGACGGAAACCATCAAGACGTCGCTCGATCCGCACGACCCCGTGGGCTCCACTCCGGACGCGCTTGCCGTAAGCCCCGACGCGAAATTCCTCTACGTCGCCAATGCCGATAACAATGACGTGGCGATGATCAGCATCGCGCAGAAAGGTAACTCTGCCGTGCTGGGATTTATTCCCACGGGATGGTACCCCAGCACCCTCGCCGTCACGCCCGACGGAAGGAAGCTGCTGGTGGCAACGGGCAAAGGCAATGATTCGCGCCCCACCGTCCCGGTGCTGGGAAAATTCCCAAACAATGCGCCCGACCCCGCTACACCCTATGACTACGTGGGCGATATCCTGACTGGGCATCTGGAAATCATCGATATACCGCGCCGGAAGGAACTGAAAGCCTACACCCAGCAGGTTCTGGCCAACGTGCCACAGCCCGAAAAATCCGTCTCGGCGCAGGATGAAGCCGACGCGCGCGAGGCGTTCAGCCACATCAAGCATGTGCTCTACGTCATTCGTGAGAATCGCACTTACGATCAGGTGTTCGGCGACATTGGCAAGGGGAATAGCGATGCCCGGCTGGTGATGTTCGGCAACGACATTACGCCCAACGCGCACGCCCTGGCGAATCAAACGGTTATCCTCGACAACCTCTACGTGAACGGAGAAGTCTCCGAAGACGGCCACCAGTGGTCGAACGCCGCGTACGCGACAAATTTTACTGAGAAGGCATGGCCGATGAGCTATGGCGGCCGCGGCGAGCCCGATGCCGACGAGCGCCTGACCGGTTCACCGGCTGGCTATCTCTGGGACAATTGCCGCAAGCACGGCGTCACCTACTACAGCTACGGGGAGTTCGCCAGTTTGCGCGCCAGTCCAGACCAGGCGCCGGTATATCACGGGGTTAAGGGCCTGCGCGACCATTTCAGCCCGAATTATCCCGCCGGTCTCGGCACGCGAGACACCGACCGTGCGCAGATCTTCATTGATGATCTTCACCACGCCGAGCAGACCGGCAATTGGTGGCAGTTCATGGTGATGACCCTGCCGGAAGACCACACGCACGGCCTTTCCGCAGGCTCGTTCACGCCCAAAGCCACCGTGGGTTCCAACGATTTGGCGCTCGGGCGAATGGTGGAAGCCGTCAGCCACTCGCGCTTCTGGGCCGAGACGGCGATTTTCGTCATTGAAGACGATGCGCAAAACGGTCCCGACCACATCGATTGCCACCGCACTGTGGGCTTGGTGATCTCCCCCTACACGCGCCAGGGAATTGTGGACAGCACGCACTACACTACCTCCTCCATGGTGCACACCATTGAGCTGATCCTCGGCCTGCCCACCATGACCCAATACGACCGCGCCGCCACGCCAATGTTCCACGCATTCCAGGCGCATGCCAACCTGTGGGCGTTTGAAACCCTTACGCCGCAAACCGACCTGGAAGCCAAAAATCCCGCCACGGGCCCCGGCGCAGAAGCCTCTGCCAAGCTCGACTTTTCCGACGTCGACCGCGCCGACCCCGACACGCTGAACAAAATCCTTTGGGACGCCCTCCGCCCTGGCGAGCCCATGCCCGCGCCCGTCCACAGCGCGGCCTTCCTGCAAGGAAAATAAGAAGGTGGCCCCTGAAATCGCTTCGTAATGCAACAGTCTCATTTCGTAGAGGCGAGTTTGTCTCTCCAAATGGCGGCATAAAGCCGTCACTAAATCCAATTGCGAAGACTGCCCAAGGGCCGAGTAACAACTTGACTGCCTGAGACCGTCTGCTAGACTGATTGTTCTTCAAAAAGTAAAAATCCGCAGGTCAGGAGCGCATCATGTCACTACGCCTCAACGACGTGGCACCGGACTTCACCGCCGAGACCACGCAGGGAACCATCAAATTCCATGAATGGATCGGCGATGGCTGGGCCATTCTGTTTTCGCATCCCAAGGACTTTACGCCCGTCTGCACCACGGAGCTTGGCTATATGGCCGGTCTGCAACCGGAATTTGCCAAACGCAACTGCAAGATCATTGGTTTGAGCGTTGACCCCGTCAGCCAGCACGGCAAGTGGGCCGTGGACATTGAGGAGACGCAAGGCCACAAGGTGACCTACCCGATGATCGGCGATCCGCAGCTTAAGGTTGCCAAGCTTTATGACATGCTGCCCGCCGAAGCCGGCGACACCAGCGAGGGGCGCACGCCCGCGACCAATGCCACCGTGCGCACCGTCTTCGTTGTCGGTCCCGACAAGAAGATCAAGCTGATGCTCATCTATCCCATGAGCACGGGCCGCAACTTCGACGAAGTACTGCGCATTCTCGATTCCCTTCAGCTCACCAGCAAGCACAACGTATCGACCCCGGTGAACTGGAAGCAGGGTCAGGACGTCATTATCTCCGGCTCAGTAACGGACGAAGCAGCAAAAAAGATTTATCCCAACGGTTGGAAGTCGCCGCGGCCGTACATCCGGATTGTTCCCCAGCCCAAGTAGGCCGCCTCGGCCGCTAAGGAGGCTGCTGTGGCAGAGCGTGAAATCTGGAGCGCGGCGGACTTGCTCGCGCGGCTGGAACATCGCGGCAAATTCTTCATTCTCGACGTGCGCAATCGCGAGGAATTTGAGCGCGTGCGACTGGAGGGCCGCACACCTCTGCCCGCCGTAAACGTTCCCTATTTCGAGATGCTGGAGCTGGGCGGCAAAGACGACATGCTCGATTCCGTCATCGCCTACATGGAGCGTGAACTCGCCAGCCAACTTCCCCGCGACCAGCCGATTCTCGCCGTCTGCGCCAAGGGCGACACTTCGGATTACGTCGCCCAGGGGCTCAGCCGCCTGGGATACGCAAGCGCCACGCTCAAGGGCGGAATGAAGGTCTGGAGTGAGCACTATTCCGCGCGCACCGTGGTGGAAGATGCTGATCTCGCCATCTATCAGATCAGCCGCCCCGCCCGAGGCTGCCTGAGTTACATCGTGGCCGGCGCGGGGAAAGCAATCGTTATCGACGCGCTGCGCCACCTGCATCCTTATCTGGATTTAGCGCGCAATTTGGATTGGGTGCACAGCCGGGGCCTTGAAATCACCGCCGTGATTGACACCCACGGCCACGCGGACCACATCAGTGGTGGAACCGCTCTCGCTGCGGCGGCGGGTGCTCCCTATTACCTGCATCCCTTCGACGCCATTCACCCCACGGACGTGCTGCCCGCCACGATTGCCTACAACTTCATCAGCGACGGCCAGGCCTTTCCCATCGGGCGCCACGAGTTGAAAGCGCTGCACATTCCCGGGCACACACTTGGACTGGTGGCGCTTCGGCTTGGCGACCGTTACCTCTTCACCGGCGACAGCATCTTCATCCGCTCCGTTGCGCGCCCTGACCTGGGCGGCAAGGCGGAAGCCTGGGCGCCGCTTCACGCGCGGTCGCTGCGCAGGCTCCTGACCCTGCCGGGCGGAATCACCGTGCTGCCCGGGCACTTCAGCACCCTGGACGAAGCGGACGATTCCGGGCGCTTCGCCGGGACTCTCGACGATCTTAAGAAGCGCAATGAGGGCCTTCAGGTGCTCCAACGCGAGGGCGAGGCTGGTTTCATCCGCTACCTGCTGGAGAGCCTGCCCAGGTTCAACCCCGATTACCTGGACATCAAACGTGTGAATGCGGGATTATTGAAGCCGGCAGAGGAAGACGCTGCGACGCTCGAGCTGGGCAAGAACGTTTGCGCGCTTTCGCAGGCCTACACAGCCACCGGAGGAGCATCTTGAGCCAGGCTTTCGACAAGCAATTTGACGCGCGCGGCATGAACTGCCCCATGCCGCTCGTAAACGCTCGCAAGGAAATCGCCAAGATCGAGCGGGGCCAGGTGCTGAAGGTGCTGGCAACGGACAAGGGTTCGGTGGCGGATTTCCAGGGCTGGGCCAAGGTGGCGAAAAACGTCCAACTGGTCGCGCAGGAAACCGAAACCGCGGACGGTACATGCGTGTACGTCCACTACGTGATGCGCAAGGCGTAAGGAGGAAACCCATGAGCACCGGTGCCGAAGTCAATCCTTCCGTCGCCCCCGGCATCGCCAGTGATCCAGCCCGCATTCAGGCGCTCGAGGAAAAACTTCGCGAGCTTGAGGAGCGCCTGACGCGCATCGAAGGCCAGACGGCGGATGACAAGGTTTCACTCGTCGTCTTCAGTGGCGATCTTGACCGCGTGCTTGCGGCATTCATCATCGCTACCGGAGCCGCCGCCATGGGCCAGCAGGTCAGCATGTTCTTCACCTTCTGGGGCTTGAGCGTCATGAAAAAGGATACAAAGCTTTCCGGCAAGACTCTTTTTCAGTCAATGATGGCCCTCATGACCCCGGGTTCGAGCAAGAGCCTGCCGGTTTCAAAAATGAACTACTTCGGAGTGGGAGCGAAAATGCTGCGCTCCATGATGAAGGCGAAGAACGTCAATTCACTCGAAGAACTGATCGCACTCGCCAAAGAACTCGGCGTGCGAATGATCGCCTGCGAAATGTCCCGCGACGTGCTGGGAATCAAGGAATCCGAACTCGCCGCCGGCCTGGAATGCGGTGGGGTCGCCACCTTCCTGGGTGAATCACTGAAGTCGCGCACCAGCCTTTTCATTTAAGGTTTCATAAAACTTAGTAACATTCCGCTAATTGCTGGTTCCTAATTCTTCAACAAAATTGCTTGCAAATCCAACCCGCTGCTGTATAGTCGTGGCTGGCCGGAAAGCAAAGCTAGCTATGGCAGCTTACGCGACACTGCCCTTTTCCTCATCTTCATAAAGTTAGCCTGGCAATCTCAGCCTGGGATTACATACGTGCGCACCGGCCACGTTGGTGTCCATTTCTGACGGCGCTGGGGTAGGGGTCAGCAAGCGGTGCCTGCTTCTTTTTTGACGGCTGCCCAGACGTTGGATCCACGCGAAAGGACCGCGAATGGTTCCCGAAGTTGCCGATCGACGAGAGGCACTACCGTCGTTTCCGCCTCTCGGTAGAAAGATCAAGGCCCTTCTGGTCTGGCCCAAAATCCCCAAATCGTTCTGGGGTTTCGGCGGAATGCTGGAACTACTTTCAGAGAAGGTCGTGATGCCGCCGCTGGGACTCATCACCGTGGCGTCCTTGTGTCCCGCGGAGTGGACTATGCGCCTGGTGGACGAAGGGCTGGAAGAGCTGACGGACGATGACCTTCGCTGGGCCGACCTGGTGATGGTCGGAGGAATGGAAGTTCAGAAGGAAGGAATCCGCGAGGCGCTGGTACGCGCCCGGCGGCTCGGCCGGCGAACCATCGTGGGCGGCCCCTACGCCAGCAGCCAGCCGGAGCGCATGCTGGCGGTCGCCGATCATGTGGTAGTGGGAGAACCTGACGAAGTGTTTGGCCAAATCGCCGCGGCGCTTGAATCCGGCACGGCCGAGCGGCTCTACGAGATCATTGATAAGCCCGATGTTACTCGCACCCCGATTCCCCGCTTCGACCTGCTGCGGTTGAAAGACTATGCCTCAATGTCGATTCAATTCTCCCGCGGCTGCCCGTTCCAATGCGAATTCTGCGACATTATCGTTCTCTACGGCCGCAAGCCCCGCACCAAGCTGCCGCAGCAGGTTAAGGCGGAACTGGACGCGCTCCTGCGCCTGGGATGGATGAAGCAGATTTTTATTGTCGATGACAATTTCATTGGCAACCACCAGCGCGCCTTGGAGCTTTGCGTGGAGCTGGAAAAATGGCAGCAGGCGCACGGATACCCCGTGGTGTTTTATACCGAGGCTTCCATGGATCTCGCCCGCAAGACAGCTCTACTCGAAGCCATGGTGCGCGCCAACTTCTTTCATGTCTTTTTGGGAATTGAAAGTCCGTCCCGTGAAGCCCTGGCGGAGACCCACAAATTCCAGAATCTGGCCACCGACCCGGTGAGCTGCATCGACATTATTCATGAAAAGGGTCTCTGGGTGACAGGCGGATTTATCGTCGGCTTCGACAGTGACCGGGATGATATTTTCGACCGGCAGATTGAATTCATTGAGCGCACCGCCATCCCCTGGGCGCTGCTGAATTCGTTGCATGCCATGCCGCACACGGCTCTCTATTCGCGCATGGAGAAGGAAGGTCGCCTGCTTGCGGACGCGCAGCATTCGAGCGGCGACGCCAATCCTCCCAACTTTCGCACCAAACTGCCGCCTGCGGTCCTCCTGCGCGGCCAGGCAAAGACCCTCGCGGCGATTTACGATCCCAAAGCGTTCTTCGAGCGCGCCTGGCGCTCCATGGAGCGTTGGATGATCAAGAAGAATCAGCGGGCCGCCCGCCAGCCGGGCCCCGCCGCCATCGCCGCCATTCTGCTGCGCTCCGTCTGGCACCAGGGAATTAAATCCAATTACCGCAGGGCTTATTGGAAGTACGCGCTCAGGATCACCACCCGCTACGCATTCAATCCCGCCAAAATCTGGATGGCCGCAACCATCATGATCTCCGGCCACCACTTCATTCCCTATTCCCGCGAAGTCATCGGGAAAATCGAGCGCCAAATCGAAACCGCCGAGTCAGCCCCGGAACTGGTGGCCGTGCCCGTGGGGGAATGACGGCCGCTCAGGAAATTGTGTTTTCCTTCTCCCCAGGGGAGAAGGTGGTTGAGGGACGAAACCGGTTGAGGGGTCACTTTCCCCGCCCTGTTATAATCCCCGCGTGCGAATTCCCACTGACCGAGTTCGCAAGCTGCGAGACAACCCCACTGAAGCCGAAAAAGGCGCTTGGACGCAGCTTCCCGGCCGACGGTTGGGAGCAAAATTCCGCCGCCAGTTCCCGCTGAAAAATTACGTTCTCGACTTCTACTGCTTCGAACATCGAGTGGCCATCGAACTCGATGGTGGAGTGCACTCGCAAGCCGATCAGCTGCGTAAAGACGCCGCAAAAGAAGATTTGCTGCGAACCCTCGGCATACGTCTGCTTCGCATTCCGAATGGCATGGTCTTGGATCACCCACAGGAGTTTGTGCGAAAGGTGCGGGAAGCGATTGATACAGTTGCGGAGGAGGTAAGGAAGTAACCCCTCACCCCGCGGCGCATGGCCGCGACCCTCTCCCCTGGGAGAGGGAAAACATTTTTTTGCGCTATAGCGCAAAATTATTATCTCCCTTCTCCCAGGGGAGAAGGTGGCCGAGGTACGCGGCCGGATGAGGGGTTACTTCCCACGCAATTGCGCCCAAGGAGAGAATGATT
>JASHTY010000333.1 GCA_030040315.1 Terriglobia bacterium | reverse complement strand
CATACATACGTAGCCTCTGGCGTGCCGCCGGCAACCAACCCCTTCGCAGAGATTACAGAATTGCGAGCCCGGGTGGGAGTGCGGGTACTTGCCAACTTGGCGCGCCGTTCGGGTTAGAATAGCTCTTTCCCCTGGAGAATTCTGGAATGAACGCCGCAGTCGTACACGATTTCAAAACCCCTCCCCGTTACGGCACTTTTGCCGAGGCGGTTGCCGCCGAGGGTGAAGTCATCGTCACCGTCAAAGCCGCGGGTCTTCACCAGATCGTTCGGGCCTTGGCGAGCGGAGCACACTACGGCAGCACCGGAGTGTTGCCGCAGATTCCCGGGGTCGATGGCGTGGGCCGCCTCGGCGACGGCACGCGCGTGTACTTTGGAGCTTCGCGCCCCCCGTTCGGAAGCATGGCGGAGCGCTGCGTCACGGCCCGTGCCTTCTGCTTCCCGATCCCGGAGGTACTTGATGACACGACGGTGGCGGCGATGGTCAATCCTGCCTTATCCTCATGGGGGGCGCTCAGGGCGCGAGTGCAACTTCAACCCGGAGAGAATATTCTGATCCTCGGCGCCACGGGTGTGGCCGGCAGGCTCGCTGTGCAGGTGGCCCGGCGGCTGGGCGCAGCGCGAATTGTCGTGGCAGGCCGCAACCCGGCGGCGCTTGCGGAACTGATGCAACTGGGCGCGCACGCCGTCATTCAGCTTGTGGATGATCAGGAAGCTCTCACTGCATCGCTCCGCCAGGAATGGTCGCGGCATCCCGTCGATATAGTGCTCGATTACCTGTGGGGCAAGCCGGCGGAGACAGTGCTGCGAGCGCTTTCGCAAAAAGGTCCTCAGCACGCCGCGGGGCGCATCCGCTACGTGGATGTGGGGTTCATGGCCGGCCGGACGATTTCGCTCGATGGCGACACGCTGCGAAGCTCGGGGCTGGAGTTGATCGGCAGCGGCTACGGCAGCATCTCCATGGAAAAAATCTTTCAATCATTTCGAGAATTCCTTCAGGAAGCGGCGAGGCAGCCTTTCAACATGAAAGTGGAAACCGCACCGCTGCGCGAAGTCGAGGCGCGCTGGAATTCCTCCGACAAGGGCGCTCGCCTGGTGTTCACACCCTGAGCGTTGAAGGCAAACTGAATCGGAACTTATGGGGAAGTTGGGCTGTAGGCGAAGAAAAAGCTTACACCACAGAGAGCACAGAGAAAGACCGCTCCGTGGCTCTCTGTGAGCTCTGTGGGGAGAGCTTTTTATTGCCAAGAACAAGAATTGAAACTGTTGGGAGAGTTTGGCTGCGGCCAGAAGAAGAGCTTGCAACACAGAGCACACGAAGGTTCACGGTGAAAGACCACTCCGCGGATGTCTGTGTGCTGTATGGCGAGAGTTCATTACTGCCAAAATGAACGACTGCATTATCCAGCGCTGGAACCCGGCCGCCGCGAGCGTCGACGCTGATCTCGATGGGCTGGGCGGACTTCTTCACGCCTGTGTTCACGAGGGAGGAAGCGTCAGTTTCGTGTTGCCGTTTTCGCGCGAGGCGGCCAAAGCCTTCTGGCGCCACGATGTTCTGCCGGGTGTAGACGCCGGCACACGCTGCGTATTGCTGGCCCGGAGTAACGGCGAAATCGTGGGGACGGTGCAGCTCGATATGGCCACCCCGCCCAATCAGCCGCATCGCGCTGAGGTTCGCAAACTGCTGGTTCACCCCGAAGTGCGGCGGCGTGGAATCGCGTGCGCGCTCATGAGGGCGTTGGAAGATCACGCGCGCGCAGCGGGGCGCACTCTGCTGACGCTCGACACCGTAACCGGCGGCAATGCCGAGCCGCTCTATCTCTCCATGGGCTACGTCGCCGTCGGGTCGCTCCCCGGCTACGCGCTCAACTTCGATTCCAGCAAGCTGGAAGCGACCACGATCATGTACAAGCAACTTTCCAGCAAGGCTTCCTGATGCGAATCATTAAAACGATCATAGCGCGCATTTTATGCGTCGCTCTTGCCACGCTTTTGGCGGCCGCGACCCTCCGTGCGCAGCAGCATTCCGTCAAACGCCTGGACGGAAGCAGAATCATGCCGGCGGAAATCGACCAGACGGTGGCGCATTGGATGACCGTGGCGCGTGTCACGGGCGTGGGCATTGCCATTTTCAACGGCGGCAAGATCGCATTTCTCAAAACCTACGGCGAAAGGGATACGGAAAAGCACCTGTCCCTCACGCCGGATTCCATCATGACCTGCGCGTCGCTCAGCAAATCCGCGTTCGCCGTGCTGGTGATGGAGTTGGTGCGCCGGGGAGTCATTGCTCTCGACAAACCGGTGTACGAGTATCTGCCCAAGCCCCTGCCCGAATACGATAACTACGCCGACCTGGCGGGCGACGAGCGGTACAAGCTTCTCACCATGCGCATGCTGCTGGACCACACGACCGGCCTCCCCAATTTGCGCCGCTTCATGCCGGATAAGAAACTGAAGTTTTACTATCCACCGGGATCGAGGTTCACTTATTCCGGTGAGGGGATTCTGCTCGGGCAAATGGTGGTTGAAACCGTTACCGGAAAGCCGCTGAACGATCTGATGCACGAGTACATTTACAACCGCCTGGGTATGACCCGCACCAGCATGGTGTGGGAACCCCGCTTTGAAGACGATTTCGCCAACGGCTACGACGAAGACGGCAAATCACTGGGGCCGGAAAGGCGCGACAAGGCCAGCGCCGCGGGCGGAATGCAGTCCACGCTGCACGATTATGCGCGGCTTGTGCAGGCCGTGTTGAGCAGGAAGATTCCGCCGAAGAAAGAACGCGCGATGATGCTGAGCCCGCAGATTCGAATCAACCTGAAGCACGAGTTCCCGTCCCTTGACGACGAGACGACGACCGAGAACGATTCCATCCGCTTGAGCTATGGCCTGGGCTGGGGGCTTTATTGGACCCCCTATGGCGAGGCCTTTTTCAAAGAAGGGCACGATGAGGGATGGCGCCACTACGTTGTGTGCTTCATCCAGGCCAGAACAGGAATTCTGATTATGACCAACAGCTCAAACGGCGAGGACCTTTACAGCGGGCTGCTGGAAAACCTGATTCGCGACACATTTACCCCGCTTGAATGGGAAGGCTACAAGACGACCCAGGAGGTTGACTCAGGCCACCCGTGAGGGAAAGACCTGCCAAGGGAGAGTTTCCCTGGACCTGGGTGGAGCGGACATTGTGTCGGTTCACCGAGGCGAGGATCTAATCCTCACGATCGACTTCTCACCGCAACGAGTGCGGGTTTTCACCCACTAAAAGACAAGAAGCCCGTGATTTCACCCACTTGAGACGTGTTGCACCCTCTTTCAGGCCGGGGGATTCGATACAATTCTTAAGTGTAAGTAATTTATAATCAATTACTTACACTTAATACTCTGCGTTGGTTTTCTTGGGGGGAAGTTTGGCACCCAGGTTGCCTTAGCAGTTGGCGCGAGGGACTCAGGTCCCATAAATCAGTCTGACGACTGATGGGGGCGGGGGCTCACGGCGAGAATGCTGGAGCCCCTCCCCGATGGAGGGCGAGAACGAAATCAAGGCGAGCGTTCCCCGCCCTGTAAAGTTTTGGGTCGTGATTATCCGATGAACACGGCGACACACAAACCGCGACTCATCTTTTGGGAGGTGACAAAGGGCTGCAACCTGCGTTGCATCCATTGTCGCGCCACCGCTACTGAACTCTCATCACCTAACGACCTGCCGACGACCATAGCCCTGAACATAATAAAGCAAGTCTCTCAGTTATCCTCACCAATCCTAGTTCTCAGCGGTGGCGAACCTCTTTTTCGCAAAGACATTTTCGAATTGGCCGCTTACGCGCGTGAGTGCGGATTGCGCGTGGCCCTGGCGACGAATGGAACTCTGGTGGATAAGGAAGTTGCCCGCCGAATCGTGGAGTCGGGCGTGCGCCGCGTCTCCATCAGCCTGGACGGCGCCGACGCCGCGACGCATGATGCCTTTCGCGGGATCCCGGGAGCGTTTGATAAGGCCGTGCGCGGCCTGCGAAACCTGAAGGATCTCGGCATGTCGGTACAGATCAATATGACCATCGCGCGGCACAATGCCCACCAGCTTCCCAAGGTACTGGATCTTGCCCGCGAACTGGGCGCCGACGCGCTGCACACTTTCCTGCTGGTTCCGGTGGGCTGCGGGGTGGACATCGCGGAAGAACAGATGGTGCCCGCCGACGAGTACGAGAAGATTCTGAACTGGTTTTACGACCGGGCGCAGGAAGGTGGCATCGAGTTGAAGGCCACCTGCGCGCCGCACTACTTCCGCGTGCTTCGCCAGCGCCGGGCGGCGGAACGGCGCGCGGCTACACTGCCGGAAATTTCTCACGCGAGTGATGGGCACAAGATCGGTCCGACGGAAATGACCATGCCTGGCTCAACGGGGATCGCCCTTCACCCGCGCACGCGGCCTGCGGAGCCGGGCCACCCTGATGGGATGAACGCGACAACGAAGGGCTGTCTGGCCGGCACGGGAGTCGCGTTTATTTCCTATCAGGGGGAAGTTTATCCCTGCGGCTATCTCCCGGTGTTTGCCGGCAATCTGCACCGTCAAAGCTGGGCGGCGATTTGGGAAAGCGCTCCGGTGTTCCAGCAGCTTCGCGATACGGGCAACCTGAAAGGCAAGTGCGGCTATTGCGAATTCCGCAACATCTGCATGGGATGCCGCGCCCGGGCGTTTGCCGCTACAGGGGATTACATGAGCGAGGAGCCATTCTGCGTTTATCAGCCGCGCCCGGCTGATGTGGCTGGCAGTCATAAGAAGGAGGAGGCTTATGCTTCAGTTCACTGATCTGGTGCGCGGCGGGGAAGCGGTTCGTGACATCAAGCAGAGCTTTCCGGAAACGGTGGCGGTGTTTGAAGAATTCCATCTGCGGCCCTCCTGCGATGAATGCTCGATTGAAATGGCGGCGCGCAAGGTGGGGGCTTCGTTTGAGGACCTGCTGGTTGGAGTCAACAAAGCTATTTATAAATCCCGGGGAGTGACAACCCGGCCTTTGTGCGGATGAATTGACATGGCAAATGCGATTCCAGTTCCGGGCCTGGTGACAAGCCCGCTCAAGTTACACCCGCCGCTTCAGGTTCGTCGCCTGGGGTTGAGTGAGCCGGTGGATGCAATCGTTTTCGGGCCTTGTTTTATCGTCGTTTATAACTTTCAACTTGGGTAGCGAAGACAGATTTCTATGCGCGATTTTGCCGTAGCAGAAGACCGGCAGTTTCATCTGAGAGTGCCGATGGGTGTGGGGGCGGCGTTTCCGCGCTTCAGTGCGCGCGAAATCACGGAGGACCGTTTGGGCCGCCTGATGGAGGTAGCCGGCCTGGCGCCCTCCAACTGGAACCTGCAACCCTGGCGGTGGATCGTGGTGCGCGAAGGGGCGGCGAAGCTGTATCTGGAGGCCGCCACCTGCACCAAGGTGCCGCTCAGTTCCGCCCCTGTGATTCTCATTTGCCTTGCGGACACGCTGGCGTGGAAGTCCGCGCCCCTGCGCTTGCAGGAAATGATCGCCAGCCGGAAAATCTCCGTTGAGGAGGGTCGTGAGGCCCTGCGCCGGGTCCGCGAGTATTATTCGTCTTCTCCGGACGCCGGCAAACGCGCAGCCCTGGCCAATGCTTTCGTCGCCGCGCATCAACTTCTGCTGGGTGCTGCGGAATTCGACTTGAGCGCCTACTGGGTCACCGAATTCGATGAAAACAAAGTCAGGACTTACTTCCACATCCCTGACCACTTTCTGGTGGCGACCCTTCTGGCCATTGGTTATCGCGACACGGAGGGGGCGCCTGAGGTCTCCAGGAATTCCCCCCGCGCATCCATTTACAGCGAGAAGTTCGGAGAGGTTCCCGGCTCGGCTTCGTCGCGACGCTGAAATCTAGCCTGTAATCTAAAAAGTCCCGAAGTTATAGCCCAGCCATACGCTGCCTTGCCACACGGTGTCTCTGCCAAATTGGTTGGTGAAGCCGTTAACGTTTCGGAAATCAAATTGGGGCCGGATGAAGATGCTGTGCGTCACGTAAAATTGAACACCCAGACTGGCGTGCTCTTGAAAGTGGCTGCTGCCCCCAATCGACTCCGACTCGGTCGAACAAACCGCAGTCCCCGCGCATGAGGTTGCCGAATAGGAAAAGCCCGAGTGGGCCCCGCCGATTCCCGCTTCGACCCTGACCGTCACGCGCTTCCGGGAATATGGCTCGTACAGACCGTTGAAGTCGTAGAACAACTGCCGATACTGAAGGGGACCATAATTTCCCTTGGCCGGCTGGAATACCAGTTCGCCGCCGAACCCGAAGCGTTTGTTCAGCATCCCATCGCCGTCAAACCCCATGGTCATCCGGTGAAGCCCCGGGGTTCCGTCGCACCCGGCAGCGGGATCTATGGGAGTGCAGGACGAAAGATCAATACTACTGATGCCCTGGCCATTGGAGCTATCCTGCGCGGTGCCGAACCCCAAGGCGAAATTGTAAGGGCCGGGCCCGGATGAATTGGAACTGGAGCTGGAACTGGAACTGCCCCGCTGCGCGTGGGCCAGAGGAACCGAGCAAAACAGCATGAGAATGAAATAGGTGAGTAGTCGCTTCACAGCCAGAATCCTCCCGTTTGAGCAGGGTGCCGAACGATGGCAGACACTTAACCCTGTGTGTCTGCAAGCCTGTAGTCCGGCTTCCCGATTGCCTTATCTTTGACGCTAAATCTGTGGCATGGGGTTGCCGAACAACAGGCATGTTATGATACTGAAAACCAAGGCGAAATTGGATTTATCAAGAACTTTTTACAGGTTCGGATATGAACTGGAAGCAATTCTCCGTCCTCGCGTTCGCGGGAGCCGTGGTGTGTCTCGTCTGGCTGGCATTGAAGCACGCCCTTTTCGGTGCAGGCCCGGTCACGATTTCGATTCAAGTCGCCGCAGCGCTCCTGATGATCTGGGCGCGACTTACTTTCGGATTGCGCAGCTTTCATGCCTCCGCCAACCCCACCGCAGGCGGATTGGTGACCAACGGTCCCTACCGCTTTATCCGTCATCCCATCTACGCTGCCGTGTTGTACTTCCTCTGGGCGGGTTATGCCGCGCATCCCGCCTTCATCAATTTGCCCGTCGCACTGCTGGCCAGCGCTCTCCTGGGCGTTCGCATGTGGGCGGAGGAACGCCTGCTGCTGGGAATGTACCCCGAATACGCTGTGTATGCCCGCCGCACCCGCCGCGCGCTGCCCTTTCTGCTCTGAGTGAAGTTGATTGACTTCGCCTGAAATCTTCATATAATCAATCATGACCGAGCATGAGGGATTTTACCGATGCCGACGTCCAAACCCCGGGACCTGGCGCCGGAACGCTGGGAACAGCTTCGCGGCATTCTCGGCCAGAACCGCGTGGTGCGCGTGGAGGAGCTCACGGAGCAGCTCGGCGTCTCCGCCGCCACCATTCGGCGCGATCTGGGCGAACTCGAAAAACTTGGCGAGCTGCGCCGGGTTTACGGCGGAGCGGTCAGCACCGGCGGGCGGCTGGATGAGCCGCTGTTTGATGACAAGACCTCCGTCGCCGCAGCCGAAAAACGCCGCATTGCCGAAGCAGCGTTGGGCTTTATCAAACCCAATGACACGATCTATCTTGACGGCGGAAGCACGGTGCTCGAGCTGGCGCGCCTGCTCAGGGATCGGTCGAATGTCACGGTGGTCACGAATTCATTGCGCGCCGCCGTGGAGCTCGCAGGGCGCGGTCCGCGTCTGATTCTGGTGGGAGGCGAACTTCGCCGCCTCGCGCAGACTACCGTGGGTCCGCTCACTCGCTTCGTAATTCGGGAGCTGCACGTGGACACGGCGTTTATGGGAACGATCGGCCTGAGTCTTGCTGAGGGCCTCACGACCACCGACCCGACCGAGGCGTACACGAAAGAGCTGGTCATGGAGCACGCGCGCCAGGTCATCCTGCTGGCCGACAGCAGCAAGGCTCACAAGATTTCGTTCACTCGCGCGGGGCGGCTGGAAGAAGTTCAAGTTCTCATCACCGACGGAAAGTTCGACCGCAAGCTTGCGAGGGAGATGCGGAAGCGCGGCGTTGAAGTCGTGCGAGCGTAGGAGGCGCTCTCGAATGGGAGAAAACATGACCCCGGTTTATTTGCAGGACTCCAGGCCCGATTTCGCCCCCTTTGAAATCGATTGCGGAACGATTCCGGCGTTTCGCTACCGCGGAAGTCTGCGCAGCGAAATGGCCGAAGGCCGAATCAACGCCGCCGCAGCCATCGACCTTCTGGAAGACATGCTGATGATCCGCGAGATGGAGGAGATGATCGTCACCGTGCGCTCCGGCGCATACGAGCCGCTGGCGGGCTTCAATTATCGCGGCCCCACGCACGTTTCCATCGGGCAGGAGGGCGCGTCGGTCGGCGCGTGCAGCGCGCTGATCCTGAAAGACCACATCACCAGCACGCATCGCGGCCACGGAGACAGCCTGGCGCGCGGCTGCTGCGCCATCCGCGGCATGAGCATCGAGCAACTGCGCAAGCGGGTTTCCCATTCGACAGCGACGACGCGCGAAGAGCTGCTTGAGCAGGCGCTGGAAGAACACGTCTATCGCACCATCGCCGAATTGTTCGGAAAAGAAGACGGCTATTGCCGCGGCCGGGGCGGCAGCATGCACATTGCCGATTTCACCGTGGGCCATCTGGGCGCCAACGCCATCGTGGGCGGCGGCGTGCCCATCGCCACGGGCGCGGCCATGGGTCTGCGCTATCTCCACACAGGCGGCGTGGTGTGCTGCTTCGCGGGCGACGGCGCTTACTGCAACGGCGTGGTGCTGGAATCGCTCAACTGGGCGGCCCAGGCGCAGTTCACCAACGAAATGGCGGGTAAACACCCCTTCGGTGTGCCCATCATCTACTTCGTCCTGAACAATCACTACGCCATGACCGGCCGCTCCGACCGCGAGGTGATGGGCGTAAGCCACGTGGCTCAGCGTGCCGTGGGTTTTGCGGACAATCGCATGCACGCCGAAATCATCAACGGCATGGATGTGCTCGCCACACGCGATGCCGTGATGCGTGCCGCCCAGGGATGCCGCGACGGACTCGGCCCCTACTTCTTCGACGTCGACACCTACCGCTATTTCGGCCACTCGCTCAGCGATCCGCGCAATGAATACCGCACCCGTGACGAGGAGGCGGCGTGGAAGGCCGTTGACCCGATCCTTACTTTCCAAAAACAGCTTGAGGATTGCAATGTTTTGGACGAGCAGGGCATCGCCGCAGTGGTGAAGCGCGTGCGCGGCCGCAACGCGCGCGCCGCCGTGCGCGCCGCGCAGGCCGCCGACCCGCCACCCGCTGACGTCATCAAGTACATGTACACCGACACGTTTGTAGATAAAGTTCCGCCAGAGTTCGCGAAGGTGGAAGTTCTCGAACCCCTTGCGCCCATCAAGCGCGTGAACGGCGAAATCACTTATCGCGACGCCATCAAGGAAGCCGTGGTGGAGGAGATGCTGCGCGATTCGCGCGTCATCTTTTACGGCGAGGACGTGGCCGAATACGGTGGCGCGTTCAAACTTTCCAAGGGCATGCTGGAAATGTTCGGCCGCTCACGCGTGTTCAATACCCCCATCTCCGAAGCCTGCATCTGCGGAACCGCCGTGGGTGCGGCGATGATCGGCCTGAGGCCGGTGGTGGAGTTAATGTACATGGATTTTCTGCTCATGGCGGGCGATCAGGTCGGTAATCAGGCCTCCAAATGGCATTACATGTCGGGCGCGCAGGTGGAGGTCCCCATGGTGCTGCGCGTTTCGGTCGGAGCTGGCAAAGGCTATGGCGGGCAGCACTCGCAGACGCTCGAATCCACGGTCGTGCACGTCCCCGGAATGTACGTCATCTATCCTTCCACTGCCTACGACGCGAAGGGGCTGATGAAGTCCGCCATTCGCGACAACAACCCCGTGATGTTTGTCGAATCGCAGGGACTCTACAACGAGAAAGGCCCCGTGCCGGACAAAGAATATCTAGTGCCCATCGGCGTTGCGGACGTCAAGCGCGAAGGCAGCGACGTGACATTGGTTGCGTACGGACCTGCAGTGCCGCTGGCGCTGAAATCCGCCGAGCGCCTGCAGGCCGAGTCGAGCGTGAGCGCGGAAGTGGTGGACCTGCGCACACTGGTGCCGCTGGATCTCGAAACCGTGCTGATGTCCGTGCAGAAAACCGGCCGCTGTGTCGTCATCAGCCAGGCCGTGAGCGTAGGAAGCTTTACGGGCGAAGTGGCTTCACGCGTTCAGCAGGAAGCGTTTGATTATCTGGACGCACCGGTGATGCGCGTGGGAGCCAAAAACGGCATCGCACCGCAATCACACGTGCTGGAAGCGGTCTTCTACCCGCGCGTTGAGGATATTCTGGTGGCAGTCAAATCCATTTTGTGAGAACACGGGTGGGGCAGACAATGATTTGAATGTCTGCGTCCTTGCGAATATCGAGTTTCGCATTTCAGTCTCTGGAAAAAGCATGGTTAAAGCCGTAACAATGCCCAAATTGGGGCAGTCGGAAGAGACGGTCAAGATTGTCAAGTGGCGCAAGCAGGTTGGCGATGCCGTGGCCAAGGGCGAAATCATTCTCGAAATTGAGACGGACAAGGCCGTGCTGGAAGTCGAAAGCTTTTTTGCCGGCACGCTTTTGAAAGTTGTCGCCGGCGAGGGCGTGACCGTTCCGGTGCAGACCACCGTAGCGTTCATCGGTGATCCCGGCGAGGCGGTGCCGGATGTTGCGCCATCGACGACCCCAGCCGCAACGCATGGACCGAAGCACGAATCCATGGGACCCCTCACCCGTCCGTCGCCTGACGGACACCCTCTCCCCTTGGAGAGGGAAAAAGGACTTTCCCCTCTCCCTGCGGAGAGGGTGGTCCCGTCTGGAGGGGACCGGGTGAGGGGTTCCGTCACGTCCCAATCGAGCAACGAGGGATCGTTCCAGCCCTCTGCCTCACCGGAGGTTTTCCGCATCAGTCCGCGAGCGCTGAAATTGGCAAAGGAGTCAGCTATCGATCCCACGCAGATCGCCGGTACCGGCCCCGGCGGGAGGATCGTCGAGCGCGATGTGCGCGATTACCTGGAAGCCCACGGTTACAACCGCCTGCGCATTACTCCCACGGCGAAGAAACTTGCGGCGCGCGAGGGAATCGATCTCCTGAGCCTGGCCGGGAAAGCGAACGGTAATCAAATCACCGTGGCCGACATTGAGCGGATTGTGTCCGAGCGGCCCAAGCCCCTTGCGCACATCCGCCAGATTATCGCGAGACGCCTGACTGAGAGCTACACTCACGCTCCGCACTTTTTCGTCACGGTTTCTGCGGACATCACGGAAGTCGAAGCGTTGCGCGCGACGCTGAAGGCTCAGGGCACGGCGTACACGGTTTCGGACTTTATCGTGAAGGCCGCAGCGATGGCGCTCGAAGAATTCCCGATCGTCAACAGTGTTTCCGACGGCGAGGCTGTTCGCGCGCACAGCAGCATTGACCTCGGCCTGGCCGTGGCGCTTGAGCAGGGCCTGGTGGTCCCGGTCATTCGCCACGCCAATGAACTGACGCTCGCGGAAATTCATTTGCGCGCGCAGGACCTGACGGCCAGGGCGCGCTCCGGCCGCCTGATGCCTGATGAGATGACCTGCAGCACGTTCACGATTTCCAACATGGGCATGCTGGATGTGGAGAACTTTACGGCGATCATCAACCCCGGCGAAAGCGCGATTCTGGCCGTGTCGAGCGGCGCGAAGCAACCGGTGGTGAAGAACGATCAAGTGGTGGTGCGCACGATGATGAAGATGACGCTTTCGAGCGATCACCGCTTGATTGACGGAGCGCTGGCGGCGCGCTTCCTGAATTCGATTCGAAAACACTTTGAGGAGATCAGCCTGTGGCAGCGTTTGACCTAGTGGTGATCGGCGCCGGACCCGGCGGGTACCCAGCGGCAATTCGCGCCGCCCAAATGGGCGCGAGCGTGGCGATTGTCGAGAAGGAAGAGCTGGGCGGCACGTGCTTGAACTGGGGGTGCATCCCCACAAAGACTTTGATTGCCTCATCGGAATTGCTGGAGCGCATCAAGTCCGCGGAATCGATGGGCCTGCGCGTGAGCGGCGCGTCTTTCGATTACGCCGCCATGGCCGACCGCAAGGACCAGGTGGTTCAGAAGCTGCGCAACGGCGTGAAGCAACTGCTCAAGGCGAATGGGGTGACGGTTTTTCAGGGCTGCGCTTCATATCAGACCCGCAATCGCATTCAGGTGGAATCGAACGGTGCGAGCGCGTTACTAACCGCAGGCAAGTCCATCATCGCCACGGGCACGGCCTCTGCCATGCCCGGATTCCTGCCGCGCCATGAGCGAATCGTGGAAAGCCGTGGCTTTCTCCGGCTGCGCGCGCTGCCGGCAACAACGCTCATTTTGGGCGGCGGCATCATCGGCTGCGAATTCGCCTGCATGTTGGCGCAATTGGGCGTCAAGGTGACGATGGTAGAACTTCTTGAGGACATCATCGCCACGATTGACGCTGACGTTCGCCGCGAGCTGCGCCGCCACATGGAAAAGGACCTGGGCATTCGAATCCTGACCGGCGTGACGCTGGAAGAAATCGCTGCCGATGATCGCGGCGTGCGCGGCCGGGCAGGACAGGAAACCTTGGAAGCTGATTTGCTGCTCGTCGCGCTGGGCCGCAGGCCGGTGCTTGACGGATTGAAACTGGAAAACGCCGGGCTTGCGCCCAATGCGCGCGGCTTTCTGGACGTTGACGCCTACGACCGCACGCGGGTAGCCACGGTCTACGCGGTGGGAGACATCACCGGCGGCCCCCTGCTCGCCCACCTGGCCACCTCGCAGGGAATAGTGGCCGCGGAAAACGCCTGCGGCAGTTATCTGCACAAGAACGAAACCGTAGTGCCCAACTGCATTTTCACCACGCCCGAAATCGGCACGGTGGGATTGAGCGAGCAGGAAGCGCAGCAACAGGGCAGAAAAATCAAGACCGGAAAATATTTGTTCGGAGCGCTCGGGAAAGCCCTCGCGATCGGCGAGCCGCACGGTTTCGTAAAGTGGGTGGCAGATGCGGAAACCGATCAGCTTCTGGGAGCGCACGCCGTCGGCCCGCACGCCACCGACATCATCGCGGAAGCAGGTGTTGCCATCCGCGCGGAATTGACCGCCTCGGACCTTGCCCACACGATTCACGCCCACCCAACCTTGGCCGAAGCGTGGATGGAAGCCGCTCACGCGCTGATCGGCGAGCCTATTCACTCCGCCCCGCCGCGGAAGCCGTCATAAATCGCAACTCTCAATTGACGGGCTTGCTGTGCTCATTGGCGGACTTCCCTTCTTCCACTCGAATAACTCCGGACTGGTCGCTGAAGTAATGGTTGCGGGCTGTAGTGATTCCCGGGAGCGGATCCGCGTGGACTGTGTAGGCCGGAATACTTCCATCACCTGAAGCTACCCCGGGGGCGTAAATGAAATGGTAGCTCGATCGTAATCCCTGGCTGAAGTCGTCTTCGATCAAGCCCGCCGCCTTTTCATTGGGCTGGGGAGGTCTGGAAGGGTCCGTGGGCTTTGGCGGTCCCAGCGACGCAAGCGTGGCGGGAAAACCGTGCCCGTAGGCCGATGCGTAAGTCTTCGCCGCGACATTAATGTCTTTCAGTGCTTTAACCGCCCCATACTGGCTGCCATCCCTTCGCGCATTTTCCACAAATCGCCGGGCGAAAAAGCCTCCCACAAGAAACACGAAGATTGTTGCGAGGCTCAAGTAGCCGAAAACCCGGCCGATCGCGGCCGTTATACGCGCCGCGGAGTTCGCGTGGCCCTGAGCGCACGCGGCCTTTACTTGCCGGCCATAAATGATGGCGAATATCGCCGTGCCAGAGGCGATGATGAGGAAGCTCTGAATGAAGAACTTGATGTGATGGGTATAGTCACCGGCGAACTTCCAAACGGGAATCCAGAAGACGAACAGAAACAGCCCGAGGGATAAGCTGGCCATCGCCTTGCCCACCATTCCGGGCTGCCGATCCGATTCGCGCGAGGGTTCAGCCATTCGATCTCAATCTCCCGCTCCGGCAACGGCCCAATGCACCAGGTCTTTCGACCGAGCCAGCGCCAGGCGATTCCAACCTCGACGCAGATAGGTGGTTACGTCGTCGCGTCCGGCGTAGAGCAGATAGTAGTAGCCGTCCTGCGCGCGGGCGTCGTAGATTGCCCCGGCATCGACCGGAACCATTTGGTTGAAACTTTCGGCAGGAATGTTCAGTTTGAGCTCGTTCCCCCATTCGAGGGGTTTCGCGGGGTCGAGCAACGTGTAGAGAGATTCGAAGCGGCCGGGAGAATAGTCGACGCTGAGCACGTCCAGTTTGCCGTCGATCCAAAGGAACTGAAAGTTCTCATGGATGTAACCATTCTCAGCGCCATTGGGCATTTTGAGCGAGACATTTCCCGAACCCACGTATTGCCAGGGGCCATCGAGTGACTTCGACTCGGCCAGCCGGGGCCGCATCTCCTTCGGCGTGCGGCCGTCTTTCCAAATCAGGTAATATCCCTCGCCCGCGCGCGTCACCGAAGCGTCAATCACGCCGCGGCCTGCCGTCAGACTTGCGCCCAGGGGCCTTCGCTCTGACCAGTGCACCAGATCCTTCGAGGTTATGTAGAAAAGCTGATCGGGTTTTTGCGGATCGTCGCCCCAGGAATTGAACGAGAGTTCGTAAATATCCCCAAGTTTCTGGACGTCCGGCGAGCACATGCCGATCCAGCCGTCGTCCTCGCCGTCGAAATCAAAAATGGGATCCGAAAAGACCTTCAGGTCCCGCGTATTGACTTCCACCACGTGGCTGCGTACCCGGCCGTGGTCATCGTAGAACGCCGAAAAGAAAACGTAGAAGACGCCGCCGTGGTAGGTCATGGCGGTGTCTTTTACTGACCAGTTGGGATAAGAGAGAATCGGGTTGTGGAGGTTTGCCCAATCGATGAAAGGCTTCTGCGCAGGCCGGGCTGCGGCTCCCACGAACAATGCAAAGAGAAAAGCCGTCCATTGAGGTTTCATGCGGTAACCCCCAATAGACTATAGCCCCGAGGCCGTCGCAGAAGAAGAGCCTTTGCCTCGCCCTTCAGCTAAGCGTGAGTCAGGCGCTGGTACTCGCTGGCCGACCCCTCCGGAATCAGCACCCACAGCGTGTAGGCGCCGAGCGCTGTTCCAAAGGGTATGTGGATAAGATTGATGCAGCCGATGACGATGGCCAGCATGCGTCCCCATGGGGCGCGGCTCATCAGTCCCCACCCGGCAATTATTCCCGCAATAGCGAATCCCAAAACGACCGCGCCCAAGGCGCTGACGAGCGGACCCAGAAACCCGCGCATTGCCCACGGAAAGGGCGCGACCAGGAAGGGGAAATGTGAAGATCCAAACGCCAGCATGCCAATGCCGGGAACCAGCCGCAACACTGAGTAAACAATCCAAAGAACACCCAGCGTGTTGAGGTGGTGTGTCACCCTCGAAGGCGCTCCGAAAACCGCGCTCGACGCTGCCGCCTGGCTCGTTGCGGATTGAATGGTTGCGGATTGAATGGGCGTCTCGGCCGGTGGCATGGGCCGGACTCCGGCGACGGGATGACCACATTTGCTGCAAAACGACTGCCCCTGCACCAGGGAAGCTCCACATTGAGTGCAATGCATAAACTCACCTCGCTCCCATACCTGGTTGTACGCTCTCAGCGCTCTGGAAGTTCCTGGCCGGCGCAAAGAGAATCGCCCTGCCTTTTTCGAGGTCACTTACCTGCGTGGGGTTCTTGGGGGCAGTCCCTGCGGATCAGGTGAGTTGGCCTTAAGCGAACGGGGTATGACGGGACTATCACTCATACCGCAGCGCGTCCAAGGGATCGACCTTGGTCGCGCGGCGCGCGGGAATATAGCTTGCCGCTACGGCGACTGCAGCCAGCAAAATTGCGGCTATTGCCAGCGTCATCGGGTCGTAAGGCTTCAGGTTGAAGAGCATCGAAGCCGCGGCTCTGCCCCCGGCAAGCGACAGCAGAACGCCCGCGCCGAGCCCGGCCGCTAGCAGCACCACGGCCTCACCAATGATCATGCGCGCAATTTCGCCCCGGCCCGCGCCCAGCGCCATCCGGATTCCAATTTCATTGGTTCGCTTCAACACCGCGTAAGACATTACGCCGTAGAGTCCCAATGCCGCCAGCAGCCCCGCCAGCACGCCAAAGACAACGGAAAGCACGGCCATCAAGCGCTCGCTTAGCAGGTTGTCGTGAATCATGTTCTCGAGTGAAATGAATTCGATGGAAATGTCGGGGCTTTCTTGCGCAATGGTGTTCTTGACGCTGGCAGTCAGCGAAGCAAGCGGCATACGCGAGCGAATCAAGATCTGGTCGCTCGGATCGGGATTGGAGGACTGGGCGATGGGAAGATAGAAGAGGGGAGGGAAATCTTCGCGCAGATTGTTGTACTTCGCGTCGCACACCACGCCCACAATTTCATAATTAATTTGAGAAGCGCGAAGCGCCGCTTGTTGCACCAATATTTTACCGATCGGATTCTCGCCGTGGGCGACCTCGCGAACAAAGGCCTGGTTCACGATGGCCACCCGGGGTGAAGTGCTCGTATCGCGGTTGTTGAAGTCCCGCCCCGCGAGCAGTGGCGTTCCGAAGGTCTTGAAATACTCCGGACTCACCGAGTTAAACCAGATAGCCTTGGATTGCGATGCGTCCTCACCGTCCATCCACACCAAGTGGTTCATGGAGCTGCCCTCGGTCGGAATGATGGCGGATTCGGCAGCAGCGTCCACTCCGGGTGTCGCGCGAATCCGCTCCAGCAAATCACGCCCGAAAGCCAGCCGGCGATCGACGGGCAGGTTGAGCTGAGTGAAATCGAGTTCGGTAATCAGAATGCCCGTGCGCTGGAAACCCAGATTGACATTTAACAGGTTGTCCAGGCTGCGAGTGAACAGCAGCGCGCCGACCATCAACACCAACGACACCGCTATCTGCGAAACCACCAGCGTGCGGCGCAGGCCGAAGCGCCGGCGGTCGCTGGTGACGCTGCGGCCGCCCGCCTTCATCGCCTCGCCAGGGGCGACACTTGTGGAGCGCAGCGCGGGAATCAGCCCGAACAGGACCGTGGCCAGCGCGGCAGCGACTGCGGCAAATGCAAAGACGCGCCAGTCCGGGTTAAGGTTCAGGAACACCTGGTTGCCGCGAGTGCTCAGGAAGGAGATCAGGAAGCGCGCGAGAGTCCGAGCCAGGAAGAGTCCGCCGGCACATCCCGCAAAAGCCAGGACGAGGCTTTCCGCCAGCAATTGCCGCACCAGCCTGCGTCGCGACGCACCCAAGGCCTGGCGCACGGCAAGCTCGCGTTCACGCGCGCTCGCCCGCGCCAGCATTAAGTTGGCCAGGTTTGCGCAGGCAATCAACAGCACCAGCCCGGTGATGCCCAGCAGCAGCCCCAGAGAGTTGGATGAACTTTCGCGAAAGGATGAGACGCCGCTCTCCGCGGGGAAGGCAGCAAGCTTGAAGGCAAGATATTTCTTGATGTGCTCAGGGTCGTAGCCGGGCGGCAAAGTGGCGGCAAAGATTCCGGGCGAAATTGAACCGAGGTAGGCGGTGGCCTTTTCGGTTGTCCAGCCCGGGCTCAGCCGGCCGAGCATCGTCAGCCACCAGTCGTACCGCGTGTCGAGGTAATTGTCCTCTCCGCCCAGAACCGGCTGCGAGCAGATGGGCAACGCCACGTCAAACGAATGCCCAACGTCCAAGCCGAAGAAGCTCGCCGGCGTCACGCCAATTACTTCCACCGAATGGTAATCGATGGTCAGTTTCCTGCCGATCGCCGAAGCCTCGCCGCCCAATTCGTGCTGCCAGAACGCATAACTCACCACCGCGCCAGGGCCCGTCCCGCAGCCGCGCTTATCGTCCTCCGCGATAAATATCCGTCCAAGAATTGGGCGCACTCCCAGCACGTTGAAGAAGTCGCCGCTCACCCACATGCTGTTCACCAGGTGAACCTCGCCGCGTGGGGCAAGGTTCACTTGGTCAGGCGCCCAGGCCATCATGCCTGAAAATGGCTGATGATTGTCGCGAAGCTGCTCCCATTGAGCATTGGTCAGCATCGAGTGCCAATTGAAGAAGCTTCCCATGCGCCCATGCTGGGTGGTGAGATGCACCTCGACGAGTTGCTGTGGATTTTCGACCGGAAGCATGCGCAGCCGGACGGAATCGAGCAACTGGAAAATCGCTGTGTTGGCCCCGATGCCCAGCGCCAGGGACAGAAGCGCCACCGCGGCAAAGCCCGGACTCCGCGCGAGCATTCGCAAGGCAAAGCGAATGTCCTGTCCAGCCTGTTCCAACCAGTTCCATCCCCACATGTCGCGGCTCTCCTCTCTTAGGACCAGTTCGTTGCCGAAGCGGCGTTGCGCGGCGTATTGAGCTTCCTCCGCAGGATTCCCGCGTTCGATTTCATCCCGCGCGCGCAATTCGCGGTGCAGGCGCATTTCTTCGTCCAAATCGGCGTCGAATCGATCGCGACGAAACAGCATGCGGAGCCGCCGGCCTAGCTCAGAAAACATGTGACCCTTCCAAAGACTCGCTGCCCGCGGATTTGGGTCTTTCAAGCTCACTGCTTCGTTACTATCGAAACCGAAAAGCCGCAGACTTCGAAAAGCCCGAAGTCTGCGCTACGCCGTATTGGGCGTCGCCGCGTCAACCTTCCTTACTCATGCCTGAGCGCAACCATTGGATCCACGCTTGCAGCGCGTTGCGCGGGAATCAGGCCGGCCGCGACGGCAATCACCGCCATCAAGAGCGCGGCGAGAAGGTACGTAAAGACGTCCGTGGCGCGCACGGCGTAGAGAATGCTGGTCAGGTAGCGCGAGAGGCCCCATGCTCCCAGCAAACCCGCAGCGACGCCAGCGAACGTCAGGCGCAGCACTTCGTGCAGAACCATGCCTAAGACGTTTCGGACCTCCGCCCCGAACGCCATGCGGATGCCGATTTCGCGCGTCCGCTGTGACACGGAATAGGAAACCACACCGTAGATCCCCACAGAAGCGAGCACCAGCGCCAGTGCGGCGAACAAACCCAGCAGCAGAGCCACAAAGCGCTTCTCCTGCGAGGACTCCGAAACGACTTCGGGCAAAGTCCGAATTCCGGCAAACGGCAATTCCTTATCCAGACTGTGTAAGGCTTTGCGAATGGCGGGCACCTGCGTCTGCGGGTCGTTGGCGGCGCGCGCCACCAGGATCATGCGGGAGCTGGTGTTCTGCGATTCTGGATAATAAGCTTCAGGGATTGCCGGCTCGGCCAAACCGAATTCCCTCACGTCGCCGACCACGCCGATCACAGTAATCCACTTGGCGTCCGGGTCGTTATACTTGAACCTCTTTCCCATCGCATCCTGGCCGGGCCAGAAGCGGTGGGCCATGGTTTCATTGATGACGGCGACAGGCGGCGCATCGGGCGTATCGGTCTCCGCCATGTCGCGTCCGCGGAGCAGGGGAATATGCATAGTTTCAAAATAATGTGGAGTGACTTCGCAGGACTCGACGAGCGGGCTTGACCACATGTCCTTGGCGGCGGGTTGGCCTTCGATCACCACCGCGCCGTTGCTGCCGCCCCCGAACGGCAGTTCGGAAGTCGCAGCGGCGGAGACGATGCCCGGCAGGGCCTGCACGCGCTCGATCAGGTCTCGATAAAACGCCGCCTGCTGAGGGTCCTTTGGGTAGCGCGATTCCGGAAGGTTTACAATTCCCGATACCACTTGATGGGGATCGAAGCCCAATTGCACGCCCAGCAGCCGCATCAGGCTGCGGGTGGCCAGCCCGGCACCCACCAGCATGACAAGCGCCAAGGCGATTTCGCCAGCCGTCAGCAGCCCGCGCGCAAGTCCGTGTGACAACACCACCGACGCCCCGCTTTCCTTCAGCATTTCACCCGCGCTCACGCGGGCTGCCTGCCAGGCTGGAAGCAGTCCGGCCAGCGAGCCGGCAACAAAAGCGATCAGCAAGGTGAGCGAGAAAACGCGCAGGTCCAGGTGGACAGAAATGACCTCCGGAATGTAGCCGGTGGGCGCGGCGTGGAGGAGCATTCGCAACGCCGCGAATCCGAGGCCGAGGCCGGCAATTCCGCCCAGCAGGAACAGGAGAACGCTCTCAGTAAGAAGCTGGCGCGTCAGCCGCCGCGCGCCTGCGCCCACCGCCAGCCGCACCGCAATCTCGCGCTGCCGGCCGACGGTCCTGGTAACCAGCAGGTTGGCAACGTTCACGCAGGCAATGAGCAGCAGAAATCCCACTGCGGCAAAGAGCACCCAGAGAATTTCCCTCACTCCGCCGGTAAGCTGCTGGTGCAGGCTCTTGACCTTGGCAGTCACCCCGGTGTTTGTGCGCGGATATTGCTGAGCGAGCCGGGCGGAGATGGTCTCCATCTCGGCGGCGGCCTGCTGGAGCGATACGCCTTTCTTCATACGCGCCAGCACCCAGAACCAGTGCGATCCGCGGTTCATTCGGTATTTGGGAGCGTCAAAGGTAATGGGAGTCCAGAATTGCGGATCGCTTCCCCAAACGCTGGGGAACCTGAAATCGGCCGGCATGACGCCCACCACGTCGTAGTCCTCGCCGCCCAAGGTGATTTTGCTTCCGAGTATCTCTTTGCGCCCTCCAAACGTGCTCTGCCACAGCCCGTAGCTCAGAATCACAACATGATTGTGGCCCGTCGGACCCTCGCCGGACCTGAAGCTTCGGCCGAGCATCGGCTGGAACCCGAGAAGCTGAAAGACATTGGGAGAGACGGATAGGCCGCGCAGACGGAGCGGCTCGCCGGACCCGGTCAGCGTGGCGCTGTCAAAGGTTATTGCGGAAATTCGCTCGAACACATGGTTTTGCGCCTGCCAGTCCAGGAAGTCCGGACCCGTGGCGGGGAAGAGTCCTCCCGGGCCACTCGGTTCCGTCACCCAGATTACCGCCAGGCGGTCCGGATCGGCATAAGGAAGCGGCTTCAACAAAACAGCATTCACGACGCTGAAGATGGCCGAGTTGGCGCCGATTCCCAGCGCCAGCGTGAGCACGGCCACCGCAGTGAACCCTGGATTCTTCCGCAGCACGCGCAGGGCGAAGCGTGCATCCTGCGCCAATCCTTCCAACCAGTTCCATCCCCACATGTCGCGGCTCTCCTCTCTCAACACCAGTTCGTTGCCGAAGCGCCTCTGCGCGGCGTAGTGAGCCTCCAAGGGCGAAAGACCGCGCTCAATGTCATCCTGCGCGCGCAATTCGCGGTGCAGGCGCATTTCTTCATCCAAATCGGCGTCGAATCGATCGCGACGAAACAGCATCGAGATTCGTCTGCCCAGTTCCTTGATCATGAAATCATTCCAAGGCGTCAACTCGTGGCACGGGCATCCTGCCCGTGAAAGCGCATGGCCAGGATGGCCATGCCACAGCGGGCGGGACGCCCGCGCAACGATTACTCATGCCTCAGCGCCACCATGGGATCGACCTTCGTAGCCCGGCGCGCAGGAATGTAACTCGCAATCAGCATCACGAGGGTCAGAGCGAGTGCAATCGTGGCAAACGTCACCGGATCAGTGGGTTTAACACCGTATAGCAAACTGCTCAAGAAATGTGTCAGCGCCAGCGCCCCGGCGACCCCGATTCCCACTCCGACCAGCGTCAACATGAATCCCTGGCCCACGACCATGCGCAGAACATCCCCGGGCTCGGCGCCCAGGGCCATGCGCAAGCCCACTTCATGAGTGCGTTGGGTTACGGAGAAGGAGACCAGTGCATACAGGCCCACGGTTCCCAGCACCAAGGCCAAGAGCGCGAACGCCGCCATCAGCGTCAGATTGAACCGCTGTGGGGCCAGCGTCTGGCTGATGGAAGCCCCCACAGTCTCCAGGTGAGCGATGGCCAGGTCGCGATCGAGGGATGCTACGTTGGAGCGAATGACTGCGGCAAGAGGCAGGGGATCCGTGGAAGCGCGAAGGCTCACCGTCAGGGCGCGCCCCAA
>JASHTY010000332.1 GCA_030040315.1 Terriglobia bacterium | reverse complement strand
AATTGCCCGGGACGGGAGTAGGGGGAACCCTTGCGGTTGCCCGGGGGCTTTAGTGCGGCGTGGGCGGAATATACGGCACGGCTTGCGTCCCCCGGCGCTGCACGCCTCTCACTCCGGAGCGATCCTGGCTGGGCAGGTGAACGTAGGGCGGATAGGTGATGTGCACGGGCAGAAGGTGAGAGTGGATCGACGCCGGCACGGGCATGATATCGGTGCCGCGCTGCGGGCCGAAGAAATCGAAGCAATCGCGCATGTCGAGCGCACGATCGTCGCGCGGGGTAAGATGGGGCAGCCCGTAACGCTCTTCCACGAACTTCAAGACGGAAGTGAAATCGTAGGTGTAGTGCGAGACGAAGTCGGCTTTGGCGTAAGGCGAGATGACGATCATGGGCACGCGCGGGCCGTAGCCGTAGGCGTCCACTTCCGGCGGTGGCAGGTGGTCGAAGAACCCGCCGTAGTCATCCCAGGTCAGGAAGATCGCCGTGCTGTTCCACTGCGGGCTCTTCATGGCGGCGTTGATCATTGACGTGACGTACCACATGCCCTGGTCGAGCGGCTCGGGCGGGTGCTCGCTGTCCTGAAAGTCGGGAATGATCCAGGAAAATTGCGGCAGCGTTCCTTCCTTCAAGTCCTTGTAATACTCATCCACGGAGACGAGGCGGCGCATATCGTCATCGTCGTCGCGAATCGATTTGAAGCCGGGCAGGGGATTCCAAAGCGTGAAGCCTTTGGGATCAGGGAAGGCGAGTCGCGCCAGACCCGCATTCGTATTCTCCCACTCGGGCGGGCGCGGCTGCGTTTCCACATAGTATTTCCAGGAAATTTTCTTGTTCGTGAAGTTCTTGATGATGGAATCGAATGGGAAACCGTTCTCATCGTCCAAGTCGTCTTCCAACTGCTCGAGCGCGCCGATGTTATTGATCTCCTGCGACTGTGCGGCGACGGTGTAAACGTGGTTGGGGGAACTGCCGGTCATCTCCGAGGAGAAGAAGCGGTCGCAAAGCGTGTAGTTGCGGGCGTAGTTCCAGTAGTTGGGAATGTCGCGCTCATCGTAATACCCCATGGTATAGGGCGAGCCCTCGACCCACACGAATCCGTCCATCGTTCCGTGGTCGTAGGCGGCCGTGGCGGTTTCCCAACTGTGTTCCAGGTCCAGCAGCGGCCGCCCGGGCGGCATGTGGAATGGCTTGACGCATTTCGCGCTGCCCGGCATTTCGGGCAGGCAGGTGGAGGGCGGAATTCCGTCGGCATTGGGGAAAGTGCCGAAGTAATTGTCGAAGGAATGGTTCTCCTGAATGATCCAGATGATGTGCTGTATCTTTTCCATGCCGCGCGGCGGGCCGGGCATGCCCGCGTCCTGCGCGCGCGGCGCGGAGTCTCTTCCCAGCGGCGCGAACGCGCAGGCCAGGGCAGTCGCCACCAGGGCCATTCTCAATTGGACACTCGGCGTCAGACTCCCAAGGCGGCCCCTTGCGCGCACGGAATTTCTCACTTCCGATCGCCCTTAAGATTATCCCCCGAAATTGTTGACTGAAGTGGCGCGTTCAGGGGACGTTTAGAGGCGCCACCCGCATTTGTGCCCGAGCCTTACGCTACCAAGTGATCCTTCCCGCGACCTGAATGACGCGGTTGGGAATGTTGGTGGAACTGACGATACCCACACTTGTCGTTCCAATGGTCGAGCCGGGATCGGTAAATTGTGGATGGTTCAGGAAATTGAACGATTCGGCGCGAATCTGCAGATTCGCGCTCTCGTGGATGGGGAGCTTGAACGTGCGATGGATCGCAAAATCCATGTCATTGGCGAGGCGGGGACCAAAGACGACGTCTCTTCCCGCATTACCGTAGGTGTAATTCGCCGGACCCACAAAACAACTGGTGTTGAACCACTCTTGCAATGTGGGATTACTGAGCTGCCCGTTGCAGATGCGGTTGGGGAAAGTCGTACCGGAGTCGTTGGCAGTGTCCGTCGCCATGGTGGGGGTAAAAGGAGCTCCGCTGGAGACTGTAAAGACGCCATCGATATTCCAGCCTCCTGCCAAGGCGGCGGCCACCCCTTGATTCGCCAGCCGGTGGGTGCGCCCGAAAGGCAAATTGTAGACGCCGCTGAGAACGAAACGCACGGGGACATCGAGGCCGGCGTGGCCCATCAAGGACTCCAGGTTGTATTCGTTTTGAACGGAACTGCCGCAATAGTTGGAGCACAATCCGCCGTCGGCTTGGCCCAGGCTGAGGGAGTTGCCCCAGGTAAAATTGCCCAACACATAAAGTCCGTTGGTCATCTGCCTGCGCAATTCCGTGGAGAGGCCATCATAATGGTCGCGGTTCCAGGGTGAGGTGATCGTCCACGCGGCGTCACTATATTGGATATAAGGCCGCCGGGTGGCGATCCCTGCGGCTGCGGGCGCGACCGGGTCATTGCCGGTCCACTGATTCCAGAGATCGACCCCGGTATTGCCCACGTAGTTGACTTGCCAGAGCAGGTGACCAGGCAACACCTTCTCAACCGTCAAGTTCCATTGCTGTACATAGGAAGTGGTGAACCGCTGGGGCCACACGTTCAGTCCTGTGGTCGAGGCCGGGTTGTAGACAAATTGCGAAGGGCTGACCACAGTGAAGGGAACCGAGACGCCGGGAGACAGCACCAAACCCGTCGAGGGGAGGATCTGGTTGCTGATGATGTTGACTCCGCCGTAGTTGTAGTATGGGGGATTGTTGGTCATCAGGTCGCCAATCCCCAGGCCGTTCTCCTGAGCGAAGAAAATCCCGAAGGCGGCGCGGACCACCAGGTCATTCACCTTGGGAACATGGTAAGCAAAGCCTACCCGCGGGGCAAAGTTGTGGAAGTCGGTAGTCATCAGCGCGCGGGGATAACTGGAATTTCCTGAAAAGACGTACTGGCCAAAATTCGGGCCGTAGGTGATGAGATTGGCCATGGCATTGTGCACCTCGATGTAAGGAGGCCAGATTTCGTAACGCATCCCCAGATTGACCGTCAGGTGCGATGAAAATCTCCAATCATCCTGGAAGTAGAGGCCGTAATAATGGCCGCGCTGTGTTACGCCGGTATAATTGCCGTTTTGAACCTGTGCCGTATCCCCCAGGAGGAGATCCGCCGCGGCGTTACCCGTGCCGGACCGCGATTGCGGGTTTTGAGTAAAGACGCCGCTGTAGGTTAAGGTTCCGCGAGCCGAATTGGGGGCAATCGTATACATGCGCAAGTAGAGGAAGTCCGCGCCAACCTTGAACAGGTGTTTACCCCAGGTCCTAGTGAGGTTGTCGGAAAGGTCCCAGACGCCGGATGTCTTGTTGAGCGGAGTGTTCGAACAGCAGGAAGGCTGGGTATCAATGGCGGTATATCCCGTTATGGAAACGTTTGCCGTGCCACAATTAATCTTCGGATCCAACATGCCCCCCACGATGGGGTTCAAGGGCGTGAGACAACTTTCGTTGAGTGTGAGACCGTCCCACGAGAAACGGACTTCGTTCACCATGCTGGTGCTGAAGGTGTGAGTATATCCATATCCCAGTGCACGGGTCGGGACAAGCCGCCTGACGGGGTCTCCCGCTGGAGTGGGAAGAACCGCCGCAGCCAGCAAGTTGTATTGGGTAAACGCAAATCGCCCGAACATGCTGCTCTTATCCGTCATCTGGTAATCGCCGCGGAATAGAGCGTTGGAGTTATAGAGGTCCTGGGTCACCTCGCTGCGGTAGTTGTTGGCGTTTCCCGAGGAATCGGGCTGCGGGTACATGGCGAGGATGGACTGCCCGACCGAGTTAAATTCCGAACTGGGGATCATGTTATTGGTGTACTCGGTGCGAACGTATCCGGAGCCACTGGGATTGGCCACCGTGGTGGAGGGGTCGTAGATGGGGCTCAACCCCGAGAAGTTTCCCTCATCCATGGCGGCGGTGGGAACCGTGGCGACGCCCGGGGTGCCGCCTCCGCGGCCAGTACCCTCGTAGTTCCCGAAAAACCACGCCTTATTTTTCTTGATCGGCCCGCCCAGTGATCCGCCGAACTGATTGGCGACACTAACGGTGGCGGAACTGGGGGTGTAAAAAAAGTTTCGGGCGTTCAGCCAATTACTCTGGTAATACTCGTAGACCGAGCCGTGGATTTGGTTGGTCCCGCTTTTCGTCACCACCATGACCACCGCGCCCGCCGAGGCGCCGTACTGCGCCGAGAAGTTGCTGGAGTTTACGGAGAATTCAGAGATGGCGTCCATGGGTGGCCGGTATGCATCGCGGGCGCCGAGTACGGGATCGCCGCCGCTGCCACCCAGGTCCTGGCCCCGCATGTAGCTTTCGTCGCGGGCGCCATCCAACACAAAAGCATTCTGCATTCCCGAATTGCCGTACATGAAGAAGGTGTCGTCCTTACCCCCCGAGGGCACTGCGCCGGGCAAATCGTTGCCCATGATCAGGTAATTCCGTCCGTTGATGGGAATATCCGCGATGGCGGTTTGCGGCAGTATATCCGCCAGAGTCCCAGTATTCTGCTCGAGCACCGGCGACTGCCCCACCACCGTAACCTGTTGAGTCGTACTGCCGGGCTGGAGGGTCAAAGGAAGCGCGAGGTCGTCTCCAACTGCCAACACGATCCCTTTCTGAATCAGTTCGCGAAAACCCGGCGCACTGACCGAGACCGTGTAGTCGAGCGGCCGCAGCAAAGGAATCTTGGCTACCCCGTGGTCATTGGTCTTAAGCTCTCGGGCCACGTTTCCTGTTTCCGTCCCGGTAATGGTCACGGTGGCGCCCGGAATGACCGCGCCCGAGGGGTCCAGCACCGTGATGGTGATTTGGCCCGTGGATGTTTGCCCCATTAGGGGTAGGCTCAGAAGCAGACTTCCCAGGAGCAGCAAGAGTGAAACGACGACTCGACGGGCAATCTGATGCGCACGCATACTTATACCTCCGAAGACTTTTTGGATTATGGCGATTCGCTCAAGGCACCTCTCAAAATGAGGTCTCTTGGTTGGACCCTTCACGCTTGAGCACTAATTGGGGCAGGAGTCGTGCCGCCCCCCTTGCTACAACGACTCGACGCGCTAGTACCATAGTCCGATTTTCGGTTATTCACAAGCGATTTTTTGCCCTTGTCCTTTCCAACACCCATTCCCGCAGCGCCTTCGCGCCACTGGTAGCCACGGTCAATGAATTCTTGACCGTGGGATTTGCGAACGCGAGGAAGACCCCCCGTTCAGAAGAACGCTGACCGTGGCTACCGGGTCCTGACGCGGCTTTCGCTGGAATTCAATTGCCGCTTCCATTACAATTCGCCCCTCGCAAACCAGGTCGGAAGCGTTTCAAGAGGTGTAACCGAGGTGATCCTATGAATCATTTGAGACCTTGTTTGGCATTAATCGCTCTTGCCTTGGTGACTCTGCTGGCAGCCGCCACACCGATGCTCTGCGCGGTGGCTCCGGCGGCGCCGACGCGCTTAAGGTGCGAGTATCTTACGAACCCCATGGGGATCGACTCGCTGCAGCCCCGGTTTTTCTGGGTCGTGCAGGATTCGCGGCGCGGCGAGATGCAGTCCGCTTACCAAATCATCGTGGCAACAAGTGCCGATGCCCTGGGAAGAGACCTGGGCGACCAGTGGGACAGCGGCAGAGTCGAGTCGCCCGATTCCATCCAGGTGGTCTACCAGGGCAAGACCCTGGAGAGCGGTGATGACTATTACTGGAAGGTGCGCACGTGGGACAAGGAAGGCAACGCAGGCCCCTACAGCGCGCCCGCGCATTTTGGCATGGGCCTGCTGGCGCGCGCGGAGTGGAAAGGTTCATGGATCGGCGGCGGCAGCGCGGACGGCAACGAGTTTCGCAAGGAAATTACGCTGCCCGGCAAGGTGGTGCGCGCCCGCGCGTACATCACGGCACTGGGCTACTACGAAATGCGGCTGAATGGTGAGAAGGTAGGCCACTATGTTCTCGACCCGGGCTGGACAACCTACGCCAAACGCGTTCTCTACACCACCTACGACATTACGCACCGCTTGAAACCCGGTGCCAACGCCTTGGGTGTGATACTGGGCGGCGGCTGGGCCACACTCAAGGTTCCCAACCTTACTCCCTTTTACCAGTCGCCCGCTTTCCTTCTGCAGGTCAACATCGAACTGGAAGGCGGCAAGAGCATGAGCCTCGCCAGCGACGGCTCCTGGAAAACTACCCGCGGACCCATCCAGAGCGACAGCGTTTATAACGGTGAAATCTACGATGCGCGACGCGAGACGCCAGGCTGGGACTCGGCCGGATTCAACGATTCAAGCTGGGCGGCGGCGCAGGTGGTGGAAGGTTCGCAGGGTGAGCGCTCCGCACAAGCCATGCCGGCGATTCGGGTGGTTGATAGCATCGTCCCCGTGAAACTGACCAGCCCGCAGCCCGGCGTTTACGTCTACGACCTGGGCCAGAACATCAGCGGCTGGGCTCGGCTGGAAGTGCGCGGCCCTGCCGGCAGCTCCGTGACCATGCGGTTTTCTGAATTGCTTTACAGCGACGGCATGATCAATCAGGACAACTTGCGGACCGCCAAGGCGCGCGACATCTACATCCTGAAGGGAGAGGGGCTTGAAACCTACGAGCCCCGCTTTACGTATCACGGGTTTCGCTACATTGAGGTGACGGGATTCCCCGGCTCGCCCAGCCTCGACTCGATTCGCGGGCAACTGGTGCACACGGCGGTAAACACTGTGGGTAGCTTCACCGCCTCAAAGCAAATCCTGAACGACCTGCAAAAAACCGTGCGATGGTCGCAATTGACCAACCTCTTCAGCGTGCCCACCGACTGCGACCAGCGCGACGAGCGCCAGGGCTGGATGGGCGACGCGCAGGTGACTGCGGAGGAAGCCATGCTGAACTTCGATATGGCGGCATTCTATGCCAACTTCGTGCGCGACATGCGCGACGCGCAGCGGGAAGACGGCGCCATGCCCTCCACCGTTCCCAAACGCTGGGGAGACTTGCCCGCTGACCTGGGCTGGGAAACCGCCTACCCGCTGATTGCCTGGTACATGTGGCAGCAATACGGTGATCGCCGCATTCTGGAGGAGAATGAAACCAGCCTGAAAAAGTATACTGAATTCCTCCGCTCACTCGCCGAGGATAACGTTCTTGCCAAATACCCCGGCCACGAAGGCGATTGGGTGGAAACCCAGCACACGCCCAACGAGATCATCGCCGACGCCTGGTACTACTACGACGTCACCATCTTTGCGCGCATGGAGCAGGTTCTGGGGCACACCGCCGAGGCCGACACTTACTTCCAACTGGCCAGGGACATCGGCGAAGCGTTCAACCATACCTTCCTCGATCCCAAAACGCATCAGTACGCCAATGGGTCGCAGGCTTCGAACGCCTTCGCGCTGTTCCTCCACCTTGAGCCGAAAGAAGTTCACAACCAGGTGGTCACCAACTTGACGCATGACATCCTCTATTTCCATAACACGCATACCACCACGGGATTCATTGGCGTCAAGGTTCTGATGCCGGCGTTGACCATGGTAGGCCGCTCCGATCTGGCGTATGAACTGGCCGTGCAAACCACCTACCCCAGTTGGGGCTACATGCTGGCCAACGGAGCCACCACGTTCTGGGAGCTCTGGGAGAATAAGGTGGGTCCGTCGATGAATTCGGAGGACCATGCCATGTTCAGCAGCGTGGGCGCGTGGTACTACCAGGCGTTGGGCGGAATCAATCAACAGCCGGACACTGCCGGTTACCGGCACGTGCTGATCGCGCCGCAGATTGTTGAGGACCTGCACTGGGCAAACGCCAGCGTTGAGACCATTCGCGGCACCGTATCCTCTTCGTGGACCCACGCGCGTACGGGTGACACGCTGAGCGTCAGCGTGCCAGCGGGAGCCGACGCCAAAATCGTGCTGCCGCTCCCCAGGCCGCTGACTAATCCGACGATCAAAGAAGGCGATCGGGTGGTCTGGCAGGAAGGGCATTACGTCCCCGGGGACGCGGGAATTACCAGCGCAAAGGAAGAAAACGGCAATTTTGTCTTCGAAGCCGGCTCGGGAGACTACGCCTTTACCCTGATTGGTCAATAAGGGGAACAGGATTGCTGTAGCGTTGCCGTCCCCGTGTGCAACTACAAATGGATCGCGCGAGGGGACACCCGCGCTGGGGCAAAAGCCAAGGGGCGCATGCCTTATGTTTGGTGTATGCGCCCCCGTTAGCTCTGCGAGAGACTTGCGCTACCAAGTTGACTTTTCCGCCAACCGAATGATCCGATTAGGGATGTTTGTGGAACCAATTCTGCGGGGCGGGTTTAGTGTTCGTACCAGTGAATTGCCCAATCAGCGCTGCTGGTGGTACCCTCAAAAGCGAATTTTCCTGCGAACGATATTTCGTGACTTCACCAAGAGGGTGGAATAACTGAATGGGAGGCATGATCCCTTTATCGGACGCGTCGCGGCGTCCCGCGCATTTCCCGGTTATCACTTTATTCATCATCGTGGTCAACTCCATCATGTTTCTACTCGAGCTCGCGCAGGGCGATTCATTTGTAATGCGATGGGCCGTTGTTCCCGCGCGGATTACCGCAGGCCACGCGTGGATCACGATCCTTACGGCCATGTTCATGCACGGAGGGTGGCTGCACATTATCGGAAACATGGTTTTCTTCTGGGCATTTGGTCCGGAGATTGAGGATGCGATGGGCCCAGTGCGGTATTTGGCGTTTTACCTAATCGGCGGCCTTGTGGCAACGCTCGCGCAAGTGGCTGCCAGTCCCAAATCAACCATTCCAAATCTCGGCGCGAGCGGTGCGATTGCCGCGGTCATGGGCGCTTTCCTGGTTACCTACCCGCGCGACCGCATCAAATCGATTCTCTTTATCGGATGGTTTGCGCGAGTCACCTTGATTCCCGCCTCGCTGTTGATTGGAGTATGGTTCGTCATTCAACTCTTCAGCATCGGCGCGGTGACCAATGCGAATACCGGTGGGGTCGCCTATCTTGCGCATGTTGGAGGCATGATTTTCGGTGCGATCACAGCGCGGTTATTCGAAGTCCCCGAGCGCATCGGCGGGTATGTGGAAAGGTGACCCGCTGAATGGGGCCGCGCGGCAATTGACAGGTTAATTCCCATCGGTTCTAATCTCTCGCTTTCGAAATCCACTTTCACCTTGGGAGAATGTAATGCCTTCACGTCGTAGATTCCTGCGCAAAGCGGGTGCAGGACTCGCACTGGCTCCCGGCCTGGTTCCCGCCGTCACCAGAGTTGCGCTCGCCGGGCAGGAAATGGGCGCAGCGAATTCCCATGGACTGCTGCCGCCCTCCATTGCCGCGCTGAAATCCATGCGCGACCAGGCCAAACCTATCACTTCAGATGAGCGTCGCGCTCGAATTGAGCAGGCGCGGCGATTGATGACTGAGCGCCAGATCGACGCGTTGATGCTTATGGGCGGGACATCACTCGTCTACTTCACCGGCATCCGCTGGGGCGGCGGCGAGCGGCTCTTCGCCCTGATTCTTCCCGCCCAAGGCGATCCCTTCTTCGTTTGCCCGGCGTTTGAGCGCGACCGCGCGGGCGAGCAGATCGGCAGGAGTCCGCTGGCCGGAAGCGAGGACGTGCGCATCTGGCAGGAGGATGAAAGCCCTTACGCGCTGGTGGCGGCGGGCCTGCGGGATCGCGGGCTAACC
>JASHTY010000331.1 GCA_030040315.1 Terriglobia bacterium | reverse complement strand
CAAAATCGTATTCAAGCTGCCCGCTCTGGTTGCCGTAATAAACCAGGTCTATGCCGGGATAGACGTCCGAGTATTTCACCTGGGCGTAATTTGGGACGTTGGTGCGCCACTGCTTGGGATCGTTGCCGATGAAGTAGTTGCTCCTGCCCGGCAGCTCCTCCGCGCCGATTACCGCGGCGGCGTTTGCGCCTACAAGTCTCATGCGAAGAACCCCGTCCGTCGTTGTAGCCGTTGTAGCGCCGGACTTTAGTCTGGCACGTCCTGGCCTCAAGGTCCGCGCTATGTTCGCCGATGCCCCTGGCTTCTGCGTTGTTTCCACTGGCGACTGACCACTGGCCCCTGACGGCTTTTCCAGCTTCAAAACGGCCTCGTCCCCGGTAAGAAACAATGCATATCCTCGCCCGCGTGAGAGGAATTTGACGCGCGAATCCGTCTGCCCCTGATTGGCTTCAAAGCCCAGCGGCAGCTTGCCGTAATTCGCGGCCAATTGGCGTGAAGGAACCAATGGCAGGTTGGGCCGAACGATCTTCGGCCTAGGGGGGGCGCTGCTGGCCACGACATTGGGAACATGGTTGGGGCTCGACAAAGGCGAAATCGCGAGGGGTAGCGGAGCACTTGGGAACGAAGGGTGTGCGCCGCCAGGGTTCGAGGCCGAAGGTGCCTCCCTCAGCAATGCCCCCGCAACCCTAGTGGCGCGGTGCCAGAAGCTCGCTCCCACGATGCCGCACAGCAGGATGATGCTAATTCCAATTCCCGCCGCAAGCATGACGTAATTTCCACTTCGGGTTGGGCGATGCACCTTTTGCTTTTTCACGGTAGCTATTGGTTTGCAAGGTTAGGCAAAACCCCGGGGCGGCTCAATACTCGGGGCATGCTTTTCTTATGCTTAAAATATGCGCGTGGCAGGCGCTGGCTGCTGCCTCAGAGGCAAGCTATTGAAAACAGGCTGCGAGGTATATAATGGTGGCCTCAGTCGGAAACCCCAAAAGGATTAGCACCGTGAGTGTTGATGCTCCATCGGTGGCCCGGTTTGGCGGGTTCGAGTTGGACCTCCAACAACTGGAACTGCGCCGGCAGGGCGCGCAGGTTCACTTGCCGCCGCAACCCTTGCGGATCCTCGCCTTGCTGCTAAGCCACGCAGGCCGGATTGTGACACGCGAGGAGATTCAGCGCCAGGTCTGGGCCAGCGGGACCTTTGTTGATTTCGAGTTGGGCTTGAACCGCTGCATCCGCCAAATCCGCGCGGCGCTGGACGATAACCCCGACCAGCCGCGATTCATTGAAACTATCCCCAAGCGCGGCTACCGCTTCGTCGCGCCATTGGAAAAACCCGATGGCGGAAACTCCCAGGGCGTGGGCGCCATGTCCCCGCCGGCCGAGATTGCGGCGCCGCAAGCCCGGTCCGTTTGGGCGCGGTGGCCGCTGGCCCTGATTATTGCAGGCGGCGCATTGGCGGGTTTTGGCTTGGTCGTCATGCTCAGGCCGGCGGCCGAAAAGCCCGCTCCCAGGCTGCTGCGGGTCGTTCGCCTAACCCACTTCGGGCGGGCAGAATTGGCGGATTCCCTGGCCGCGGACGAAAACTCCATCTACTTCGGCGAGCGCCAGGGTGGAAATTGGGGGATTGCCCGTATCGCGAAAGACGGGGGCGAACCGGCGGCGATCAAGATACCTTTTCCCCAACCCTTCCTCTGCGACTACTCTTCCCGGCGGTCTGAGCTTCTGGTGCTCAGCGATGCCGGCCTGATGGGTATTGGAGATTTGTGGATTGTGCCAGCGAGTGGAGGCCCGCCCCGGCGCGTCGGTGACGTCGTCGCATCCGGAGCCACTTGGTCCCCCGACGGCAGCGCGATTGCTTATAGCTATCAGTCCGGTGTGTACGAAGTGAACCCCGACGGTAGCGGGGGCCGAAAGCTTCTAACCCTTCAGGATTCGATGAAGGTCCATTGGGAACCGGGCTCGCGAGGGGGGACTCTTACGATCGTTCGGCGGGACCCAAAGACAGATTCTTATTCGCTTTGGGAGGCTTCGGCGGGCGGCGAGCAACTTCATCCCGCCCTTGATGGCTGGCGCCCGGCGCCCGCATCCCAGGGTGAAGGGGAGTTCTACGGCCGCTGGACGCCGGACGGAAAATATTTGATCTTTTGCTCGTTTCGCAACGGCGGCAGCAGCATTTGGGCCGTGCCAGGCGTGAATCGCCGTTTCACCAAAGACGGAATCAGGCCCGTGCAGTTGTACTCGACCTCCATGCTCATCTCGCCCGTCCTGCCGAGCGCCGACGGGCAGAGAATATTCTTTGTCGCCAATCAGCCGGCCCGTGAGCTGCAGCGCTTCGATTCCGTGCGGCACGCCTTTGTCCCTTTTCTCTCCGGAGTTCCCGGCCGCTGGGTCAGCTTCTCCGCCGACGGGCAGTGGGTTGCGTACTGTGACCCTACCGATGCTTTCCACGGAACGGTTTGGCGAAGCCGCATCGACGGCAGCCAGCGCCAACAGCTTACCTTCTCGCCCATGAATGCCCTCGAGCCGCGCTGGTCTCCGGACGGCGCCCACATCGCCTTCAGCGCTCAAACGCCCGGCAGGGGGTTGGCGATCTACCGGGTTTCCTCAAATGGCGGCGAGCCGGAGCGCATCATGCCCACCAACGAACATGACACTTGTCCGATTTGGTCGCCGCAGGGTGGTGAGCTGCTTTTCTACCGGATCACCTCTGACCCGCCAGCGCTCTACTCACTCGACTTGAGGACCCGGCGATGCTCCATGGTTGCCAATTCCCAGGACCTGGGGGCAGAGTATGCGCTTTCCCCCGATGGACGCTACGTTGCCGCTGCCGCCGCGGATGGCTCCAGCCTGCTGCTCCTGGACCTCAAAACCCACCGACGGTCGGTTTTGATCAAGGGCCGCGGGCTCAGCTTCCCTTATTGGTCGCCCCATGGGGAGTACGTCTACGTTCAGGAACTCCTGGGGAATCCGCAAGAACCCATTCAGCGAGTGCGGGTGAGCGACTGCAGGGTGGAAACCGTGGCCACGGCGGAGAATTTCCTGCGCTCGGACATCTCCGGATTCTCCTTGACCGGTGTCGCACCGGACGGCTCGCCAGTGGTTTCACTCGTGCGCGCCACGGCCGACCTCTACGCGCTGGACATCAGCCTACCCTGAGGCGCCTCGCGCTGCGAATCACGCCAATTGCTCCAACAAGCTCTACGCAATTACTCCGCCTTTTCGCTGAACCGTTTTCGGAAACTACTCGGCCTCGTTATTCTCCAAGGTGCCGCCATTGTGACGCGGACATGTCAGGTAATTCACTGACGCTCAGGTACGGGAAAACACCTGATTGAAAGAAAGCATCACTCTGTTGATTGTATGTTTGGATCCCTAAATTGCCACCTCCCAACGCAATTGTAACGAAGGGCTATAAGTAATAAGGCATCGCGGCTTTCGGATAACCTCTGTCGCGGCTTTGGGCGATCAGGATTAACTGATCTGCACCTCTGTCAAGGAGCGTTGAGCAGGGATAAAATTGACAATTAGTCTGATAATACGGCGGTTGTAGACATAAGGCGCCACGCGTTAGATCGTTCTTAGTACCTTCCCTTAGTACCCAATTGAGCCTTTTCCACAAAGCGAAAAAAACCAATAATGGTCTTCTTCAGGAAGGGTTATGGACAAACCCATTCGTGTATTGGTGGCCAACCGCCCGAGGCTGATGCGGGAACTGATCCTCACAACCTTTTCCGATCAACCTGACATCGAAGTTGTCGGGGAAGTGGCGGACGAGGCCGACCTTCCCGTAAGCATCGAGAGGACGAACCCGGATGTCGTAGTTATTGCACAAGAGAAGCTCGGCGAGCGGCCGAGCATCTGTGATGCAGTATTGCGTCTACGGCCGGACCTTCGGGTTATTGCGGTCGCGCCCCACCATAACTACTCCGTTCACTACTGGGCATCGCTCAACATTCACTCGCATGACGTCGAGGCCTCGGAAGAAGCCATCCTGGGAGTTCTAAGAACCAAGGGCAGCCCAATTTGTGGGTTGACGTAATATCTTCGGCTCAACCAAGAGGTAACCATGAAGTTGATTCAGCGAGAATTCCGCGCAGAACTTGATGACAAGCGCGGAGACAGGCCTGGGAGCTTGGCGCGCCCTCGCTCAGCGCATTTGGCGGCGGCTGGTCTTTTAGTATGCCTGCTGGGTTATCGTGGCACATCATTCGCTCAGGAGCCGGCGCAAGAGCAGGAGCGGCCCTCCGCGACTTATCGCCTGGAACGAACCGCCGGGCAGCCGCAGGTCCAGCAACCCGCCGGGCAGTCTGGAGAGAAAGCTACGGAACTAAGACCCCCACAGGAGCGTGTCACGGACTGGGCCACCGATAATCTGGAAATGGTTGCGGCCACGACGGAGCAGATTCGGGAGATACTGACCAAGAACGTGGGCCTGATGGTGGAATTGAAGCACCTGATGGCTCAGCAGGCGATTGAGAAAGGCCAAATCCTCGCGCCTGACGATATGACGGACCTCGCGATTTACGAGCGTCTGGCGAATGACCTCCGTTTCCGTGGGCTTGCCACGCGACTTTTGCAACGCTATGGCTATCTGGCGCCGGAGTTTAATCCTCAGTCAGCGAAGGGGCGGGAGCAGGAACTGATCATGCGGGCGAAAGCGGAACAAATCGCCAGGTCTTCAGCGACGGAAATGGCGAATACTCCCGTAGGGCCTCTGGTTCCATGCGGGCCCGAGAATCAGGATACCAACTGCCGAATGCAGTCTGGCCGATCGGGTGTCGGCACCGGCACCGCCGCAGAGCAGGAATTGGAGACCTCCGAACCGCTTTGTGACCCCTATTTCCAGGAAGACGGTTGCCCAGTACCGGCGAACCAGATTGAACAAGCCCCCGTCCCGCTCCTGCAACAGCAGCCGGGCACCGAGGAGCCCTCTCCGGACATTCAGCAAAGGCAGGAGATCGCAAACACCCTCATGACGGCCAGCATTACATCTCCCACATCGCAGTCGCGAGGAAATGAGGAGATGGGCTCGCTGCGTCCGCAGGAACTCGCCGACGTAACCGGGGGGATACAGCCGATTCTTCCCGAAAATCCTCAGCAACCGGTGCAACGTCAGCTCATGTCAACGACGACGCGTATACCGCAACCTACGGTATCGACCGAGCCCGTGGAAATGAAAAGTTTGCCCAACCCTTACGCCTACATTCCCTCTCTTTACGACCTCTACGTGCAGGCCGCGCCGCGGACCGGGCATTTGGAGCGCTTCGGCCTGGATGTGTTCCGCCACCAGCGCGGAAGCCTGGGCATTCCCATGGATTTGCCCGCTGGGCCGGAATACGTCCTGGGTCCGGGGGATGGACTGACCATCGATTTGTGGGGCGGCGTTTCCCAGCGGTTTTTCCGGACTGTAGACCGCGAAGGCCGGCTGCTTCTGCCTGAAGCTGGGCCCGTGATGGTGAGCGGCAGAAGTTTGGGCCAGGTTCAGGAGGACGTCCAACGCCTGCTGCGGACGCAATATCGCGACGTTTCTGCGGACGTTTCGCTCGCCCGCCTGCGGACGGTGCGCGTCTATGTGGTAGGCGAAGTGGTCGCACAGGGCGCTTATGACATCAGTTCCCTTTCGACGCCGCTGAATGCGCTGTTTGCCGCGGGAGGCATTACGCCAAGGGGCTCTCTAAGACACTTGCGGCATAGTCGGGGTGGTCAGCTGGTTGAAGAAGTAGACGCCTACGACTTGTTGCTGCACGGTGTTCGCGGAGACCTGAGAAATCTCGAGAATGGCGACACCTTACAGGTGCCGCCGGTTGGCCCCCAGGTGACTGTGGATGGTATGGTGCGCCATCCGGCGATTTATGAGCTTCGCGATGAGACGACTTTGGCACAAGCGCTAGCCTTGGCGGGTGGAATTCTGCCTGCCGCGGCATTGCGCCACATTGAGGTACAACGGCTGGAAGCCCACGAAACCCGCACCATGATGAGTCTCGATCTCGATGCAACTGACCCGCAGGCCGTGGACCGCCAGCTCACCGCATTCAAGGTCCGGGATGGCGACCAAATTCACATCTTCCCTATTGCTTCTTACAACGCTTCCGCAGTCTACCTTCAGGGACACGTTTTACGGCCGGGGAAGTACGCCTTCACGCAGGATATGCGGCTGACCGATCTCGTAAGCTCTTATAAGGATCTTTTGCCGGAGCCGGACGAACATTATGCGGAGATCATTCGGCTCCGCCCGCCCGACTGGCGACCGGTAGTTGAAAACTTTGATTTGCAGGCCGCGCTTGCCAATCCTGCAGAATCACCCAAGCTGGCGCCGCTGGATACGGTTCGCATCCTCGGCCGGTACGATGTCGAGGCCGCCCCAATCTTCTGGGTTACGGGCGAAGTGCGCAACCCGGGCGAATACCGCACATCGGGCCAAATGCATCTGCGGGACGCTATCTATCAGGCCGGTGGAGTACTGCCCGATGCCTCGCTTGACTCCGCGCAATTGTTCCGGTTGCAGCCGGACGGCTCGTTGAAAATCCTGAATGTCAACCTCACTGCGGCGCTGAGTGCCGATCCACTTGACAATGTCCCGGTTCAGCCGCGCGACCGAATTATTGTTCATCGCAGCACCTATCGCGTGGACCCACCGAGCGCCTACATTCGGGGTGAAGTGGCCAATCCCGGCCGCTATCCGCTCGGCGACGACATGCGCATCGCGGACCTTTTGAGCGCCGCAGGCGGACCTACCCGAAGTGCTGACCTGTCCAGTGGAGATTTGACCCGGTATTTTCCGATCGCCGGAAAGCCGTCATCAGGTGAGCATCAACGAGTGGACTTGGCGGCCCTCACCGCCGATCCGAAACTGAATATTCCCCTTAAGGATGGGGACGTGCTAACCGTGCCACAACTGCCTGGATGGAAGGACCTCGGCGCGTCCATTACCCTAAAAGGGGAAATCAAGAACCCAGGCGTTTACGGCATCCGTCCTGGTGAGCGTTTGAGTTCGGTCATTAAGCGTGCTGGTGGGCTGCTGCCCACTGCCTACCCGCAAGGCGCCATCTTCTATCGTCGATCGGTGCGAGAACTTCAGGAGAAGAGCCGGGACGATCTGATCCAAAGGCTCCAACAGGAGGGTTCAACCGTAAAGACTTCGCTGCAAACCACCGGTTCTGAACAGGCTCAGCTTGCGCAGGAGGCAGCCCAACAGCAACAACGCGCCATCGATGCACTGAAGAACGCTCCGGTCTCGGGCCGGTTGGTAGTCCGAATGCGGCCAGGGCTCAGAGGATTCGAAAACTCTCCGCAGGACATTGAGGTGCGCGACGGCGACATCCTCGATATTCCCAAGGAACCCGGCGTGGTGCTTGTGGTTGGGCAGGTTTATAACTCCAACGCTATAACGTATGTACCAGGCAAGAATGCTGGATGGTACCTATCGCAGGGTGGGGGGGCCACTCGGCTTGCAGACCGCAGTGCGGTCTTCATTATACGCGCAGACGGCGAAATTACCAGCCGCCATCAGACTGGTTGGTGGTCGACCAATGTACTTTCGTCCGTGGTTCGCCCGGGTGATACCGTCGTGGTACCGGAGCGCCCAGTGCTTGGTGACACCCGCTGGAAGAATATCATTGCGCTGGCGCAGATCGCGGAGGCCGGAGCCATTACGGCTGCAATTATTCCCTGACGAAGGTGTAAGCACGTTTGCGGGTTCCTGCAGCTGTAATGTAAACTGAATGGCGCGAGGAGAGACATAGGCTTCAATAATCTATGACCAGGGCCTGCGCTTGCCGGCAGCGAACGCAACATCATCGTAATACGCAGTGTTTATAATAATTGCTGTGGCCTGACAACGAAACCTTAGTGCTGCAGAAACATGCGCCTTATTCGGAATTGAGAATGAAGGGAACGCATTCTAAAACAGCGGGCGGGCTTTCCGACCTCGAGGCAACGATCACAGTCGGGCCGGAGAATGGCGAGGTCCTTACAACGGGGCTTGAAACTGAGCATGATTCGTTGCACCGCCCCAACGAGGACCAAACTATCGCGAATCTCCGCTTGCTGTGGGAAAGCCGTCGATTTCTGGCTCGCTGCGCTGGACTCGGCCTCGTACTTTCTGCGATGGGTTCCCTTCTCCTGCCGGTTCGATATCAATCTGTGGCGCGTTTGATGCCGCCCGACAATCAGTCAAGTTCCGGGCTTGCCATGGCTGCGTCAGCACTGACCGGAGGGACCGGTGCATTGGGAGGGCTTGCGAGCCAATTGCTGGGCATGAAAAGTACTAGCGACTTGCTGGCAGGCATTCTCACTAGCGACTCTGCAAAGGACAAACTGATCCAGCAGTTTGACTTGGAGAAGGTCTACAAAGTCCATCGCATGATGGATGCCCGCAAGATTCTGGAAGGACGGACCGACGTATCAGTCGACCGCAAAAGCCAGATCATCATCATTTCTGTGTCCGATCAGTGCCGGTGGTGGTGGTGGAGATGCGAAAGCCCCAGCAGGGCGCAGAAGATGGCGCAAGCGTACGTGGACGAACTTAACTATCTGGTGGCCGAGGTGAGCACGTCTTCGGCCCGCCGCGAGCGAATATTCCTGGAAGAACGCCTGAAATCTGTGAATCAGGATCTGGAGACAGCGGAGAAAGAATTCAGCCAGTTCGCAAGCAAGAATACTGCGATCGATATTAAGGAACAGAGCAAAGCCATGGTTGATGCAGCGGCAGCTCTCGAAGGGCAGCTCATTGCCGCGCGTTCAGAACTCGAGGGCCTCCGGCAGATCTACGCGGATTCCAATGTGCGCGTCCGCACCCTTGAAGCGCGCGTGGCCGAACTAGAAGAGCAACTTCGGAAAGTAGGCGGCCAGGACGATGCTGCTTCATCGGGGGCACAAACGGCCAGTGACTCGCTATACCCCTCGATTCGCAAGCTACCGCTTCTCGGCGTTCCATACGCCGACCTTTACCGCAAGACTAGGGTTGAGGAAGCTGTTTTTGAGACGTTGACGCAAGAGTACGAAATGGCCAAGGTGCAAGAAGCAAAAGAGATCCCAACTGTTAAGGTACTTGACCCTCCAAACCTCCCCGAAAGGAAATCGTTTCCCCCGCGCACGCTAATCACGCTCCTGGGAGCAATCTTGGCGCTGGCGTGCGGCATTACGTGGGTTTTCGGCCGCAAGAGGTGGGAGCAGACCGACCCGCACGATCCGGGAAAGCTACTAGCACAAGAAATTTACCACACCTTTAAGTCAGCGATACCTTGGAGCTCGCGAAATGGATTTCACCCTGACCCAAAGTCCAAAGTGGATGATCCCGTTGTCGACGACGCTGGACGGAAATCAGCGAATGAGGATTAAGACTTCAGAAAGTTTGGGATGTTCCAGTAGCTACCGATTACGTTGAGGGTTTTATCCATTCGTTGGGTGGAAACACGGTAGGCAGTGAAGCGAAAGAGCAATCCATTCAAATTCAAAAGGTTGCGTCACACGTGCCTATGTAAGTGACAGGGCGGAGCTTTAAATTCCCGCCTGTAACTTCCAAGGCGCGATATGCCACACGGGGGATGCAGCCCGAGGGCCCTTGGCAGAGGATAGAAGATGCAGGCTTTGATCACTGGAATAACCGGCCAGGACGGCTCGTATCTGGCGGAATTCCTTCTGGGCAAGGGGTACAAGGTTTACGGCTTGATTCGCCGCAGCAGCGTTGAAAAGTTTGAGCGCATCGCGTCGTTCATGGACGACATAGAGCTCGTGGAAGGCGACCTGACCGACCAATCGTCGCTGGACGGAGTCATCAGTGCAATAAAGCCCGACGAAGTCTATAACATGGCCGCGCAGAGTTTCGTCCCGGTCTCGTACAGTCAACCCGTGCTTACCGGGGAGGTCACCGGCCTGGGCGTCATTCGCATCCTGGAAGCGATTCGCAAGCACCACCCCAGGGCGAAATTTCTTCAGGCGTCCAGCTCCGAAATGTTTGGCAAGGTCCGCGAAACCCCGCAGACGGAAAAAACACCCTTCCATCCCCGCAGTCCCTATGGAGTTGCCAAGGTTTTTGGCTATCACATCACCGTGAACTATCGCGAGAGCTACGGAATGTTCGCCTGCTCAGCCATCGGGTTCAATCACGAGTCCCCACGCCGCGGCCTGCAATTCGTCACGCGCAAGGTCACATACCAGGTGGCTAGGATCAAGTGCGGCCTGTCCAAGAAACTTCCGATGGGCAACCTGGAGGCAAAGCGCGACTGGGGTTTTGCGGGAGATTATGTGCGCGCGATGTGGATGATTCTTCAACAGTCCGAGCCTGAAGACTTCGTGCTGGCCACGGGAAAAACTCACAGCGTGAGAGAATTGTTGGCTGCCGCGTTCAAGGCGGCCGACTTGAATTGGCAGGACTACGTCGACATCGACCCCAAGCTCATTCGGCCCGCCGAAGTCGACGACCTCTGCGGCGATGCCACCAAAGCCCGTGGGAAACTCGGCTGGGTCCCGGAAATCAGCTTTGAGGAATTGATCAAAATGATGGTGGAAGCGGACCTGGAACTCGTGCGGAGAGTCGAGATGGGTCCACGCCTGCAGACTCGGACTCTTACGATCTCGCGATAATTCCTACGCTTGAGGCCCACATGAACAGTCAGTGTTGGGGAGCAACGCTCGCATGAGTGGCACTTCAAAATCCTCCTCAATGATTTTGCCCCGCGTGGGGAGCTCGCTGCTTCAGGGGGAAGGCGCCGTAGCATTGATCCTGGCTACTGGAGCGTCCCTCGCACTCCTGGCGCTAGGATGGATGTTCGGAGACGACCTTCCGGTCCTTATCGCTGCGGCATTTTCTTTGGCTTTGTTACCCGCAGGGATCGGGATCGTGATTTTCCGCCCGAAGTTGATTCCCTACCTCCTGATCATAGCGGTGCACATCAGTCTTTTCGTGAGCGTGACGATCGGACCGCTCAACCTGCGGCCTAACATGCTCCTTGCCCTGGTGGCAGCGGGGTTCCTTGTATGCCGACTCATCCTGGGCGCAGAACCATTCCGCCCGTTGCCGTGCATCGGATTATTCCTGGCCACGAACGCGGCGTACCTGCTTTCCACACTGGTGCACACGGGCTCCGGGTTTTACTCGAGGGGGGTCGCCGACTGTGGCTTGCTATTCGTCAATATCCTGCAATATTCCCTCATCGTGTGGTTTCTGGCGCATGATCGCAGGGCTTTCGACCAGGCGGTCAGGCTGTTCCTGGTTCTAACGGCATTGTACGGCGGGGCAAACGTCCTCGTCTTTATTCTAGGCGAGCTGGGGATTGGCCCATTTCCGCAGATGCTCGAATCCGTTCCAGGAGAGACGGGTTGGTTCCTTCGGGTCAAAGGCTTCAGTACCACCGAGGGAACGTATATGGGATTTGGAGTGGTGACGTTGCTTGCCCTGGTGATCCTCAACTGGCGCCGCCTGCCGTTCTCCAGGATGCAGACGTTCGTAATGCTGGGTTCGAGTTTCGTTGCGCTGATTTTCACCTTTTCCAGGGGGCCATGGCTGGAGGTGGGTGTAACGGTGGTCTTGATGCTGACGACATTGGTGTTTCGGCTTCCAAGGCGTCGTGCCGCGAAGATGGTGATGAACGTCGCCATGGCGCTTCTGCTGCTAGCAGGAGTGGGCAGCAGGCTGGCAAGCGGGTCAATCGCCGACATGGTTTTCTCCCGCTTTGAGGCGTTTTCGGCGACCGATACTGGAACGATGGGCTATCGGATGCTGGTTTGGGGAAATATGTTGGAGGACTGGACGAAATCCCCCTGGCTGGGCCACGGGGCTCACGATTACGCGAAGTTCCTTTACGACCCGAAGATGGTCTCAGAGAATTTCCCCCTTGAACTGCTGCATTCGGCCGGGCTGATTGGGTTTGGGCTTTTCTTCCTGGCTATTTCCTATGTCGGGCTCCGAGGCTTGCGGCTTTTCGCTTCACCGCGAGGAATGGAGTTGATGCCCTGGGGATTTCCGCTCCTCGCAGGATTCGTGGCAATTTGCATCGGCTCACTTTCCAATCCCGGAATGTGGGGCGGGTACTTCTGGGTCGTCCTGGCACTCTTGGTGTGCGCGGAGGAGTTAACCACCTAGATGGGTACTTTTTCCGTGGTGCGAATAACACCCGAGCAACTTCGCCTGTGGGGAATTCGCGGCGGGTTTTCAATTCTGGATCAGGGCTTAATTTCTGGCGCCACTTTCGTCTTAAGTCTCCTGCTGGCTCGTTGGCTAACGCCGGATGCCTATGGTGCGTTCGCCGTGGCGTTTGCCACCTTCCTCTGCCTGGCAGCTTATCACACCGTATTGCTGCTGGAGCCCATGACTGTCATGGGCCCAGCCAAATACACTGAGAGAATGGTCGGGTATTTTATTGCGCAACTCAAAGTCCATGGCCTGGTGGTTACGAGTCTCAGTGGGCTGATGGTCCTTGTGGCGGGCGGATTGAGCCTGCTGGGTGTCGAACGAGTGCTCGTCTTAGCGATCTTGGGTAGTGCCGTTGCTTTGCCGTTTTTGCTGCTGCTGTGGTTGGTAAGGCGCATGTGCTATGTCGTCCAGCAGCCTTCCATTGCATTGAGAGCGAGCTTCGTTTATGTCGTCCTTATGTTGGCGGGGCTGTTGGCCCTGCGCTTCGAGAATATGCTAAGTCCTGCCTTTGCCTTCATATGGATTGGTATCTCGAGTATTGCTGCCGTGTTGTGGCCCCTTCGAGAGATAGGGATACTAAAACCTGGCATTCTAGCCCCATGCCCCCTGATGCCGGTAGTGCGTGAAAGCTGGAATTATGGGCGCTGGCTGGTCGCCAGTACAACGTTGCTTTCGGTGGCAAGCCAGATCCAGACTTACCTTGCCGCGGGGATGATTGGTCTAAGTGCGGCAGGGGCGCTTCGCGCCATGCAGATCCCCTCCCTCGTGATGGTACAGGTCGTTACGGCGGTGTCCCTCCTCGCCCTCCCGAGCATGGCTTCTGACTTTGGAAGGGGGCGAATGGATATGCTGCGGAGGAAAGCCGCATTTTCAACACTCGTCTTGACTGCCATGGCGGCGACCTACTTCATCGTTTTGTGGGTCTTCGCTGGGCGTATCGAGCATATTCTCTATGGAGGCAAATTCTCCGCTAACGTTTGGCTTATCCCGGTGCTGGGGTTGGTTCCGGTGTGCACAGCGTTCTTGTCGGGATTCAGCATGGTGTTGCGCGCTGCGCAAAAGCCCCACTATGACCTCGTTGGCAACGCCATTGCTGCTCCGGTTGCTTTAGTTAGCGCTCTCGTTTTCATCAAGGTCTGGGGGTTGCGGGGAGCCGCAACAAGCCTGGTCGCAGGCTATGCTGTTGTCGCAATCGTCCTTCTGTTCTCCTATCGAAAGTTAATGCGAAAAATCGAAAGGGCGTCGGGGATCCTTGCGGACCCGGGTCACCCAGAAGCCGTATTCTCTCGCGCCCCTGGACGTGCCTAGAAGACAGCCGCGCCGGGCCAATCGCCACGCCGCACGGCTGGATATGATAAGAACGATCAGCGATAATGACGGTGTCATCGAATAAATCAAAATTCCGCACCGACAAGTCCCAAGAAAGCTTCGTGCTCCCCACGCGAGTGGATATTGGTGTGGTAGACGGAGTGTGGCGAGGGCGGCGGTGGGAGAGGCATCTGTGACAACTGGAGTCGACAGCGAAATGAGGCCGTGCCCTTGTTGCGGAACTGAAGCCTTCCATCATTTGAAACTGCCTCACACGGAGGTCCTTAAGTGCTCACGCGCAGATTGCGGCTTGCAATTCGCGTCTGAGCAACTGAATGAGGAGGACTTGTCGCAGGCATATAGGGATGTTTATTATCCCTCCGACGGGAAAGCTTCCACGTTGCAGTTCCCGAGCACCCCTAATGACATGCTGCGCCAAGTCTTTAGCCAATTGCGCACTCGAATAGGAGAGATTGAGGGCGGCCGCCTCCTCGATTATGGATGTGGAGTTGGCAATCTCTTGGCGGTTGCCCGTGAATTCGGGTTTGAGGCGGAAGGCATTGAGCAGGACCCCGCGGCTAACCAGGAAGCAACTAATAAGCTCGGCAAGAGAACGTACAGGAATGTGGGTGAGTTGTTGAGCCTCAGTTCCGCGGGGGTATTTGATCTGGTAATTTTGTGGAACGTGATCGAGCACCTGCGCGAGCCTTGGTCGGATTTGCGGCAATTGCGATCGCTACTGCGTCCGGGTGGGTGGCTGCTGGTGTCGACGCCAAACGTTAATTCTGTGCGCGGAAGATTGCAGAGATCGGGCTGGCAGCAGTATGCCGATCCGACTCATTTTTATTACTTCGAGCGACGCTCGTTGGAACGCGTGATCCGGAGCGCGGGATTCGGGTCCATTGAGGAGTGGAAACCCCGTCTTCGCCACTCTCACCATGGGACTCTGCGACATCTGTTTTTCAGGTTTTCGTACCACCTTGGGATTTCGGGAGGTGTCTTTTACCTCTCGAGGGCGGACCGCAGCCCCACCAATGAAAGTTTGCCAGACAAGAGCGCTGCTTGAGGAGGCCCGAATATTGTGGAGGGCTGCAAGAAATGGAGCGGTCAGCGTCAGCCGCGAGGGTGACCTGATATTGGCTTGGGAGAAAAGGAAATGTCAGGGTTCCGCGTTCAATGAGATGTTGGCAACAGGAAAGGTTTTGATTGTAAATGACACCAATTAGGGACTAGGCCAGCTTTCCCTACCCGAGTGGGAGATTGCCGGCGTGAATCAGACAGAGTCGGGGTTGAGGGAGTAGTTCACTTATTTTGGAGAAGAAGGAAACTGCACAGCAGGGAATTTCCATACTTCCTCTCGCGGAAGACGATGCCGTTTAAGATCCTCCGGCACGACGAAGCCCGATATTATGGTTTTGGGCTTCGGCTTGGCGTGGCGAATATCCTCAAGAATGGATTTCGACTGGGGGCAAGAAAGACAGTCGGCAAAATCTTGCAACCGATCAACTCGTACACTCGATTTCCCGAGTATCAGTTTGTGGAAAGAGGCCTGCGGGAGCATCTTGAGCGCCTCAACCCGGCTCGCCAAATCAAAGCCCTGGACGTAGGCAGCCCCAAGTGCATGGGCCTTTATCTAGCCTATCACCTGGACATCGAGATTCACCTGACCGACATCTATGAGCCGGCGGTTGACGAGGCCCGAATCCTGTGGAGGTCCATAGAAGGCCGCGCAAGAGGCAAGGCCGTCTTTTCGGCCCAGGACGCGCGCTCGCTGAAGTATTCCCAGGAAGAATTTGACGTCGTGTATTCGATGTCCCTGATCGAGCATGTTGGGGGGGAGGCAGGCGATTCCCATAGCGTTCGGGAAATGCTGCGGGTTCTGAAGCCCGGAGGCATTCTCCTGGTGACGGTCCCCCTGGGGCAAAGCTATGTCGAGCAGGAGCGCATCGGGTTGGAAGGAGCCGCGCAGGAAACCCAGGACGGAAACAAGCACTTTTTTCAGAGAATCTACACGCCCGCCGCGGCGCAGGAACGACTCCTGAAGGCTGCCCCCAACGCTGTCTTATGTCGAGCGGTCAGCGTCAGCCGCGGGACTCAATTGATACCCAGACTTTACGCGCATCTCGGGCAGAACGCTCGTGCTTTGCTAGGCTGCCTGAACCCCATTCTGTCAACTGCCTGGAATAGCACGCGTGAAGGTATATCGGCCGTGCCCGGCAGTTACGGCAGCCTTTATTCTGAACGTGATTTGTCTGGTGACTTGATGTTGGCTTGGGAGAAAGGAAATTCTCAGGGTTTGCAATGCCGTATCTGAAGGCAACAGCAAAAAAACAAAAGCTCATCCCGTTGTTCGAAGCGCTGGGTTCAGTGCTCTTCCTGCCGAACCTTTTGCGCCGTCGTGCTTTTCGGGCAGAAGACCTGAAGGCGTCAAAGCGCATCCTTTGGGTGAATGTCTGGAGGTTAGGGGATTTGGTGTTGACCACGCCGGCCCTTGCTAGTCTGCGTCAGTGCTTCCCCGAGGCCCGTATAACGATCCTGGTTCATCCGGATACGCGCAAGATCCTTGAGAATTGCCCCTGGGTAGATGAAATCGTGACGGCGGCGATCCCATGGTCTCGGCGGACGGGCAAGTATCATCCCAAAAGGTATCTGTCGAGTGAATTCCTGGGCCTGCTGCGAGATCTCCGGCGAAGGCGCTTTGACCTGGCAATTGATGGCCACGCGGACATCCGCAACAACCTGCTGCTTTTCTGCTCGGGCGCTCGGAGGCGTTTAGGGTTTAATCATGGCGGTGGCGGGTTCTGTTTGACGGATCTCGTCAAAGCTGACCTCGCCCATCCCCACCATGCCGACTTGTTAACACAGCTTGTGGGGTATTTGGGAGGGAAACCGGCCTTGGATCGGGTGATGCTGCAACTTAGCGAAGGGGACAAGGGTGCCGCCGAAGATTTTTGGGCTGCAGAGGGCCTGGATAAGGAAGAGTTGGTTGTGGGAATTCATCCCGGCGCGGGCGATCCGGTGCGCTACTGGGGACTAGATAAATTTGCCGCGGTTGCCGAGGCGGTGGCGAAAAAATTCCCAGTGCGATTTCTTGCCTTCGCGCAGCCCGACGGGTATGGTTGGGATTTGCCGCTTCCGAATCCTCACACGCGGGTCAGACCGGACATTGGGATGTTAATGGCCTTATTGCAAAAATGCGATTTGTTGCTTTGCAATGATGGCGGCCCCATGCATATTGCCGCGGGCGTAGGAACGCCGGTGGTGGCGGTTTTCGGTTGCACCGAGCCCAAGTGGTGGGCACCCTATGGGCCCCACCACTCAGTCGTCATGCTTGAAGGCTTCCCCTGCCGGCCTTGCGGCGACTCATGCAAATTCGACCAGCCCTACTGTTTGACCGATTTATCGGTCTCCAGAGTGGTCGCGGCCCTGGAAGAACGGCTTGCAGGCCTTCTGGCCACGAGAAATTCAAAACTCCACAAAACCCTGCTCACTGGATAAGGAACCGTGTCGCATTCTTCGATGTCGCTTGAAGCCCAATCGCTTGCGCCACTGCTGCAGTCGATTTCTGGGTGCCGCCTAATGCTGGTCGGTGACTTTATGTTGGACCGAACCATCTACGGCGAGGCGAACCGTATTTCTCCGGAATCGCCAACGCCGGTAATCTCGGCCCGGCAGACGCGGCAGTCGTTGGGCGGCGCGGGCAATGTTGTCCGCAACGTCGCTAGCCTCGGTGCCGAGATTTGCTGTGCGGCGATAGTAGGCGATGATGAAATTGGAGCGTTATTGGAGCAAGAGCTGCGTGCGGTTCGTTCCTGCCAAAAGCTGCGAGTCATCCGGGAGCAAGGCCGCAAAACTACGCTCAAAACCCGCGTGGTGGCGGTCCACCCGGGACAGCCGGAGGGGCGATATCAATTTAGCGGCCAACAACAGGTGCTCCGGGTGGATGAGGAAACTTGCCACCCAATAACCTCAGAATCCGCTGCCCAAATACTGGAGTTCGCCGCTGGCGTGATGGGTCATGTGCAAGGGACTGTGATTTCGGACTATGCCAAAGGGGCTTTGCCGCCCGCTTTTCTTCAGAAACTCATTGAGATGGCGCGATCAGCGGGGAAACCCGTTTTCGTCGATCCCAAGGGCAAGGACTGGAGCCGATATCGGGGAGCCTCCGTTCTGACCCCGAACGCGCTAGAAGCTGAGGCGGCGATGGGGATTTCTTTCTCCCGGTTCGAGAGCACGACGGAGGCTCGACGGGATGAACTCGTACAGCGTCAGGTCAAGGATTTGTGCCTCGATGCGCTGTTGGTTACCCGCGGTGCGGAAGGCGTTAGCCTCGTAGATTGTCACGGCTTCCAGCACTTCCCGACCAGTGCGCGCGAGGTCTTCGATGTAACCGGGGCCGGCGATACGCTGCTGGCGGCCTTCTCGCTGGCTGCTTGTTCCGGCGCCAACTATGCGTTGGCCGCGCAATTCGGGAACCTCGCCGCAGGGGTCGCCGTGGGGAAAGCCGGAGCGGCTGCTGTGCACCCATTTGAAGTGGAACGAGAGTTGGGCCTTCGCCACTTTTCAGCCGACGCAAAAGTTCGAACGCTTGAAGAATTGACCCTGATCACCGAAAGTTTGCGGCAGGAGCAAAAGAAGGTTGTGTTTACGAACGGCTGCTTCGACCTCCTTCACGTTGGGCACATGCATCTTCTGCGCGAGGCCAAAAAGCTCGGCGATGTCTTGATCGTGGCGATAAACAGCGATGCCTCGGTCAAGCAGTTGAAAGGCGAGGGACGCCCCATCGTCCCTGCCGAAGATCGCGCTTATGCGATCGCCACCCTGGGCTGCGTGGACTACGTCGTGATATTTGAGGAATCGGACCCCATGAACCTCCTTCATGGCATTCGGCCGGAAGTGCTGGTGAAAGGCGACCAATATCTGGAGTCACAAGTAGTCGGCGCAGAATTCGTGAAGAGCTATGGAGGAATCATAGGCCGGGTCCCCATACGGCACGGCATCTCTACATCAGCGCTTGTGGAGAAAATCCGAACAGCCCGCGCGTGAAGCCCTTCCGTCATTGTGACGAGCAAATCTGTATTTGAATATGCGAGCCTGCCCAAGAAAGATTTAAACACACCAATTGCCCAAGGGGAGTCGGTTCACCAGTCTCTACATCGTCAAAGAGAGCTCGCCAACAAGATTCGCAGAATCGGAAAGGCGCATTTTGTACAGATAGCTCATAGGAGCTTCTTGTTTTCCAGGAGCCAAAGTGCACGTCGAACGGGTCTCCGGATTTCCCAAGTCAATGATTGCCAATTGTTGCGGCAATTCAAGTAATTACTCTCCGGCAAAGCCGGAGGCTTTCAAATACAGTGAACAGCTCCAAACGGCTGCGGGGGCGCTATCGCGGCCCCGCAAAACCTTTGTGAAGCGATTGTACCGCATGTCGTGGCACTCTTTATCGCGGCTTCCAATCCTAATCCGTGCCGCGGTATTCAGAAGGTTCGCATGACTCTGCTGCAAGAATTGGGACGTGTTTACCGAACCTTGGCATTCGACGCCCTATATCGTGATGAACTTTCGTGTCACGTACTACGGTAACTGTCAAACTTTTGCTCCCCTTGCGGCAGAGCCGGGGGTCTCCCAACGGAGTGGCCCCGTGGCGCCAGAATAAGCTTCTGCATCGCTGACAAGGGATTCATAATTTGCCGATGATTCGACGGGCGAATGTCCTGGGAGTAGGTGTTCACAGCCTAAATTTTCAGTCAGCCGTGGAGTTGATGGAGGCGGCCGTTATTCAAAAATCGCGGGGGTACGTGTGTGTTACAGGCGTACATGGCATCATCGAAGCGCAACATCTGAGCGACTTCAAAAGAGTTCTAAACCGCTCCTTTCTCAACGTCCCTGACGGGCGCCCGACGGTTTGGGTGGGTTGGGCGCAAGGCTGCAAGGGGATGGACCTGGTAAGCGGACCGATCCTGATTCAGAAATTTTGCAACCTTGCCAGCCAAAAGGGTTATACCCAGTTTTTCTACGGAGGAGCCCCCGGAGTCGCGGAGGAACTAAAAGATGTTCTCACTCGTCGCTATCCCGGGTTGAAAGTCGTCGGTACCTACACGCCACCCTTTCGGCCTTTAAATCACCAGGAAGAGTCGGAGGTTATCGAGCTCTTCACACGCTTGAAACCCGATGTCACATGGATTGGCCTAAGCACTCCCAAGCAAGAGCTCTTCATGGAGCAATATCTCGGAAGGATTGATACCACCCTGATGGTGGGGGTGGGCGCCGCCTTCGACATGAATGTAGGGCGGAGTAAGATCCCGCCCCCCTGGATGGCGCGCACCGGTTTGGCCTGGGTACACCGGCTTTTCCACGAACCTCGCAGGCTGGGGATCCGATATCTGAAATGCATTCCGAGGTTTCTATGGGCAATTACGCTGCAATTGGCTGGCTTGAAGACCTACGAGCTGGGAAGCAAGGAGTGAATGCCGCGTTGGGGAAGGCTGATCACGAGCAAGACGCATGAATAGGCGATAGAGGAGGGAACTTGGGCTCACCGGCAGGGGAAATGAGCATGACAGATCGCGAAACGGTTGCGTGTCCTGTATGCACCACCTCGCCCTGCACGCCTTACCTCAACGCCCGAAGTTACTGCATTGTCCGGTGCGACTCCTGTGGACTACGCTATGTGAATCCACAACCGAGTCTCCAAGAATTGGAACAACTCTACGCGGACTTTGACCAGGGTAACCAGTGGCGGATCGGAGAAGAGCCCTTCAACCGCAAAGTTCGAAATGTCATCTTGCGTTACAAACAAACCGGGTCGGCAATGGATGTAGGCAGCGGATCCGGTAATTTCCTCCGCTGTCTGCGCCAAGCGGGATTTGAGGTGTTTGGTGTGGAGCCCTCGCTGAGCGGCAGCGCGTACGCGCGCTCCGAGCATGGAGTGGAAACCTTTCACGGGACAGTGGAAGGATTCGCAGCATCGGGCACGACCCGTGAGTTCGACGTGGTATCGCTGCTCAACGTTCTTGAGCATCTGAAGGATCCTGCGGCGATCCTGTCCCTTTTACGGCCACGAATCCGCAGCGGCGGGATTCTAGTCATCGTGGTGCCGGATGCGCGCCTGCACGCCCTGGTGGGGGAAACACGGAAGCGCTTCGGCTTCGGCGATCCCTTTTGGATGGAGACCCCGCGCAAGCCACTGGTGGGATTCGATCCTCCTCTTCACCTGTGCTCATTCGAGCCCAAAACGCTCTCCAAGCTCATCAGCCGCTGCGGATTCGAACCTGTTTACCTGCGCAATGCTCCCCTGATCTTCAACGACGACCACTGGAAAAACGTGGCTAAGCGGGTTCTGCATGTCGGTACCGAGTGCATTTATTGGTTGGCGTTCCGGCATGTGGTGGTAGGATACTCAACATTGCTCGTAGCCCGTAAACCTTGATGGAGATTGTTGCTGAATATGGGCACTATTCAGGTGAATGAGGTCGAGGCGGGACGGGCAGACCTCGCCGCAGTGGCGGAGGCGAGAGTCCCCAGGGAGAGCTTTCTCGACGCGCTGAGCCGAAGCGGCGTCAAGCGCCTGCTTTTCCTGGCCTGCGATGCTGCAGCAATCGCGCTAACAAATGAAACTGCCCGGGTGGCTATGCAGTGGCTCTTTCATATTCCCCGGTCTTATATGAGTCCCGCCGGGTACCAGTGGTTCTATCTACCCTTCCTGCTGGCGGTCTTGTATCTGGCGGAGGGGTATCAGAATCCCGATCTGCGCAGGCCGGAGAAAGAGCTGGCTATTATCTTTCGAGCCGTTTCCCTGTCCTTCCTAGCCTTGGTTTGCGCGAATTTCATCTTCTTCAAGGACTTGGGATTTTCCCGATATCTGTTTGTGTGCTGGTACGGTCTGGCATTGGTCATAGTTCCCCTCTTCCGTCAGAGTCTGAAGGGATTGTATGGGATGCTGTGGAAGCGGGGACTGGCACAACAGAAAGCTCTTTGGGTGGGCAGCACGGAAACACTGGCCGAGTTCCAAAACCTTCTCGCAGTCCAGCGGCATCAAGGGTATCGAGTAGTTGGCGTGATTCCTGCGTCCGAACCGAGCGAGAGATATCCCGCTTCTTCGTGTGCTCGCGCGCGATCCGACGCTCTCGCCCGCTGGGAAGACGCCGTCGATAAGCTTAGTCCGCAATTGGTGGTGGTCAGCCTTCCCAGCACCACTCCTGGTTCACACGAATGGGTACGCGAAATCCTTCACCGCTCAAAGGCTCGGGGTGTAGACGTGGAGGTCTACTCCGACCTGTTTGCCACTTCGGAGTTTAATTTCGAACTGGACGATTTTTCTGGATTCTTCCGATTCTACGCAACCCCGGTTTGGTCGCGACGGTTAAGAGCCACAGCAAAATCGTGCATCGACATCATTGCCGGGATTGTAGGCAGCTTGATGACTCTGCTTGTTCTTCCTGGTGTGGGACTGCTGATCAAGCTGGAGGACGGCGGGCCGATCTTCTATCGCAGCCCGTATATCGGGCAGGACAGGAAGACTCACCACTACCTGAAGTTCCGAACCATGCGCGTCGATGCAGATCAGGTATTGGAAAAAAATCGAGAGCTACGGCGACAGTTTGAGTTAAAGTTTAAGCTTCATCGGGATCCGCGCGTTACTCGCATCGGACGTGTTCTCCGCAAGTACAGTGTCGACGAGTTCCCCTCATTCTTCAGTATCTTGCGGGGTGACATAAGCTTGGTGGGCCCCAGAACCATTACCCAACCGCAGGCCGAGCGGTACGGTCAGTTACTACCAAAGTTGCTTTCAGTTAAACCCGGCCTGACCGGGTATTGGCAAGTCACGGGTCGGCAGATGACTACCTATGAGGAAAAAATTAAAATGGATATGTTCTACATCGATCATTGGACCATATGGTTGGACTTGTGGATTATCATCAGGACCTTCTGGAAAGTCCTGCGCGCCGAAGGCGCTTTCTAAACTAATTTTCTTTTGGCACCAAGTCAAATCCCATTTCAAATGTCAGGAGACATTGGCCTAGAATGCAGAAGAAAGTGATCGTGACGGGTGTTGCCGGATTCATTGGCAGCAATTTGGCTATGCACCTGCTCAACCGAGGTTATTCCGTTGTAGGTATAGACAACTTAGTATCCGGAACGATCGAGAATGTTGACGCGCGCGTCGATTTTCATAAGACAGATATTTGCAACAAGGAGGTCTATTCCCTGCTCCAGGGGGCAGACGCGGTTTTTCATTTGGCTGCGAAGAACTCACTGACCGATTGCCTGGCAAATCCGCTTGATGCGGCGCAAATAAACGCGGTTGGAACTCTTAACATTCTGGAAGCCGCACGGCAGGCAAAAGTTGGTAAGTTCATTTACGCCGACACCTCTGCCGAGTACGAAGGAATCCATGAATTTCCTACCCGCGAAGACAAGGTTCGGCCGATCGGTGTCTACGCGGCCAGCAAGCATGGCGGCTGTACCTTCTGCGAGAGTTATCGCGATCTTTACAGCATGAATTTGACCATCGTCCGGTACTTCAATGTTTATGGCCCCGCGCAGGACTGGCGGCGTGTGGTCCCGCCGGTCATGAGCGCATTCATCATTCGAATGCTGCGTGGCGAGGCTCCTATCATCTATGGAACCGGCGAAAAGCGGCGGGATTTTATCTATGTGGACGATGTCAATGATTTCCACTTGACACTTCTTAAAGACCCGCGCTCAAATGGAGGCATCTATAACGTGGGCACAGGCGTAAATTTTTCTATTAATGAAATTTATCGGCTCATTGAGGAATTGCTGCAAACCGGGCTCCGGCCAATCTACAAGGCAGATTTGCCGGGCGAAGCGCAAGTGACACTGGCGGATATTTCATCTGGCCGTAAACTTGGGTGGGAACCAAAGATCGATATCCACGAGGGTTTGCGACGATCTGTTCAATACATTAAGGACCGTGTACTTCAAGTAGTTCAAACCAATCAGGTCAAAACGGCTTAGCCCCTCAGGCAATTGAGAAACTGAAAGCAATTCCCATTCATACTCAGGAGCAACCATGATTATCACCCGGACTCCCTTCCGCGTAACGCTTGGAGGAGGTGGAACGGACCTTCCCTCCTTTTATCGCGACCATGGCGGATTTATACTTTCCGTTGGCGTCGACAAGTACATGTATCTGAACGTAAACACGCCAATACTTGACGACAAGGTTCGTGTGAAGTATTCAAAGACAGAGCTTGTGGATCATGTGGACCAGGTTGAACACACATTGGCGCGTGAGGCGTTGCGTCATTTTGATATTTCACGGGGCGTTGAAATCGTTTCCATCGCCGACATCCCTGCCGGAACTGGTTTAGGCTCTTCCAGTGCCTACTTGGTTGGATTGCTCAACGCCATGCATGCCTTGACACAAAGCCCTGTCGGGCCGCAGCAGCTTGCCGAGGAAGCCTGTCACATCGAACTCGAAGTGTTGGGGAAGCCAATTGGCAAACAGGACCAATATATGGCAGCGTTTGGCGGGCTGACCATGCTGGAAATCGCCCGCGACGGCAACGTCAATGTAACCCGGCTGGGACTCGACTCCGAAATACTACAAGCCCTCGAGCATAACTTGTTGATGTTTTACACGCATGACGAGCGAGACGCTTCCGCCATCTTACATAAGCAGGATTCGGCGACCAAACGAAATGACAAAAAGGTAGTCGCGAGCCTGCGGGAGATAAAAGATATTGGAATTGAATCTTGTGCCGCGATTGTAGATGGAAACCTGCGCCGGTTTGGTGAATTAATGGATGTCCATTGGCAAACGAAGAAGCGGCTTTCCGAGGGCATTACCAATCCGCAGATAGATGCTTGGTATGAACTGGCCAAGCGCCACGGAGCTATCGGTGGCAAGATTTCCGGCGCCGGTGGCGGCGGCTTCCTGACCCTTTACTGTGAGGAGAATACGACGCAACTGCGCCATGCGATGAGGATAGCCGGGTTGCGCGAATTGAACTTCCGCTTCGAATTCGAAGGCAGCAAAGTAATCTTCGACGTGGTTTCTCGCGACGGCCGATTGGCACATATCCAGCGGCAAAACCATCGGGAACAGGCACGTGCAGCACTCGCAGGACTTGTCACATGATAACTCGCGCACCGTGGATGGGCATAATCCGCACCCACGCCCTTAAGCGCACCCCGCGCTGATCATGGAAACGTAAGGCTTGGAGCGAGCCAGGCCCTGCGAAGCCGTAATTTTGGAACTATAATCCGCCCCTCGCATTGGAGGAAATTGATCATGCCAATATTGTATGGATCGCACGCTCAAACGCCGTCGGGTCTCGATCATGTAGAAAAGTCAGAGAAGCGGGCCCCCCTGCGGTTGACCGTGAAAATTTACGCCGATGGCGCTGACCGCCCCACCATGCTCGAAATGCATGCCAACCGTCTTATCGCCGGCTTCACGACCAATCCCACACTGATGCGAAAATCAGGGGTCTCTGACTACAAAGCGTTTGCACTCGATATTCTTCAGCGGATTCCCGATCGGCCTGTCTCCTTTGAAGTCTGTGCCGACGATGCTGAAGAGATGGAACGGCAGGCGGCAGAGATTGCGTCCTGGGGGGAAAACGTTCTGGTGAAAATCCCAATCACCACTACCAGGGGCGAGTTTTGCGGTGAACTGCTCAAACGCTTGGCGCGCGCCGGAGTACGCGTAAATGTCACCGCACTCCTGACGTTGCAGCAGGTCCGCCAAGCGAGCGAGTGCCTGGCGGATGGGCCAGAGGCCAAGATCTCAGTATTCGCAGGACGTATTGCAGATACTGGTCGCGACCCTGTGCCCCTAATGGCCGCAGCCGTCGAACTCCTGCGCCCGTATCCCAACCTGGAGCTCATATGGGCCAGCCCCCGCGAGCTGCTCAATATCTTTCAGGCCGACGCAATCGGTTGCCACATCATCACCGTGACTTCTGACATTCTCAAGAAGCTCGAGTTGATCGGAAAGGACCTTGTTGAATATTCGCGCGAGACGGTGGAAATGTTTTATCGCGACGCGTGCAAAGCAGGCTACCAACTCTAACCCCCACGGGCTCCCCGGCGCCGGATGGCTTCTGGCACAGTGGACTCCCTGCTCCTCCATGGCATGAGGTCTTCATCGCGTTCGTGTAGTCAATTTGAGATCCACCATGTCTTGGCGCGTGTATTCCTGAACAAACGCTCGGAGGCCGCATAGCTTGGATTATGCAAAGAGCTACATCGCTGAAACCTCGCTGATTCTCCAACAACTCAACCTTCATGCCATCGAGCGCATGGTGGATCTGCTGGTGAGCTTGCGTGAACGGAGCGGAAGGCTATTTATCCTCGGCGTGGGTGGCGGTGCCGGACATGCCTCTCACGCCGTCAACGACTTCCGAAAGATCGCAGGCATCGAAGCTTATTCTCCCGCTGACAACGTCTCGGAACTTACGGCCCGCATCAACGACGACGGATGGGAAACCTCGTATGCCAATTGGCTGCGAGGCAGCCGGGTGAAGGCGCAGGACATGATTCTGGTCTTCTCTGTGGGTGGCGGTGACCTGAATCGCAACATCAGTGCCAACCTGGTTCGCGCTCTCCAATACGCCCGGGAAGTGGGCGCGCCGATTTGCGGCATTGTGGGGCGTGATGGTGGTTATACTGCGCAGATAGCGGATGCATGCGTAATAATTCCTGTGGTGAATCCGGAAAATATAACTCCGCATACGGAAAGCTTCCAAGCGCTTGTTTGGCATCTACTGGTTTCCCATCCGCGAGTTCGCGTCTCGCAAATGAAGTGGGAATCGACATCATCCTCAGACGGGAATCGAGTCAAAGGGTAATAGTTTGAAGGCGTTTCTGTTGGCTGCTGGCAAAGGTACTCGCTTACGCCCGGTAACCGACCGAATCCCGAAGTGTCTTGTGCCGATCAGGGGTGTTCCCCTCCTAGCCATCTGGTTGGATTTATGCCGTCGAAACGGCATCGACGAAGTCCTGCTGAATCTTCACTCACATTCGCAGTCCGTTCGCGAGTTCCTGGCAAGAAGCTCCCTCGAAATCTGCGTACGGCTCTTTGAGGAGCCCGTTTTGCTGGGCAGCGCGGGGACCTTGCGCGCAAATCGTGAATGGGTGAAATCTGAACCATCGTTCTGGGTATTCTACGCCGACATCCTCACCAATACCAATCTTGCGCGAATGGCAGAATTTCACGAGCAGAACAAGCGCCTCGCGACGCTCGGTGTTTGCCCCGTCCCCGACCCGCAGCGGTCCGGCATCGTTCTCCTAGGCAGAGGGGGCGTGGTCGAGCAATTCATTGAGAAGCCTCAGCACCCGCCGGCCAATCTGGCTTTCGGGGGGATCATGCTCGCGCGTCCGCAATTACTGGAGAGCATACCTGAAAAATCCCCGGCTGATCTGGGCCACGATGTCCTGCCGATGCTTGCCAATCGAATGTACGCGCACGTGATCACCGAATATCATCGGGATATTGGCACTCTGGAAAGCTATGAGGCAGCCCAAAGTGAGTGGCCCGGACTCTCCTGAACGGCGTGTTTGAGGTATTCGTCGGCCAGGGAATGTCGCACAGAACCTTGCCACGCTCAATTGCTCACTCGACATGCCAATGACACTTGGGCTGAGGAACACAAGAACACTCCTGCGCCACATTAGCCGCAGAACTCTTTGGAGCTAACTGACCCACCTCGCTAACTCCCCGCCACCGACCAAAGGCCCATATCGATCGTGAATAACCCCCGAATTCGCTTGCACCTGCCTCCAGTCTGTTCAAAGAATAAATCGGCACCTGAGATATCAATCGGTCGCAGAGCCGCGTGGGCCGTAATTTGCTTACTCGGCCTTGCGCTCTTCGTAATTCCCTACTCCGAGACGTTTGCCGATGACTCGCCAGGGTCCACCTATGTCCCCATGGATAGCTGGGTCTATGCGGCTTTTGATCGTCTGGCGGGATTGGGAGTCATTAACAAACAGTTCGTCGGCCTGAGACCGTGGACAAGATTGCAATGCGCCCAATTGGTATTGGACGCGGAAGACAACATGGAAAGTGGGGCGACCGGGAATAACAACGCCCAGTCACTCTTTGAAGCCTTGGACCAGGAATTCAGTTTGGAGGTCGAAGCCTTGAACGGAACCTCCCCGCCCCAGGCGGAAGTGGAATCCGTCTACACCCGCGCTCTCGGGATTTCCGGCACGCCGCTGCGCGACGGCGACCACTTTGGGCAAACCCTTACCGACGATTTCGGGCGGCCGTTCAATACGGGCTTCAACAACGTCTCAGGATTTTCAGCCCACGCAATACGTGGCCGATTCTTTGCCTACGTGCGTGGCGAATATCAATATTCGCCGGCGTATGCCGGCTTGACGCCGTCACAGCAAGCTTTTATCGCAAATCTGGATGGCACCCCCGTGGCAATCAATTCGCAGGCGACTCCGGCGACCGATCGCTTCGACCTGCTGGATACCTATGTGGGCATGCGAATCTCCATATACGACGTAACATTTGGGAAGCAATCCCTTTGGTGGGGCCCTGGAACCCTTGGTCCAATGCTTGGCAGCGACAATGTTGATCCGATTCTCATGCTGAGGATCAATCAGGTCCAACCCATCGTCTTGCCGGGATTCCTGTCATTTATGGGCCCGGTGAGAGTGCAAGCGTACTTCGGCAGGCTCTCTGGAAATGAGTACCCCCGCGGGCCATATGTCCATGGAGAGAAGGCATTGCTTAAACCCACTCGAAATCTGGAAATCGGTTTTTCGCGTTCCACTGAAGCTTTCGGCCAGGGAATTCCCTTTACGTTCCACAACCTGTTCGCCACATATTTTAGTACAACCGACATTTGCTGCACGGCCAATCCACAGGATTTTCCGGGAAAGCGCCAATCCGGGATGGATATGTCCTACCGCCTGCCCTTCGTGCGCAAGTGGGCAACCATCTACACGGATGATTTGAGCGAAGACGATTTGAGTCCATTGGTGAATCCCGGACGGGCCATGTACAATCCGGGGCTCTATCTTTCGCAGCTCCCACATCTCCAGAAATTTGATTTTCGCGTTGAGCTTGCCACTACCGGCCAGCAACATGAACAGGCATATGCGAGTTTCTTTTACCATCCAGCGTTCTTCAACAAAGGTTTCCTGATGGGAAATGCGGTAGGCAGATGGGGAAAGACATTTGATACCAGCACGACGTATTGGTACACGCCTCGACAACGACTGGAAATTGAATGGGATGAGCATCGCGTCGCCAAGGAGCTGATTCCCAATGGCGGCGCCCAGGATTCCGTGCGCATCAAAGCTGATTGGCTGGTCCATAAAGACATGGAAATCTCCGCCCTCGTCCAGCACGAGCGCTGGTCATTCCAATTCCTCGCCAATGGCAAACAAAGTGATAATGTCTTCTCCCTGCAAATTAGTTTTTATCCGAAGAAGCTTCAGTTGCGCACAGCTTTGAAGAGCTTCGATTAGTCTTGATGATTCGCCTGAGTCCTTCCCCTCCTCTCTTAGGCCAAGAACAGGTTTTCTCCCCTCGTTGCTGTCTTGTTTTGCGGACTTATCGAAGGTGTCCCAAGAATCGTTGGAGGTGAGCGGCGGTCCGATTGATTTTACGCTGCCTCCCTTTGCGGGGACACCTCGTTTTGATTTAAGGCTGATTCGAGCATCTACAGGTCGCGGTAGCCCATCATCTTTCGGGAATTCTGTTCGGTCATGAGCAAAGCGGCGGCCGCCCAGCGCATCGCTTCATTGGCCGAAACCGGAACCTCGTCCGCTTCCCCCTGTCCCTTCTTCCGCAGGCGCGGACGTTTCACCTGCAACTTCCTCTCGCGCAGGCAAACTGTCCCTTCCTCCGGCCCGCGCCAGCCGATCTTCCCGCCCTTATTTCCCGGATGCGGCGCACCGGCCACCCTTTCCGCTGGCAGCCTCAGCATCGCCTCGATCTGCGCTCCCCTCAGCACATCGATGAGCGCGCCGAACGCCAACTACGACTGCTCCACCAGTTCCACCATCGGCAGTAACCCTTGCCCGTGCTTCGCCAGGTATGCTCCCAACTCCCCGCTATTTCCCTTGCCCGCGGTGTGATATGGTTTCTCCACGACGGTTCTCCTCTTTGAGATTTTCCCAACCTGAATCTATCCGAATCGGGTCAGAGAACCCTCGCTCAACCTTCAACGGAACTTGGGACACCTTTGACTTATCCCACCTCCAATCACAGGTCCTCCGCAACAACTGCCCCATAAGTGTATGCTTTATTGAGCAACTCGCGCCCTCAGACACCCAGCTTATGTAGAAAGCCTCGAGGACGGATTGACCTCGCGTAGCGCCGACCGAGTGCTATAATTCGTGGCCGTCGCGGTTGCCGAGGTGAGGCGGGTGCTCCTCAAAACATGCAAGGGTTTCCTGAAATTCTGGATACCTTCGGGTCTATTGGGAATTTATCATCGATGGCGGCACCGCCCAATTCGCCAGATTCTGAATTGGCAGATTGATTATCCACAGCTCAATAAGGTACGGGTTGAGGACCTATTCCCCGGCATAGACTCCGTCGTCACCCGCGTTCCTCTGATCGCACTCAACACAGAGGATCCGTGGACGCTGCCACTCCGGGAACTGGCAGTATTGGCGGCTATCTGCCTCTACCGTCAACCCAGGCGCATTTTTGAAATTGGCACCTACCAAGGCGCTTCGACTCTGGCAATCGCATTGAACACACCTGAGGATGCCGAGGTCTACACCCTTGACCTTGATCCATCAACGCGGCAAACTCATAAGCACGGACTCGGCACCGGCGGGTTCCCGCAATTCGAGATTGGCATTCATTACCGCGAAAGCCCCGTCAGGTCAAAGGTTCACCAACTTTTAGGTAATTCCGCGACCTATAACTTCGAGCCCTTATTAAATAGCATGAACCTCGTGCTGGTGGATGCAGACCACACCTACGAATTCGTTAAGAAAGATACACAGACTGCCCTTGCCCTACTGGCGCCCTCGGGCATTATTTTGTGGGATGATTATGTGTGGACCGAACGAAATCCCGCATGCGCCGGCGTCACCCGCTGTCTGAATGAACTGGGCCGGTCCAAGAAGGTGTACCAAATCGAGGGCACGCGATTGGCGCTTTACCGCGCCGAAGATGGAGAAAATTGATCAGGCGTCTTGTTCAGAAATCGCTCGGAATGTTCGGCCTTGATTCGGGCAAGATTTCCTACGCCCGCCGCCGGCGTGAGGACAAATCTCCGCCTGATTTCGGGCAGGTCGACCTTGAAATCATCGAGAAGGTCCTGCCTTTTACGTTCACCGGCCCCGAGCGAATTCACGCTCTGATTCAGGCTACACGGTACCTAAGCACCACCGGAATCCCAGGCGCGATTGTCGAGTGTGGCGTCTGGAAGGGTGGCAGCATGGCGGCAGTCGCCAGAACTCTCGTTCACTTGAATAACCCGAACCGCGATCTCTACCTGTTCGATACATTTAAAGGCATGACGGAGCCCGGCCCAAGTGACGTTGATTTTGCGGGTGAACACGCGACGAATGTGCTCCGCAAGGACTCCGAGATGAATTGCAAAGACGCCCCACTCGAGGTGGTCAAAAACGTGCTGTATGAGACGGGCTACCCTAAGGACAAAATCCATTTTGTTGAGGGCAGGGTTGAAGAGACTATCCCTGCTCATGCCCCTGATCCAATCGGACTGCTGCGCATGGATACGGACTGGTATGAATCCACGCGGCACGAGCTCCTCCATCTATTTCCCCGCCTATCCTGCGGCGGCATCATTTTAATCGACGACTACGGTCACTGGCAGGGGTGCCGCCGCGCCTGCGATGAGTACTTTGAGCAAAATCACGTCCGGATTTTTCTGAACCGGATTGACTACACGGGAAGGATCGCGGTAAAGATCTGATCTTGCGCAGCTGTGAGGCCCGAAGAATGGACCCGCGCATTCAACATCACCCAAGGACGGTTTCATGGCTTGCAGGGACATTGCCACTAGCGACCGGTCGAGAGCCAGGAATCGAAATGCCGCGCGCGTGCAGCGCCAGCCACGTCGCCTGAAGATGAAAGATCAGGGTCTTTTTTGCCAGATGCATGCACGCGCGCGTCACATCAGCGATGCTGGCGAAGTCATGCCAGAGAATCACACCGCTCTCGCCAAGAAGCTGAAAGGCGCGGTCTGAATCGCTGATGACCCAGTCATAGAGGTGACATGCGTCGATCAGTACCAGATCGGCCGAACCGCAATAGGGCGCAAAGTTGAAGGTTCGTGAATCTCCGAAAAGCTGGTGGATGCGTTCCCTTACATCAAGACCCCGATAAAACGAGCCGATTTGGTCCTTGCGGTGAACGAGGTTTTTTTCATCCACGGTGTAGCCAGCGAGGTCGCCGGCCAATTCGAGAGGAAGGTCCAGAGTGTAGACCTCGGCTTCTGAGTTTATCGCCAGGTGCGCTGTGGTGAAGCCATTATAGGTGCCAATCTCGAAAATCCTTCGCGGCTTAAGCCAGCGCACCACGCGAAGAAGCGCATACAGGTCGTCCGAATACATGCCTCCACGGCTTCCGTCCAGGTCAAGAATCTGGATTGGCCCCTTGCCCGGCAAATCGAAAACCGCGACGTCTGCGATTCCGGGATGGTACTCCGCGTCGCAGATACTACGAAGTTCAGGCATCAGGCGTCGAAAACGCCTGGGTGCGAGGAACGCATCCAGGAATACGTGCCGCCACACCCGCCCAATAGTGGTAGCGGCCCTCAGCACGTCCATTGAGCTATCTTGACGCACAGCCGACCCCCACCTCAGCCTTGCCGGCTTCAACAACCTGGCGAAAAGCCTCCAGAAAAGCCTTCACCCGGCGATCGTGCGTAAACCGCGCTGCCACCACTTCTCTCCCCTTTTCCCCTAGTCTCGCCCGCAAACCTGGGTCTCCCAGCAACCGGTTGAGCGCATCAGCTAACCCTTGCGAGTCTCCAGGGCTTACAACCATCCCCGTCTCATTCTGAGTCATCATTTCCTCTGTCCCGCCGCCGCGGGTGCAGATTACCGGCTTACGCGCTGCCATCCCCTCCATAATAACGAGTCCCAGTGGCTCGGGCTGAACAGAAGCATGAACGATCACATCACATGCTGCCATAATACCTTCCACGTCTCCGCGAAACCCCGTCCAGCGCACGCAGTGCCCCAATCCAAGACCCTCCACGCGCCGCTGCAAATCGGCTTGGTAAACATAATCCCTCCTGGCAAACGGCTCGCCTACAAACACAAAGCGCGCGTTTGGATGGCCAACAAGCACTCGCGGAATTGCTTCCACAACGACGTGCCAACCCTTCCAGTGGGTCACTTGGCCAAACATCCCGATGAGCGGCACATCCGCTCCAATTCCTTCCGCTGCACGAAAGTGCCCGGCTGACGAAGCCATGAAATCAAATTTTGTCAGATCAACACCGCCATAAACTCGGTGAACCTTTGCCGGGTCGGCTCCCAGCCTGATGATCGAGTTTGAAATTGCTGTTGACAGCGTCATGATCGCCTGAGCGTTTCTGAAAGCAGGCCGCAGCGCCAGCCGGTTAAGCGAACGATCCTTGATGAGACCGGACATTTGCCAAATCCACGGTATCTGCAATGCGCTCAGCTCAGGCTCAACGGCAATTGCCGCGTGGGGAGAGGCAGCGTACACCAGATCGGGTGCCTCATTGCCCAGCAAGCGACGAAAGGCCCGCCGAAAGCTAATCCACTTCCAGAATTCCCCGAGCAGTTGCACCGGCATAAGCGAGCCTACGTATGGGAACGTTACGCCGGAAAAGCATGGAACCGGTAGATCGATGCATCGCACGCCGATGCTTTCCCACTCTGCCCGGGCACGTCCCTGCCCGGGGGCCACTGTCGCGAGTATCTGGACATCCTCCTTCGGGAGGAAGCGAAGCAAATCCCTCAGGATCTTCTCTGCCCCGCCGTAAAAAGTGCTGTGGTTTACCACCAGCAATCGGATTGGCGCAGGACGCGAAGGCGTGGTCATGAAGGCTTATGTAATTCAGAACGGAATGACGAGGGCTCGTTGGACTCTAAATCCTTGCAGGAAAAACTCTAGACACCCCGCTCATAAATCTGAAGGCTATCTTGCTTTTTGGACAGTTGACGCCCGGAGGAATTGCGGCCCACATCTGAAAGTATAACAAATAAAACCCCGGGCAGCCGCCGTAAGCTGGGCGCCTGCCCGGGTTGAGTTCTTGCATTCCAACGATTCGCGGAATACGATGCTCGCTGCGAGAGCTATAGACCGCCTAGCCCCAACGGCACACCAATGCCAGTGCATGGGTCCCAGCCCACGTTAGCTGTGTAGCCCTGGTAAGGACCACATTGCCCGGTGCCGAAAACCACGTCATTAAAGGAACCCAAGCTGGTGTACATGACCGTCAGCTCAGCGGCGCTCGAGGCCCGGAAATTGCCTGCCAGGTTCGCCATCCCGGCAATGATATTGTTGGCAGCGCTCGTGCCTCCAACGATCCACCACCCACCGGCGTCGGGCGCGTCGGAAGCAGGTGGTACGTAACCCAGAAGCGCGAACTGGAAGCTGTCAAAGACCCAATACCCGGTATAGGGATTAGCATTTGCAGAGACGTCCGGAACGGCCCGAAGGGTAGTAGAAATACCTACGCCCACCGGGTAGCCAAGAATAGGCACCGTCGTAGTCGTACTACTGTTGAGAGTCGCGAGAGTACTTGCAATGGGGCTCTGGTAACCTGGGAGACTTTCAATTGAGCTAGAGCCGCCGCCACCATAGCTCCAAGTCCCCTGGACCTCGCCGCCAAGCGCATACTGCGAGAACGCTCCCCCTGCGTTGCTGGGTGTACCAACAGGGAAACGAGAGTATGTCGTGCCACCGACGCAAACCACGTTTACGGAAGAACAGGGCCAGCTGACTCCCGGGGAATCCCCGGCCGCGGCGAAATAGACAACGTTTGCCGTCGTAAAGTTCGAATCGTCGCTTGCTTCGCCGGCAAACTCGCTTGTTCCCCAGCTCATAATGACTTCGCCTTTGCCGCTTCCTCCATTCGGGCAGGTCGACGCGCCGCACTCGACAAAGTTGCTGGCGACCGTGACTGCCGGCAGCAGATTTGCAAGGGTGTTGTCAGCAGCCTCAACCAGCACGATCTTGGCGCTGGGCGCCATGGCGTGCGCCCATTCAACGTCCAGTGACTCCTCAAGCTCCCATCCGCCATCATCCGCTGTGTCAAACGCAGGCTCCGTACCACTGGCATAAACCATTTGAAATGTAGATGAAGTGACTAAAGGAAGACCAAATTGCGAGGAGAACATATTCAGGTCATCCATGATCCAGGGATCGTCGTAGGCATCGACGATTGCGATCGTCCCGCTCCCACCGGAGGCGTTAGCGAGATTATCGTTGGGATTGCAGTATCCATTCCCTAAGACGAATGTAACTGCTCCGTATATGCAGGCAATCGAGGCCGGTGTATTGAAACCATACCCGGAATATGGAGGGGTCACCTGGTCAGGCTGAAATCCATCGGGGACAAAAACCTCTACCGACGTGTGGGCGCTCACTCCGGCACTTCCGGATACTGCGACGCTAGACGCGGGAGAATATATCTTGCCCACACCGTTCACAATCGGCGTTAACCCTCGAGAGGAAATCGCGCGATCAATTTGCTGGGTTTGCGTGGCCGGGGTGCCGGTCGCAAGCGGATGAAACACCATCTGGGCCGGAGCGGACGTTGCCAAGCCAAACAGCATTAGCATGGCTGCTGCAAGCAGGAACTTAATTGACCGTTTCATCTAAATGAACCTCCTCCATTCGCTGATTTTTCTATGCCCACCAAACCCTTATGCAATTCCGAAAAACACAGCTTTTCGGAATTGCCGCCGGGTGGTCTAGCACCTGCATGGACTCCATTTGGGGGTAAGAAACCTCTTAGAAATTTTCGCGTGAGCAGCAACACGCTACTATCATCCCCAAGGGTTGTCAAGCTAAAAATTTGGAAACCTGGAACTCCGCGCGTCGGGTTTGCACAAATACTGGGCGCCTCAAATATTGAGGAACCTTGAGGGTCAATATTAAATCAAAGAGTTCGGCAACTAATCCCGGCATCACCCTGCGAATTTTTTCTTCTGCGGTCAAATTTGCAAGCACAATTTGACGAAATCGCTCATCGAATGTATAAATTCCTCATTGCTAAACCAGATTTGCGTGGCAATGCCATGAGTCATAGAATCCTGCCAGCCTTGCGCCAATACCTGATTGGAACAGTATTTTACAGACCCGCCAGATTCGCATACGGATCACTCTTTGATCGAGCTGCTGTTTTGCGGCGCACTGCTCGCAAACGACTCTACTCCCAGTTTATCCACCCAGATGATTTGGTATTCGATGTGGGCGCAAACATCGGCAACTACACGGAGACGTTCCTTTCCCTTGGCGCTCATGTTGTAGCCGTCGAGCCAGATCCTCGCAGTATTGCAACATTGCAGAGGCGGTTTGCGGAGCGTATTTCACTGGAGCCTCGGGCGCTAGGGCGGGCAGAGGGTACAGCAAAGCTGCATCTGTGCCCTAACAATGCCTTAAGCACCTTATCAGAGACATGGGTCCAGGTACATGAGGCAGGCTGGAGGGAATCCACCACAGTGGAGGTCACTACGCTTGACTCACTGAAGAACAAATACGGAATTCCCCGCCACATTAAAATCGATTGCGAAGATTACGACTTCGAAGTCCTTAGGGGGATGTCCTTCATGCCAGAAAGTCTTAGCTTCGAATTCCACTCGAGTCGACTGGAAATTGCCCGGTCGTGCCTGGATTATCTCCAGGGCAGGAGGTTCAATTACACGGTAGGAATGGATTGCGTTCTTCAAATCGACCATTGGGTGGACTCTGACGATCTCCTCAACCACCTTAAGGCATTGCCCCCGAAGAAATACGATGTGGGAGATGTCTATTCTATTTCCGGATAACTATCTCTCGCATCCACTTCCCGATTCGTGAAATTAGTCCCCGAGACCCATCTATTGCCCGAAATCTCCTGGGAAGATGCAGGAGTTCATGCTTCGACAAGGTCCGTGGGGCTTCCTGTCTGCCTCAAGCGCACTATCACATCCTCATATCTCCTTTGTGGTAATATACTGAGTATTGCCAAGGGCTAACTATGCGCGTTGTCGAGAGTTATCAGGTTAGTACCATTGTACTCTTGGCGCGTACCGAGGGTCATGGTACTTAATAGCTGTTGAGCCGTGCCGGGGCTCGAGTGCAGTCCGACGGAGCGGCCATTGCCGACTGACCCATGGAAGATGCATCCAATCTCGTTGCGGCCCGAAGCTTCGCGCGCAGCCTTAACATTCTCCTGAAAACTGTACGTCTGTACGGCGCTGAGCACGAGCGGACGACTGCACTTCTGGGGTGCGCGTGGGACGACTTGCGTGCGGCCTTGAAATTCTCCGGAGAGAGCGGCCTTCTGCTGGGAGTCTCTGGCACACAGGTGCTGCTGGATGGCGTGCCGCTTGAAAAACGGCCCACCGACCGAAGCTTCGCCCAATTATTGACCTCTTCCGGCCTTGCCAGCATCAATTTCTCCCATCGCGTGTCGGTTGACGATTTCTGGCGGTTCGTGCGCGCCTTCTCCTCGAAGTCGGCCAAGGGCGGGCCCATGGCGACCGAGTTGAAAACGCTTCTGGGAGGTGACAAAGGCGCAATTAAGGTAAACGAAGTGCGATTTGTGGCGCAGGATCACGCTCTGGGCGAAGCGGGGCTTGCGGCGCAATTGGCCGCCCGCTCGCTCGGCGAGGACGCGCAAAAGCTCCACGGCTGGCTCCAGGATCCGCAGCGGCTGCTGCAATTGATGGCGGCGGCTGAGGGAGCGCGGAGCAATCCCGCAGGGCCCGGCGGGGGCGCGGGAGCTGGCATGGGCCCCGGAGTTGCAGGTCCGGGAGCGGGCCCTGGCGGGGGCGCCGGCCCGGGCATGGGAGCAGGATCCGCAGGGCCTGGATTGGGCGTAGGAGGCGGTGCGGGTGTTGGCGCGGGTGGTGTGCGTGGTGGCCTGGCCGGCGTTGGGGGTGGTGCGGCGGGCAGCCCTGGAAGCGCCTCGGGCACGCTCGGCGGATCTTCCACACAGGAAGCCGACATCTTCAAAGTCCTCGGTTGGCTCTCTCAGCTTGGCCAGTCTGTCGATCAGGCGGACTCGTCTGAGCAAGCTCAGGCTGTTGAGCGCGACTTGCATCAGTTGCCCGCCGCCGGTCAGGCGGCACTGGCCCAAGCGTTGATGAGCATGAACTCCCAGGCTGAGCCGCCCCGCCCGGATGATCCCCTGCTCCTTCAGCTTGCCGAACGCCTGGCGATTCGCTTTGCCATTCAACGGTATGAGCGCGGCGATGTGAAGACCAACGCGGTAGTCGAACTTCTCGACCGCCTGAAGCGCGAAATTGGTTCGCTGCGAAATATTCTTAAAACCCAGGAAGAAAAGATGGGAAAGGCGGGTATGGAAGTGGAATCCCACGCCGACATCCTGGACAAACAATTTTGGGCGCGCGTCCCGGAGAAGCACAAGCAGAAGATGCTGCTCTCCCCGGAGGCCTGGGCCGTTCCGCCGCGCAACGTTCGCCTGTATGTGGAGGAACTGATCGGCCGCGGCGACACGGATGCGGCCCGCGCCATCCTGGACAATTACGCGAAGTGCGTGGATACCCCTGACGTGGATGCTCGCCGGAAAGCCGCCACGGGCCTGACGGAAATGGCCGACCTGTTTTCCAAAGCCAATTCCGGCCTGCTCCAGACCAGCCTGCACCAGATGGGCGAGGCGCTCAGCAAGGAAGGCAACGCCGACCTGCAGACGCTGCTGGGTGCGTCCTTTGTACGCTTCAGCCATGAAGCCGCGGCGCGCCGCCAATATCGTGCCGTGCATGAAGCGCTTCAGACCATGGAGATGCTGGAGCAGAAGCAGCCCGGACTGGCGCGTCTGCTGTGGCCGCGCGTCAAGGTCGGTAATCCCCTGCCCGAATTCATTGATGAAGCCATCAAGTCGCCGCGCATCCCGGATGGACTGGTCGAGGTTCTGAAGCGCATGCCGCACGCCACGGTCGACCAGGTGGCCAGCCGCGTTCCGCGCTGCGCCCGCCGCGACGAATGGCAGCGCATGCTGGAAATGGTTGAAGCCGTGGGCATGCAAGCCGTTGGGCACCTCAACAGGATTCTGCAAACCCGCCCCGCCGCGGAAGCGGCTTCCACGATTGCCCTGCTCTGCCGATTGGAGCCGGCGGATTTGGAGGAGCTGCTTCCCACCCGCCTGAAGGATTGGGACCAGATGACTCATGACAACGTGGTTCGCCAACTGGCCAACAGCCTTGCCCCGCAGCGCGGACAATTGATCGACAAGGTTTATGACATGCTCGACCGCGCCGTCCTTCCCGAAGCCGTGGATGAGCTGGGAATGACGGGCGACCTGGCGATTACGCCGCGATTGATGCGCATTGTGGAGGAACTCTCCGCAAGTCAAGCCGACCCGTATTTGCAGATCAAAGCCATTGAGGCTCTGGGCAGGCTTCGCGAGCCTCAGGCGGAACACCTGCTTCGGCCGCTGGCCGAGGGCAAGAAGCTTTGGCGATGGCAGCAGCCGCGCGAAGTTCGCATCACCGCCATGCAGGCACTCAGGAAAATCGATCCGGAGTGGGCCGATCGATTCCAACCGCAATGCGGGCTGACGCCGGCGGAGCTGAAGCTCACCGCGCTCGATCCCGATCCGGAAACCCCCTGGCTGCGCCAGCGGCGATACGATCGCGTGAAGCTGCCGAGCCCGCTGGTCGGCGTCGTCAAACCCAGCCAGACGGCCCACCGAGTCTCCATTCAGCAGCTCAGCCTGGGCGGTGGAATAGCCCGTAGCCAGTGCCACATCAAGCCCGGCAGCACCGTGCCGCTCGAAATCCAGACGGGACTCTACCGCGTGCAAGCCCAGGTGCTGGTGCGTGAAGCGCGGCCGCAGGAACTGAGCTTCGAGCTAGTCCGCATTGACCATGAGAACCGCAGCCGCCTGCGCAAGCCGTTGGTCGGCCTGCACGCCAAGGCAATCTGAACCCCGCCGCGACGGCCTTCCCAGAACGTGTCAGGAGTTTATCATTCGGTGAGCAGGTAGCCGGTAGCCACGAACAGTGCTCTTTTGACCGTGGGTTCTTTCCAGCGTTCAAAAGGCCCACGGTCAGAAGGGCATTGACCGTGGCTACCGTTCTACATGCCACGGTTTTCCTACTGGCTTCGCGCTACAAATGCTGCGGTCAGCATGTCTCCAGTGACGTTTACCACCGTCCGGCACATGTCGAGCACTCGGTCGACTCCCACCACCATGGCAATTCCCTCGCCAGGAATCCCTACGGCTTCCAGCACCAGTATCAGCACCTGAATGGCGCCGCTGGGGATTCCCGCTGCTCCCATGGACATCACGATGGCGGTGACCATTACCACGATCTGCGATGAGAGCGGCAGGTGCATGCCGAAAACCTGGGCGATGAACAGCACGGTGACGCCCTCGAACAGCGCCGTGCCGTTCATGCACATGGTAGCGCCAAGGGGAACGACGAACCCGGAAATATCTCTGGGGATTCCCAGCGAGTCTTCGCAGACCTCGAGCGTGGTGGGAAGCGTGGCGTTGGAAGAGCTGGTGGAAAGCGCCGTCAGAATCGCGCGCGCGGCGCGGCGAAAGAATTCCGGCGGCGACCATCCCGTGAAAACCTTGATTAATACTGGATACACCGCGAATTCGAAAATCGCCAACCCCACGATCACCGTCACGATGTACCAGCCCAGCCGTGCCAACAGGTCCAATCCGAACCGTGCTGCCACGGTGAAGAGCAGTGCGAATACTCCGTAGGGCGCGAGTTTCATCACCAGCTCGATGATAACCATCATCACGTCGGCAAGGCCGCGCAGAACTTCCGCGAGAATGCGCGTGCGCTCGGCGGGAAGCAGCGCCAGGGCCACTCCAAATGCCAGCGAGAAGAAGATCATCGCGAGCATGTCACCCTGGGCGGCGGCGCCGAGGGGATTCCGCGGCACCACATTCACCAATGTTTGAATTCCGAATGAGCCGCCTTGTGGAGTGGCGCGCAACCCGCTCGCGTCCTGATGGTAGGTTGAGAGCAGGCGGTCGCGAACCTGCTGCGGCAATCCCGCGCCCGGCCGCACCAGATTCACCATCGCCAGGCCCAGCATCGCGGCGAGCGAGGTGACCATCAGGAAGAACAAAACCGTCTTCAGGCCCACGCGCCCCAGCTTGTGAAGGTCGCCCAGTCCCGCCACGCCCAGGCTGAGGCGTGCGAAGATCAGCGGAATCACCACCATGATGAGCGCGCGAAGCCACATTTGCCCCGCGGGCTCGGTGACGTAGTGAATCAGGTTGGCCAGCGCGGCCGTACTTCCCCACAGAATGTTGGCCAACACTCCGGCCACTGCCCCCAGAATCAGTCCAGCAAGAATGTGGCTGGTCTTGGGGCCGCGGATCGCGGTGGATTTGGGCTCAGAAGATTCGCTCATTCGCGGAAGCTTCGTGGCATGGGCATCCTGCCCATGGTTTTTCACGGCCAGGATGGCCATGCCACGATTATTTGGCCTCCGGCGCGGGAATCTGCACAATCACTCGGCAGGGAGAATGGTGGGCCACGTACTGCACGGTTCCGCCCATCAACGTTTCGCCCAGCGAATGGTGATGCGGCCGGTGGTGGCCCATAACGAGAATATCAGCGCCGCGGTCCCTGGCCACGCCCACGATGGCCTCACCCACTTCACGTGCGCGCACCAGCTCCGTGGCAGGCGGGCGCTTAAAGGCCGCTGCCACGCGCTGCGCCTGGGCCAGCAACTCCTTGCCGCGCTGATCAATCGATTCCTCCTTCGCATCGATGGGCGTAACCATGGGCACCTCAACCACGTGCAAAACGGTAAGGTCGGCGTCCATCCCTAGCATCAACTGACACGCCAGGGTCACCAGGCTCTCAACCGAGCCGGCATTGTTGATCGCCACCATCACCTTGGGTTTGGCCATCGCACGCCTCCACAGGGAAGTGGCCGCAGGATATTCCCACGCCGGGCAATTTGCAAGCAGGGACTGAATAAACTGGGCAATAGGTAAGGCGCATGAAATGGATCTCCGCGCCAGTCAGCCGCCTACAATCGGGGCACTTGCGGAGATGTGGCGTCCGTCAGCCGACAGATGCTACAGACGGTCGTGCCGCAATGGTCGAAGGAGAGTTGTAAGGATAAAACCCACCAGCAGCAGAACGGCCAGCAGGCGCAAAGGTGTGTCGTAGATGTGGATCCTGCTCATTCCCGGCGCGAGCCCGGCCTTGGCGCGGCTGGACAGCTCCGTAATAATCACCGGGCCGGCCACCGCGGCGGCGCTCCAGGAGGTCAGAAGCGATCCGTGAATCGCGCCCACGTTATCGGCGCCGAAAATATCGGCGAGGAACGCCGGAACCGTCGCGAATCCGCCGCCGTACATCGTGAACACCACGAACAGCGCGGCTTCAAACATCAGCCAGTTGTCGCTCGCGGCCAGGCGCGGAATCGTCAGGAACAGAACGAACTGGACCAGAAAGAAAATGACGTAGGTATTGCGGCGGCCGATGTAATCCGATGACGATGCC
>JASHTY010000330.1 GCA_030040315.1 Terriglobia bacterium | reverse complement strand
TCCAGATCCTCCTCGCGCGGCGATGTGAAGGGATGATGCATCGCGGCAAAGCGATTTTCCTTTTCGTCAAACTCAAACATCGGGAAATCGATCACCCACAGGAAATTCCACGTATTGGGCTTGATCAATTCAAGTTTGCGCCCGAGGTCAAGGCGCAACTCTCCCGAGGCGTTATCGAGCATTCGGAACGCGTCGCGGCCGGCTGCGGATTTGATTCCCGCCAGTACCACCAGGTCGCCCGTGTGTGCACCGGCGAAATCAGCCAGAGCAGCAAGCGAGCGCACGTCCAGGGCTTTCGAAAGCGGCGACTGCGGCGCGCCACCTGCCATCTTGATGTAGCTGAACCAATCCGCGCCCAGCGACTTCGCAGACTCCTGAACCTTATCGAGCTGGCTGCGCGAAGCGTCACCCCAGCCCGGCACACGCATGGCCTTGAAAGGCTGCGCCACGCGCACTTTTTCAGCGTCGCTGGGCGCGAAGCTCGCACGCTTCCATTCGAGGCCGAAACCGGTGTGAGGCTTATCGGAGCCGTACTTCTCCATCGCCTCGTCATACGGCATGCGTGCAAACGGCCGCGGGACTTTCACGTTCACCAGCGCAAAAAGTTTTTCCATCAGGTGCTCGATGATGTTGAACAGCTCCTCGCGCTGCGGAAAGGCCATCTCAATATCGATTTGGGTGAATTCCGGCTGGCGGTCGGCGCGCAAGTCCTCATCGCGGAAACAACGAACGATTTGGTAGTAGCGGTCGAATCCGCCGATCATCAAGAGTTGCTTGAAAAGCTGCGGTGACTGCGGCAGCGCGTAAAAGTGGCCGTGGTGCAGGCGACTGGGCACCAGGTAGTCGCGCGCGCCCTCGGGCGTGGAGCGCGTCATGAAGGGGGTTTCAATCTCCTGAAAGCCGTGCTCACTCATGTGGGTGCGGACCACCTGGCTGGCGCGGCTGCGCAGCCGCAGGTTGCGCTGCATGCGGCCGCGCCGCAGGTCAAGATAGCGATAGCGCAGGCGCGTCTCCTCGCTGGTCCTGGTTTCATCTTCGATCGGAAAGGGCGGCGTCTTCGCTTCGTTCAGAATCAGCAGCGAGCGGGCCATCACTTCCACTTCACCGGTGGGAAGCTGCGGGTTCACCGTGCCCGCCGCGCGCGCCACCACTTCGCCTTCCACACCCACAACGTATTCGCTGCGAACCTCTTCCGCGCGGTCGTGCACTTCCGCGCTGACGGCGGGATTGCAAACAATCTGCGTCACGCCGGTGTGGTCGCGCAGGTCGAGGAAAATCAGATTGCCAAGGTCACGGCGCACGTCCACCCAGCCGGCGAGAAAAACCTTCTGCCCCGCATGTTCTTTTCGTAAGTCGCCGCAATGATGCGTTCGCTGCCGGTCACCCAATAAATCCAGTTTCACGTTTCCCACCTATCAGAGCTAAAGCGTTTCTCACAGAGGGCACGGAGAATTACTCACGGAGGTCACGGAGAAAGGCGCTGTTGACTCTCCGCGTCCTCTGCGTTCAAGCCCTACGCGCAACGCTATCTAAAACAGCCTCCGCGATCTCTGTGTGAACCAGGCTTTTCAACCTTCATTCAAAAAAGCCGCAATCGCAGCCGGCTCCAATTCCTTTTGCTCCCCGCTCGCCATGTTCTTTACTTGATATTTTCCGCTCGCCAGTTCGCCGTCGCCGATAATGACGGCGAATCGCGCCTGCAGCTTGTTCGCGATGCCCATGGCCTTCTTGATTTTCATGGCATCGTAATCGATTTCCACGGCCAATCCCTGAGCGCGCAGTTCCCGCGCCAGGCGCGACGCAGCGGCCAGTGCGGCATTGCCCATCCAAACGATGTACGCCGCAAGCGGCTCCTGCGCTTTGAGTTGAGCGGCTGCCTGCACAGCCAGAATCAGGCGGTCCTGGCCAATGGAGAATCCGATGCCGGGCGTGGGCGGGCCGCCGAGCAATTCGGAAAGGCCATCGTACCGTCCGCCGCCCACCACAGCGTTCTGCGCACCGAGAGCGCCGCTAGTGATTTCAAACGTGGTTCGCGTGTAATAATCGAGCCCGCGCACCAAACGCGGCGCAACCTGATAGGCAATTCCACGGTCTTGAAGCGCCCTGGTGACGGTTTCGAAGTGCTCGCGGCACGCGGGATCCAGGTGGTCGATGATTTTCGGCAGCCTGTCAATAATCGGCTGGTCCGCCTCCACTTTGCAATCGAGCACACGCAGAGGATTGGTATCCGCGCGGCGCCGGCAATCCTCGCACATTTGGCCTTTCACATCCTGAAGAGCCTTGCGAAGAATTTCAAGATATGCCGCGCGGCAGGTCGGGCAGCCGACGGAGTTGAGCAGAAGCTGATACTCGCGAATTCCCACGCCCTCGAGAAACAGCACGAGCATCTCGATGATTTCGGCGTCCACCAGCGCGCTCTGCGAGCCCAGGACTTCCGCGCCGATTTGATAGAACTGCCGGTAGCGGCCTTTTTGCGGGCGCTCGCGGCGGAACATGGGGCCGATGTAGTAGAGCTTCTGCACGCCGCCCAGATTGTAGAGGCTGTGCTCAATGTAGGAGCGCACCACGGAGGCGGTGGCTTCGGGGCGTAGCGTCAGTGATTCTTCGCCGCGATCCTGGAAGGTGTACATCTCTTTCATAACGATATCCGTCTCTGTCCCGACGCCGCGGGCGAAGAGCGCGGTCTCCTCCAGAATCGGTGTGCGGATTTCACCGTAGTGATAAGCGGCGAACGTGCGGTGCGCCTGCGCCTCGACGCGCTGCCACAGACTTGTATCGGGGGGCAGCAGGTCGCGCGTGCCTTTTACGGAGCGGATTGGTT
>JASHTY010000329.1 GCA_030040315.1 Terriglobia bacterium | reverse complement strand
GATTTCGAGGCTTGAGGATATGGTCCAACGTTACGATGCCGTGGTGGTGGGAGCCGGCGGGGCCGGCCTGATGGCCGCTTTGCAACTGGCCGGACACGGAAACGTCGCCGTGCTGAGCAAGCTCTATCCCACGCGGTCGCACACCGGCGCGGCGCAGGGCGGAATCGGCGCGGCGCTCGGCAATCTGGAAGAAGACCACTGGGAATGGCACATGTTTGACACGGTGAAGGGCAGCGACTACCTGGCAGACCAGGACGCTGTCGAGATCCTCTGCCGTGAAGCTATTGAGACCGTTTACGACCTGGAACACTGGGGCCTGCCCTTCAGTCGCACGCCTGAGGGGAAAATCGCCCAGCGCCCCTTCGGCGGGCATACCAAGGAATTCGGCAAGGCTCCCGTGCGGCGCTCGTGCTACGCCGCCGACCGCACCGGCCACATGATTCTGCAAACCTGCTATCAGCAGTGCATCAAGCACGACGTGCATTTTTACAATGAGTACCATGTTCTGGATTTGCTGATTGAGCAGGGACGCTGCGCGGGTGTGGTGGCCCTCTGCCTTGCGACCGGGGAAATTCATACTTTTCACTCCAAAGCCGTGCTGTTCGCCACGGGCGGCTGCGGCAAGATGTTTCGAGTAAGCTCCAACGCCCACTCGCTTACCGGCGACGGAATGGCAGTGGTGTACCGCCGCGGAATCCCCCTGGAGGATATGGAATTCTTTCAGTTCCATCCCACAGGCATATACAAAATGGGAATTCTGCTGAGCGAGGCGGCGCGCGGCGAAGGAGCCATTCTGCGCAACAAGCTCAATGAGCGATTCATGGAGCGCTATGCGCCCACGCTGCTCGACCTTGCCCCGCGCGACATGGTTTCCCGCGCGATATACCGTGAGGTTCGCGAAGGGCGGGGAATCGACGGCAAGAACTACGTCCACCTCGATATGACTCACCTGGGGAAAAAAGTTCTGGACGAAAAGCTTCCCGACATCACCGAATTCGCGCGGACTTACCTGGGCGTTGAACCACTCACGCAACCTGTGCCTATCCAGCCGACTGCGCACTATGCGATGGGCGGCATTCCCACCGACCATGAGGGTCGTGTGGTGATGGATGAAAAAAACACACCTCTGCCGGGACTTTACGCGGCGGGTGAGGTAGCCTGCGTCTCCGTGCATGGAGCGAACCGCCTGGGAACCAATTCACTGGTGGATATTCTGGTCTTCGGGCGGCGCGGTGGCCGGCACGCCGCCAGATTTATTCATGAGAATGACTGGGCTCCCCTGCCCGCCGATGCTGATTCCGCTGCTCGCGCTGCCGTGAGCCAGGTCCTGAATTCCACGGGCAAGGAGCGCGCCGCCGACATTCGCGACGTGCTTCAGGATGAAATGATGGATAAAGCCTCGGTGTTTCGCGACGCTCAGGGTCTGAGCGCGCTTCGCAAAAAACTGGGCGAGTTGCGCGAACGCTATCGGCAGGTGAAGTTGGAGGATCGCGGGACTTGTTACAATACCGAGTTGCTCGAAGTCATTGAACTCGGCTGCATGCTCGACCTGGCTGATGTGCTAGTGGAAGGCGCCTTGGCCCGTGAGGAGAGCCGCGGCGGACACTATCGCGAAGATTTCCCCAAGCGGAATGACCAAAACTGGCTGAAGCATACGCTCGCCTATAATACGCCCAGGGGAATTGAGCTGAAGTTCAAGCCCGTGGTTATCACGAAGTTTCAGCCCATGGAGCGGAAATACTGATCTGGTTTGCAGGAGTTCATGATGCAAGTTACCCTGAAGATCAAGCGGTTCAATCCCGAGAAGGACAAGGAACCCTGGTGGGGAGAATACAAGTTAGACGCCGAGCCGACCGACCGCCTGCTCGATGCGCTGAACCACGTGAAGTGGTATCTCGACGGAACGCTCACCTATCGCCGCTCATGCGCCCATGGAGTTTGCGGGTCCGACGCCATGCAGATCGACGGGCGGAATCGACTGGCCTGCAAGGTGCTGCTCAACAGCCTGGGCAGCACGATTACCATCGAGCCGCTGCGGGGCTACCGCGTGATCAAGGACCTGCTGGTGGATATGGATGCTTTTCTCGAGAAATACCGCAGCGTGAAGCCCTTCCTGATTGCCCATGGTCCCGAGCCCGAAAAGGAGCGCTTGCAATCGCCTGAGGATCGCGAGAGGTTTGACGACACCACCAAGTGCATTTTGTGCGGAGCGTGCACGTCCGGCTGCCCGTCGTTTTGGGGGGACAGCGAATACATTGGGCCGGCGGCAATCGTGAACGCTCATCGCTTCCTGTTTGATTCCCGCGACGAGGGCGGCGAAGAGCGGATGGAGGTATTAAATACGCTGGAGGGAGTGTGGCGCTGCCGCACCATTTTCAACTGCGTGGAAGCCTGCCCGCGCGACATCAACGTGACGCGCGCCATCGGCGAGGTCAAAAAGGCATTGCTTTATCGAAAGGTTTAGGGGTTCTACTTAAGGTGCCGGTCAAGGAAGGTCATAGTTCGCTGCCAGGCATCCTCAGCGGGGCCTTCTTGATAACCCAGCTTGTTTTCCGGATTCTCAAAGGCGTGACTCACCCCGCGGTAAACCTTAATTTCAATTGATTTGTGGGCGTTCTGCATGGCGCTTTCAAAGGCATCAACGTCGCCGGCAGGGACGTCCCGGTCGTCTGACCCGAAGATCGCCAGTACCGGAGCGTGAATACTCTGAAGCTGCGCCGGATCATCCGGCAGGGGAGCGTAGTTCATCACACACGCCGCGAGGAATAGATCGTTCTCGGCGAGCAGCAGCGACCACTTTCCGCCCGCCGACCAGCCGATCGAGCCGATCTTTTCCTTGTTCACGTCCTGCCGCGCAGCGAGAAAATGTAGTGCCGCTTCCATGTCGCGAAGAGCGCGTTCGGGTGGAACTCCCATCATCAAGTTGTAGGCGTACTCAGGGTCGTAAGCGACTTTGCCGCGATAGAGGTCCACGGCGATTGCCGCGTAACCGTTTTCTGCCAGCCTGCGCGCTTGTGACTTCACCCATTCTGTCAAACCGTAGTCTTCATGGAGAACCACGATGCCGGGATGCTTTCCGGGTGATTCGGGCACGGCCAGATACCCGCTAATGGTATCGGGCCCGCTGGGAAAGGTAACATTTTGGCCTTTGACGGTGACGGCGAGAGCGTTTGCGGCGAAGGTAAGAAGACCTCCGGCCGCAAGTGCTGCAATTCGGCGCATTTCCAACCCTTGCGAGACGACGTTGACCGGGAATTTCCCGGCAACGACATTATACTTTATGCCGGCGCTCCCACTCCGCCGCATTCCGCAGCGCCTGAGTTTGATCGGTGTATCACGGGTGCGCTCGCCCGCCTCTGGCGCGCAACAATCACAATCAAGCAACCCGCGGGATTTCACGTCAATCAAACGAACAAGGTGGCTGGACCGCGGGCCCGGAGGAAATTTTCCTTTCGATGGCGAAATTTTTGCTTGACAAGCATTCCGGCCATCCGCTATAAAAAAGTATATTTATACAGGGCCTGCATAAATATTCTGTAAAGGAGAAGTGGGGTAGACGGAAGCATTGGACACGGTGATTGAGTTAAAAGCTTCGCAGGGGGCCGGGGCTGACGCGCCGAAGCAGGGAGTGGTTCAGGCCGCGGTCATCGGCGCCACCGGCTACGCGGGATGCGAGCTTTTAACCCTCCTCGCCCGCCACCCGGCGGCGTCTGTAACCTGCCTGATGTCGTCCGGCAGGGACGGCAAGAAAGTATTCCCCATTGAAGATTCTCATCCCAGATTACGCGGACTTTTCTCAGTCCAGTGCGAACCTCTCGACGTCGAACAGGTTATCAATGGCGAACCGGATGTAGTTTTCCTGGCGACACCTCATGAAACCTCGCACCAAATCGTTCCTCAGCTCCTCGAGAGCGGATTGCGCGTGATCGATCTGAGCGCCGCCTTCCGACTGAAGCAGCAACCTGCCTACTCGCATTGGTACGATTTTGAGCACCATGCCGGTGATGCGCTTGCGGAAGCGGTCTACGGCATTCCGGAATTTGACGCGCAACGGATTGGCAGCGCCCGGCTGGTTGCGAATCCCGGCTGCTACCCGACCTCCGTAATTCTGGCGCTCGCTCCCTTGCTGAAGGCAGGGTGGGTAAATGTCAGCGCGGGGATCATCGCCGATTCCAAGTCCGGGGTAACGGGCGCTGGCCGCAAGCCCACGGAGAAACTGCATTTCCCCGAAGTCAACGAGAATCTGCGCGCCTACGGCCTTTTCCGGCACCGCCACCTGCCGGAAATGCTTCAGGAGTTGGAGCTTTCGTCCAACGATTTCACTTTTACGCCGCACCTGCTGCCGATTACGCGGGGAATCCTGACGACGATTTATCTGCGCCTCTCCTCGCCGCGCAAATTGGCTGAGATTGAAGGTTTCTATAAGGAAGTCTACGCAGCGGCTCCGATGGTGCGCGTTTATCCCGCGGGAACGTTGCCGGAGATTCTGGGAGTTGCGAACACTCAATTTGCAGATATTGGGTTCGCCCTGGATGAGGCGACTGGGCGGCTGATTCTGGTTTCCGCGATCGACAATCTGGGGAAGGGCGCGGCGGGACAGGCGGTGCAGAACATGAATGTGATGTTCGGGCTGCCGCAGCAGACGGGTTTGCTCTGAGTTGCTGAGCTGCACATCGAGACTGAAGATGAAATTGGTTGTCAAAATCGGTGGCCAGGGCGCCGAGGACCCGAAGGGGCGGAAAGAGCTCGCGAAGCAAATTGGGGCTCTTCGCAATGCCGGCCATTCCGTGGTACTGGTGCACGGCGGCGGCAAGATGCTCACCCGCACGCTCGAGCGCCTGGGGATTGGGACGGAGTTCCACCAGGGCTTGCGCGTGACCGACGCCGCCACGCGCGACGTGGCGATGATGGTTTTGGCGGGACTGGTGAATAAGCAATGGGTTGCCGAACTGGGAACGCTTCGCCATCCTGCCGTGGGGCTTTGCGGCGGCGACGGCGCCCTGGTTCAGGCGCGCAAGCTGGTTGTGGGCAAGAACGGAGGCCGCAGGGACCTGGGGTTCGTGGGACGCCCGCACAAGGTGAACACGGCGGTACTGGATCTCGCCCTGCGCGGAGGCTTGATCCCGGTGGTTGCAAGCCTGGGAGTGAATGCGCGCGGCGAGTTCCTGAATATCAATGCCGATGACCTGGCGGCAGCCCTGGCGGTGGCGCTCCACGCCGATCGCCTGATTTTCATGACCGAATCGGGCGGTGTTTGGGACGCAGAGAGGCGCCTGCTTCCGGTTGTGCGAGTCGGCGAAATTCGCCGCCTGATTGGTCAGGGAGTGGTTCGGGACGGGATGATTCCAAAGCTTCTCTCCTGCGCCCGGACAATGCGGCAGAACGTGGGCGAGGTGGATATTCTATCAACCACCGCACCCAACGTGCTGACGCGCGCCATCAAAAGCGGGAATGTGGACGGAACCCGGATTGTGAAGGGCTGATGAATCGCGGCCAGATTGCTGAACTCGAAAAGCACGTATTGATTCCGACTTACGACCGGATGCCGATTCTTGCCGTGCGCGGCGAGGGTTGCTACATCTACGATGAAGCGGGGAAGAAGTATCTGGATTTTCTCGGCGGCCTGGCGGTCAATTCGCTGGGATACAACCACCCGGAAATTATGGCCGCGCTGCGCGATGGTTCGGAATCGCTTCTGCACGTCTCCAACCTTCTTTACCACCCTTATCAAGCCCCACTGGCGGAGAAGCTGACGCGGCTTTCGGGAATGGATCGCGCCTTCTTCGCCAACTCCGGCACGGAGGCGGTGGAAGGCGCGATAAAACTGGTGCGGGCGTGGTCGCGCAAGCAGGCGGGGCCGGGGCGCTTTGAAATTCTGGCGATGGAAAATTCCTTTCACGGGCGCACGTTTGGCGCCCTCTCGGCCACGTGGCCGAAGAAGTACCGCGAGCCCTTTGAGCCCTTGCCTCCGGGCGTGCGGTTTGTTCGTCCGAACGACCCCGCGCATTTGCGCGAAAATTTCACGCCGGATGTGGCGGCCGTGCTGGTGGAAGTCATTCAGGGTGAAGGCGGAGTGAATGAACTTGATCGGAATTTCTTGAAGATCGCGGCCGAGCTCTGCCACACGCACGGCGCCTTGCTGATCTGCGACGAAATTCAGTGTGGATTGGGCCGCACGGGACGGTTTTTCGCTTTCACAAAATTCGGCTTGCAGCCGGATATCGTGGTGGTGGCGAAACCGCTTGCCGCAGGTTTGCCCCTCGCCGCCATTCTGGCGCGCGAGGAAGTGGCGCAGGCTTTTTCCCCCGGCATGCATGGAACTACCTTCGGCGGCGGGCCGCTGCAATGCCGCCTGGCGCTGAAGGTGCTGGAGATTCTCGGCCGTCCGGGCTTCCTGGAGCACGTAAGTGACGTCGGAGGGTATTTCCGCAAGGAGCTCGAAAAACTGCGCGCTGATCTTCCGGTGATCCAGCAGGTTCGCGGCGACGGATTGATGGTGGCGGCGGAATTGTCAGTTCCCGGAAAGACCGTGGTGCGCCAGGCGCTGGAAGCCGGCTTGCTTTTGAATTGCACGCAGGAAAAAGTGCTGCGTTTCCTGCCGCCCTTGACGATCGAAAAGCAGCATGTCGAGGAAGCAATCGGAATGTTAAGGCCCGCCCTGGCTTCGCTTGAGCCGGCGGCCGCATTGAAGGGAGCGAATGCCTGATGGCTGTGATGACTACCACAATCAAGAAACCGGAAACTTTAAGCGTTCAGGATCTCTTGGCCGACCCCGAGCTGACGCAAGACGATTTGACGCTTCTCTTTGATCTCGCCGAGCGAGTGAAGGCGCGGCCCGGAAAATACGCGCACGCCCTGCGCGGCAAGCAACTGGCGATGATCTTTGAGAAGCCCTCACTGCGCACGCGCACCACGTTCGAGGTGGGCATGACCAGTCTGGGCGGCTTTGCCGTCTACCTTGAGCACGCGAAGCCGCGCCTGGGCGAGCGCGAGGCCATCAAGGATGTGGCCCGTAATCTCGAGCGCTGGGTCCACGGCATCGTGGCGCGCACCTTTGCGCACGAATCCGTCCTGGAGCTGGCTGCCAATGCCGGCATTCCGGTCATCAACGCGCTCACGGACCTCTACCATCCCTGCCAGGCGCTGGCGGATTACTTCACCCTTCACGAGAAGTTCGGCGTCCTGAAAGGCATGAAGCTGGCTTTCGTCGGCGACGGCAACAACGTGTGCCACTCGCTGATGATTATGGGTGCAAAACTCGGCGTGTCCGTTCAGGTCGCGACACCGCCCGGATACGAGCCGAAGCCCGATGTGCTGGAAACGGCGCGCGCCATCGGCACGGAAACCGGCGGAGGCGCCGAAACCTTCCATGACCCGATTCAAGCGGTGGCGGGAGCGAACGCGGTTTACACGGACGTCTGGACCAGCATGGGGCAGGAGTACACGGCGCATCTGCGGAACCAGGTGTTCGCACCTTATCGTGTGACCCGGGACCTGATGTCTGCGGCCGATTCCGGCGCTCTGTTCATGCATTGCCTTCCTGCGCACCGCGGCCAGGAAGTGACCGATGAAGTCATCGATGCGCCGCAATCGGTGGTGTATGATCAGGCTGAAAACAGGCTGCACGCGCAGAAGGCGCTGATGATTCTGCTCATGCAGGATGCGCGCGCCTGAGCCTCGGCGTGCGCGAACTTGGGAATTCAATTCGGGAGAGAGAATTGATCATCCGCAAAGCTAAACTGACTGATGTGCCGGAGATCCATCGGCTGATTTCCCACTACGCCGAAGAACGCATCATGCTGCCTCGCACGCTCACTGACCTCTACGAGAACGTGTGGGAGTTCCAGGTGGCAGAGGAGGAAGGTCATTTCCTGGGGTGTGGTGCCTTGAAGCTCTACAACCAGGAAGTCGCGGAGGTGCGTTCGCTCTGCGTGGATGAGACGCGCAAGTCGCGGGGCATCGGGCGGGAGATTACGGACGAACTGTTGAATGAGGCTGAGGCGATGGGCCTGAAGACTGTTTTTGCCCTTACCACCTCACCCGCGTTCTTCGCGAAGCTGGGATTCCACGAAGTTCCACGCGAAAGGTTTCCCACCAAGGTGTGGCGCGACTGCCTGCGCTGCGAGCGCTACACGTGCTGCAATGAGAAGGCGGTGAGCCTGGAGCTCGCGGACCGCCCTGGAAAGATGCGCGACTCCGCCGCGGAAATGGCGGAATTTTCAAGCTGAACTGCCGTTAGCCGCGGATTTTGACCCCACCGTAAATACCTGCACAGGTTTGTCGATTCCTTTTACAGCAACTGGTGCAAGCGGCCGCCCGCCGGCCATCCCCGCCTCTTGATACGTTCGCTCCGAAACCAGAATTCGCGTACCCAGGGATTTGTTGAGTTGCTCGATGCGCGAAGAGCGATTCACGGGATCGCCGATTACTGTGTACTCCAGCCGGTTCTTCGAGCCGACATTACCTGCAATCACCTCTCCGCTGTCGATTCCGATACCGATTTCCATGGGAGGCTCGCCGAGCGCCTCCAGCTCCTGATTCAGCGCGGTTAATTCGCGTTCCATTTGGAGAGCCGCCTGCACGGCGCGGCGGGCGTGATCGGGGTAGTGGACGGGAGCGCCGAAGAGTGCCATGAATCCGTCGCCAAGAAACTTGTGGATATCCCCGGCCTGCGCTTGAATGGCTCCGGTCATGCTTCCAAAGAACCTGTTGAGTTGACTGACCACATCGCGCGGATGGCGGGCCGCGCTGAAGCGGGTAAAGTTACGAATGTCGCAAAACAGGATTGATACCTGCCGCGCTTCGCCCTGCAACGCAACTCCCCCTTCGATAATGGTGCGTGATACCTCCGGGCTCAGGTAGACGCCGAAGAGATTGCGCAGGCGTTCGCGCTCTCCGAGTCCGTGGATCATCTTATTGATCCCGTCGGTGATGGCGCCGAATTCATCGGGAGTAAACAAGTTTACGCGGCCGGAAAGATCTCCCTCCTCCACCTTTTGCAGGCCCGACAGCAGAACCCGCGTCTGCTGATTGACGTCCCGGGCGAAAAGAATCAGCAGAAGCAGGTTCAAGACCACGACGCCAGCCACAATCTTTGCTACATCGGAGCCCATTCCCTCCGTCGCGGCGCGGTGCGGATGAAGATGCGAAGCAACTGCCAGAAGCAAAAGCGGGGAGATTGCCAGCAGGGTGTAGAAAATTGCCAGACGCATGGCTAACCCTACGCGCCAAACTCCGGGGGAACCTGCAGGAAGGGAATAATTGACGGCGAGCAAGCTGAGTGATTCGCGAGCGGCCCAGCCGTTGGCATGATATTCAAAGATGGCGTGCCCGATGGGAACCATCGTGAGGTTCAGCAGCCAGTAAATCCAATAATCGCTGCAGGACATTCCCAGACCCCAATGCGCGTTGGCATAGAAAACTCCGAGCTGAGCGCCCAGGCTGGCCGCGAGAGCGTGCGGACCGAAGACTCGACCGAAGCAGAAGATGGGGAAGTTGTGCAGGCGCGAGTAGACACACGCGAGTTCAGCAGGCCCGGATGATCTCCCCGAAAACTTGTGGTAGGGTGCCAGCCACCACCAGTTCAACGCCAGGTCAACCGTCAGGAAAGCCGCCACAGGCAGCGGAGTGATCCGCAGGAGAATCTTGAATTGCGCCGCCGTGTATGAGAATGCGCCGTTGTAGAAAAAGATGGCCGGCAACACAGAAATCGCACTGCCCAGAATCTCATTGCGGACCGTGGCCCGCCATAACCGGCGAAAATCCTCGGCGTAATCGACAGCTTTGACTGCACTCTCACCGGCCTGTGAGCCCTCCGGCGCCACCATCATTGCCTCTTGCTCCTGACGGATCTGCTTTACCTCGGGTCAAACGCGCAAACGAGTGCACGCACTCGCAGCGAACTATGATTTCATGAAGTATTCCGTATTGGTGTATCACACCCCCAGTGCGAATCCAAGAAGAAGTCGGTGTATCATCAAATTCAGCGGCTGGAAATAATGGGCTGCAGGAGTTGCATCGAACTTGGCGTAAGAACGGAGCTTGACCTTCATGAGCGCGCGCATCCTGGCGATCGATTTCGGCACGCGGCGAATGGGGTTGGCCGTGTCAGACGCGTTGGGGGTGACCGCGCAAGGCTTGCCGACGCTCGAGCGGACGCGAATGGCTGACGACCTGGAGCAGTTGCGCACGCTCGTCGAGGAGTATTCCGTGGAGCGCGTGCTGGTGGGAAACCCCATTGGTCACAGCGGGGGGGAAACGGCTATGTCGCAGCGCGCTGCGGAGTTTGCGGAGAAATTGCGGCGCCGGCTTCCTTGCGCCGTGGAAATGCGGGATGAGCGGCTGACAAGCGTTGAGGCGAATCGAACTCTGCGCGAGGCCGGATTGAGCATCCGCAAACGCCAACGCGCTGCAGACCGCGTTGCGGCAGTCTTGCTCCTGCAAAGCTATTTGGACCAACAGGCGAACGAACGGACGCGGGGGGAGCAGCAGGGATGAAGCTGAAACTTGCAGCCGCCCTTGTGATCGTGCTGTGCCTGGCCGCTGCCGGCTGGACGGTTTGGGATCTCTACAAACCTTACGCCGGCTTTGCAGACCGCACAGTCGTGGAGATTCCTGCGCGCACGGGGGCGCCGGAAATTGCCGATTTGCTGGTTGCGAAAGGCGTGATCCGGCACAAGTGGCCTTTCCTTGCCTGCTACGAGTATGGCCGCCGCCGGCATCACCGATTGAAGGCGGGAGAGTATTTGTTCGACCACCCGGCGCGCCCGATTGATGTCTATTGGAAAATCGTGCGCGGTGATGTATACCTTCACCAAGTGGTGATCCCAGAAGGGTCCGATCGCTTTGATATCGCTCAGATTCTGAAGGAGCGATTGGGCATCGATCCCGACGATTTCCTGCGCCAGACTGAGCAAACGTCGCTGGTTCGCGATCTCGATGCCGACGCTCCCACGCTAGAAGGCTATCTCTTTCCAGACACCTATCGGTTTCCCCGCGGCGTGACGGCGGACAAGGTGATTTCAGCAATGCTAGGACGTTTCCGGCATGTGCTGCAAACCAGACTGCACGATGAGATAACCACTGAGGCGGCCAATCTGCACACCGTGGTCACCATCGCGTCGCTGGTGCAGAAGGAGACGCCTGACCCCGCTGAGCTTGCCGTTGTCGCTGGAGTGTTTACCCGCCGCCTTCAAAAGGGTATGAAGCTGGAATGCGATCCCACGGTTGTCTATGCGGCGCGGCTGGATCATCGCGACATATCTGTGATCCATGCCAGCGATTTGAAGTTCGATTCGCCCTACAACACATATCGATTTGCCAGCCTGCCTCCGGGTCCAATTGCCAATCCCGGGGAAAGCGCCCTGCGTGCGGCATTTCATCCGGCGAGTGGTGACGAACTCTATTTTGTAAGCAACAACCGTGGCGGCCACTACTTCGCGAAAACCCTTGCTGAACACAAACGAAATGTGGCGCGCTACCGGCAGGAAACTGCGGCTAGGATTCAGCCATGAACATCAGCGCACTGAGCGGCGTCTGTCTCGAAATACGACGATGACGAATCTCTAAAGCGTCATGCCTGATAAATCCACCAAGAAACAGATCCTTCTGGAATTCGCGAACGCGCGCGGGAAGAGGCTCTTTACAAAGGCGGACCTCCGCGATGCGAGCGTTGAGCTGCGCCGCCGCTTGGGCGCGGCGGACCGTACGGCCTTCGGATACATTGCGTCCGTCCTGCGAGAGGCGGCATACGATGTTCAGTATGAGGACAAATTCTCAGACCCCGTCATGCCGGAGCCTTATGCGAGCCGCTTGAAGGGTATCCTGAAGTTTCGCGATCTGGCGGAAGCGGAATCATCATTGCAAAAGCTGGGCGAAATTCTACAGGAGTACGTTGGCGCGGGCGATGAAGCCGGTGGGCGGTTCGTTCGTGCCATCGTGAAGAAGGGAAGGCTGCGGGCAATGAGCCTCGCCGGCAACCAGCGAGTCAACGCCACAAAACGCCTCGAGAAGCAGGAGATCGCTCGCTGGTTTCAGGTGTGGCTTGAGACTCCCGACCTCTTCGCAGACTGGCTGGAGCTTCGAAAGTCTTCAGAGGAATTCCACAGGCTCTTCAGGCGCAACGATACGCCCTCGGAATAAGCGCGTGCGTACACCGAGCGCGCAAGTTTCAAGTTCAGTTTCCGTCCCTCTTCCACTAAAATGAAGACCATGCACGCAACAGACAAGATCATTGTGGCGTTGGACTTTCCCGACGCGGACGCCGCTTTGCGCGTCGCGAAGCGACTTCGCGGTCAGGTAGGAATGTTCAAAGTCGGATCGGAAGTCTTCACCTCCGCGGGCCCGGGCGTGGTTCAAACCCTCATCGCGAGCGGAGAACAGGTATTTCTGGACCTTAAGTTCCACGACATTCCGAACACGGTTCGCGCGGCCGCGTACCAGGCCGGCTTGCTCGGTGTAAGTCTGCTGACCATTCACGCCTCGGGGGGCAGCAAGATGATTGCGGCTGCTTTGGACGGCGTTCGCGCCGCGATGAAGGAACGAGGCGCTGCAAAGCCGGCTCGCGTGGTTGCCGTTACGACTCTGACCAGCCTGGGGCCGGATGACCTTGCGGAAGTAGGGCTACAGGGTTCGCCGGAAGAAACGGTTGTTCGCCTCGCGCGGCTGGCGCAATCCGCGGGAGCCGATGGCGTGGTGGCCTCGCCGCG
>JASHTY010000328.1 GCA_030040315.1 Terriglobia bacterium | reverse complement strand
GGAGCGAGACTGAAGTGATTGGTTCATTGATCCATTGGCTCATTGGAACTTCAATGGCTCAATGAACCAATGAATCAATGAATCAATTCCTTCTGGATTCTCACGCCCATCTTGACGACCCCCAGTTCGACGCAGACCGCGACGCGGTCATCGCGCGCGCTCGCGAGGCGGGAGTTCGGCACATCCTGATTGCCGGCGGAGGCGGCGAAGCCGGCCGGTTGGATTCCCCGCTTGCCCTCGCCGAAAAGCACGAGGGCTTTTACGCCTCGGCGGGCGTGCATCCGCACGAGGCGCAAAACTACACCGAGGCGCTGGGTGAGAGAATTCGCAAGCTCGCCGCGCATCCCAAATTCGTTGCGGTGGGTGAGATCGGGCTGGACTATTACTACGACCACTCGCCGCGCGACGTCCAGAAGCAAGTTCTGATCCGGCAGATGGAGCTGGCGCGCGAGTTGAAGCTGCCCATCATTATTCATTGCCGGGACGCCTGGGCGGACCTGCGCGAAATCGCCGCGGTGTATTGGAAATCGGCCGGGCTGGGCGGGATTCTCCACTGCTTTACCGGAAGCGTTGAAGACGCGCGAGTGTTTTTGGACTGGGGGTTCCTGATTTCGTTCGCAGGAAATCTTACGTACAAGAAGGCGGAAAACCTGCGGGAAGCAGCCCGTGTGATTCCGCTTGACCGCCTGCTGACGGAAACCGATTGTCCCTACCTTGCGCCCGTGCCGCATCGGGGCAAGCGCAACGAACCGGCATACGTCTGCGCCGTCACGAATGAGCTCGCCCGGCTTTGTAATCTAAGCGAAGAGGAAACCGCGCGGCAGGTTCTTGAGAATTTCGTAAGGTTTCTTCAGTCAGCCCTTCGAAGTGAGAACTAAATGCCGGATAGGCCGTAGCGCAGACCGCCGTCGTTGCGGTCTGCGGCTCTTCATAGCAGGGCAAAAGCCGCGGACCACAAATGCGGTGGTCCGCGCTACGAGCTCTTTCTTCGGCAAAATTCGGCGAGATTCTTCATCATCAGGACACGCTAACAACCGAATGCCGCTTGCCCTTGGCGGCACGATAAGGAATAATCGCAGCAGGGAGAGAACGTGATGATCCGCCAACAATTTCTCGATTACTGCCAGGGACTCAAGAGCGCGCTCGACGCCATCCCCACCGATTCCGCTGAACTGTTCCTTAAGCTCCTGGAGCGCGCCTACCAGGATGGCCGCCAGGTTTTCCTGATGGGCAATGGCGGCAGCGGCAGCACGGCCTCCCACGCGGCGGGCGATTTGAACAAAGGAGTCTCCTACGGCCGTGAGAAGCGTTTTCGTGTGATCAGCCTGAACGACAACATGGCGACGCTGACCGCCTACGCCAATGACGTTTCTTACAGCGAGGCGTTTGTGGAGCAGCTCAAGAACTTTCTTCACCCGGGCGACGTGGTGGTAGGAATTTCCGGCAGCGGCAATTCGCCCAACGTTCTGAAGGCAATTGAATACGCAAACGAGCACGGCGCAATCACGGTGGGCATGTGCGGATTCAGCGGCGGGAAGCTGGCCGGCCTGGCGCAACTGCCTGTTCACATTCCGGTGAACGACATGCAGAAGGTTGAGGACATCCACATGATGCTGTTCCACGTGGCGATGCAGGTGCTCTGCGCGCGCCTGGATGCTCCTGCGCACGCGGCCGCCCGCCCGGCTTGATGAATCCCGGCTCGCTGAGTCTGCACTTCCTGGATCTGTCCCCAAAATGAACATCGCCATCCTCGGCCTCACGGCGACTTCTTACGGCAGTCTGACCTATTTGAAGAATTTTTTGCCCCGCCTGGCAAAGCTCGACCGCACCAATCATTACGACCTGTACCTTCCTGCGAGCCGATGCAATGATTTCGATCTACGCGAGCCCAATTTTCATGTTCACCCGCAGGGCTGGGCGGCGAGGTCCGGAATGCTGAGGGTCGCCTGGGAGCAGATCATCCTTCCCTGGATTCTCCGCGCCCGCCATACCGACGTGGTTTACACGACTCATAACCTGGCGATTCTGCTTTCGAGTGTGCCCAGCATCACCATCGTGCAAAACGTGGAGCCCTTCTTCACCGGGAAATTCCCCAATTCGCTCCGCCGGCGGGCGCGGCTCTGGCTGCTGCGCTTGATGTCCGAACTCTCACTCCGGAAAAGCCATCGGATCGTAGTCCTGTCCAATTGGGAGAAGGAATTCCTGGTAGAGCGGTTTCATCTTCCGGCCGAAAAACTCATCCTTGCCTGCCCCGGAGTTACGGAGGGCTTCCGCCCATCCGCACCGGGCTCGGTCGCATTGCTGCGCAAGCAACTGGGGATCGAACCGCCTTTCATTCTGGCTGGGTCGCGCCTGTCGGGTTATGGGAATCTGCTGAATCTGGCAAAAGCGTTCGCGTCACTGGTGAAAGACAACAGGATTTCGATGCCCCTGGTGATTCCGGGCGAGGTTTGGGACGCACAATACATCGGCACGGTGAAGAAGTTGTTGCGCGCAGAGGGCTGCTCCGACCGCGTCAAATTCATTGGTTATGTTCCGTGTGAGTTAATGTCGCTGTTGTTCGGCCACGCCGCATGCTTTGTATTCCCGTCTCTGCTCGAAGCCTGCGGAATGGCGTTGATTGAAGCGCTTGCTTGCGGAGCACCGATCCTCTGCTGCAATCGCCGGCCCATGAGCGATATCTGTGGCGATGCCGCGGTTTTCTTCGATGGCGAGAACGCTGACGACATTGCCGCTAAACTGTTCGACGTGCTCTCCCAGCCCTCGCTTTGTCAAACGCTGTCGAGCCGTGCCGTGGCGCGCGCCGCCCAATTCTCGTGGCAAGAGGGTGCGGAGAAAGTCTTCAGGGCCTTCGAGCAAGCAGCGGCCGCTGCTTGCATTGCCAACCCGAAGATCGCCGCGATCCCTCCCGAAAGGAAGGCCTGACGGCCGCGGCATTCCGGTCCCTGAGCATCCCTTGCGACTGTTGATCCTCAGCATCCGCTACGCGCCGGAGTTCACGAGCAACGCCATCGTAGTGACGGGTCTTGCCCAGCAGCTTGCCGCCCGCGGACACAGGGTGACCGTGCTGGCGGGCACGCCGCACAACCAGCTTCCTTGCGTCCCTTCGGGGTACAGTTGGCGGCCTTTCCGGCGCGAAATCCACGCGGGCGTGAAGGTAATTCACTGCTGGGCGTTCCCGTGGTCCGGCGGGAAAGCCGCGAAGCTCCTGAACTACGCGAGCTTCACCCTCACCAGTCTCGCAGCAGGTCTGTTCACAAAGCGAACGGACGCAATCCTGGTGGTATCGCCGCCCTTCTGGCTCGGCTTCAGCGCCATGATCCTTCGCACCCTGCGCGGCGGCGCGGTGATTTACAATGCCCAGGACCTCTATCCGGAAGCTTACGTCGCCAGCCGGGAAGTCCGCGCGGGCTGGATTACGCGAGTCATCGCCGGGCTGGTGGCTCGGGTCTATCGAGGGTGCGACAGGATCACCGTGATTACAAATTCCTTTGCAGAGGCGATTGCCCAATTGGGAATCGAGCGCAATAAGATCCTGACGATTCCGAATTACGTCAACACAATGGCCGTCAAACCGCTTCCACGCGATAACACTTTTCGACAGCGGCACAACCTTGGGGATCAATTCGTGGTCATGTACGCGGGAAACATCGGGTACACTCACGGTGCGGAATTGCTGGCCGAAGCAGCGGCTAAACTGGCGGGAATACCCAACCTGCTAATGCTGGTGATCGGGGGGGGATCAAAGCTGGCAGACCTCGGGAGACTTGCTGAAGTACGACACCTGACCAACCTGCGATTTCTTTCGACGCAACTTCCCGAGGTTCTTACCGAAATGCTCGCCGCCGCCGACGTCTTCGTCATAACCACAAAACCCGGCGTGGGGAAAGCATCGTTTCCCGGGCGCATCTATAATTTCCTGCTCGCGGCAAGACCGGTGGTGGCGAGCGTGGACGAGGATTCGGACCTGGCCCGGCTTGTGCGCAGCGCTGATGCGGGCATGGTCACGGCTCCGGCAAAGGTGGAGGACTTTTGCCAGGCGCTCACCAAACTTTACCGGGACGCCGAGTTGCGGGAGCGCCTGGGCCGCAACGGCGCGGAATTCATGGCAGCGAACTATTCGCCGCAGGGCGTGGTGGAAAAGTACCAGGCGGTTCTGAAGGCCGTCGCTAGCCGCTAGGGAGGCCGTTGCACGCCGATGAAGGCGTCGATGAAAACCAAGATCAAGCTGGCCCTGTTGGCGGGCGACCTTCTGCTCCTCACACTCTGCCTCGCCGCGGGAACATACATCCGCTTGCAGGATTTTGGGCTGCTTTATGAGGAGTACGGCTCAGCGTGGGCCCTTTGCCTGGCGATTTATCCCCTCAGCCTCTACATCACCCGATCTTACGAGGTGCAGCCGGAAGCCAGTACCATTGAGAACCTGCGACGGCCGCTTCTGGGACTGGTGGTTGCGGCCACCGCGACGTCATTCATTTTCTTTTTCGCTCCGGACATTCGATTCGGCCGCGGCGTCTTCGCGATTGCGAACTTCCTGCTGCTCCTCCTCCTTCCCGGCTGGCGGCTGGGAGTTTTCCTGCGCCTGCGCCGCCGCACGCTGACAATTCTCCTTATGGGGAGCGGGCCGAGTGTGGATATCGCCCGCCAAATAATCGGCGAGTTTTCCCCCCTTTCCAAAACTTCCGTGTGGACACCGGATGGAGACGCTGCGCCGGCGCCTTCCAGCCTGAATCCGCACGCCACGGCCGCACGCAACGGCGAATTCGACCTTCTCGTTCTTGCCGCTTCATCGCTTGAGCCATCCTCAATGCGCAAAGCCGCAGCACTTCGATTGCAAGGCGTCACGGTCTGGAACCTGCCTCGGCTCTTTTCGGAGTTCGCCGAGCGCCTGCCCGCGCGCTACCTGGATGAACACTGGGTGGCCACTGCGGAGGGCTTCCGGTCGTTGAATGAGCGGAGCTTTCAAGTGCTTAAGCGATTCGTGGACATTGTCCTGGCGATTGGCGGGCTGATTCTGGGTTCCCCGCTCCTGGCATTGGCGGCCGTCTGTATCAAAATCGATGACGGAGGGAAGGTTTTCTACTCCCAGGAGCGTGTAGGCAAAGGGGGCAAAACATTTCGAGTCCACAAGCTCCGCACCATGGTGGGCCGGGCGGAGGACCACACCGGCCCCGTCTGGGCAGTGCGCGACGACCACCGCGTCACGCGTGTGGGGAGATGGCTGCGCAAGCTTCGGATCGATGAGATTCCCCAAACGTGGAATGTCCTGAGGGGAGAGATGAGCTTTGTGGGTCCGCGCCCGGAACGCCCCGTGTTTGCTGAAGCCCTCCAGAATAAGTACGCCGTCTATTCCCTCCGTCATTTGGTCAGGCCGGGAATTACGGGCTGGGCGCAAGTGCGCTGTCCATACGCGGCGAGCGAGGACGATACCCTGCTGAAACTTGAATATGATCTTTATTATCTACAAAATGCCTCGCTTCTATTCGATATTCGAATTATCCTGAAAACCATCTCCACGGTCGCGTCGGCGTGGGGTTCCCGGTGAAGGAATAAAATCGACCGTGAAGCCCTTTCCCAACCTGCGAAGTGACCGCCGGCAACTCGCCCGACAAGAACTTGCAAAAGGGAAAATGATGTAAAATCTTGCCCTCGAAACCTCACCGCCTAATCTGAAGTAACTGACTGAATTTAAATAGGTTGAATCAAGAATATCCACCTGACAAATTGTCAAGGTCATTCCCACTTATTGCGAAATATGCAACGCAATCGAATCCAAATACGTCTGAATCCTGTAAGTACCAGGAAAGTCGGTCAAGGTGAATGAGTTAAGCAGCAAGTCGCAATGTCGTCCAGGGGACCGAACTGCCGGGTTCCTTTACCGCGACATTCGTCAAGAGCCAGGGTTAAACGATTTCTGAGGAGGACCTGAGTGAGAATCTTGATTCTCGGCGGTGATGGCTACCTGGGCTGGCCGACCGCCATGTACCTTTCCGCACGCGACCACCAGGTGGGCGTGCTTGACAATTTCGCCAAGCGCACCTGGGAACTGGAACTGAATGCTGAGCCCCTGATCCCCATCAGAACTTTACGCAATCGGGTGAGCGCCTGGAAGGAA
>JASHTY010000043.1 GCA_030040315.1 Terriglobia bacterium | reverse complement strand
CCATCGGACGGGATCAAGCGACCTACTGCGTGATCGGGCAAGGGCTCTTGCATGGTCAACTCCTTTATCGCGATCTCTGGGACAACAAGCCGCCGGGGATTTTTTATATTTTCGCGCTGATTGTCAAAGCCTTTGGGCCCGTCATGTGGTGCGTGGGGGCGGTGGATATCCTTTGGCTGCTCCTCATGTCCTGCTGCGTTTTCTATTTTGCCCGCCGGTATGTGGGCACACCCGCCGCGGCGCTGGCGATGGTCTTTAATGCCGTGCGACACTGCCAGGTCGGGTACATCCACGCCGCCCAACCCGAGACATTTTTGATGCTCTGTGTCTTTGCGGCCTATTTCCTGCTGCAGCCGGGGAAGGATTGGAGAATGATCCGGTCGCTGGCGGCGGGTTTACTGTTAGGCGCCGCGTTTTGGCTGAAGTACAACGCTGTGACTTTTTTCCCTTTTGTTGCGCTGCTGCCCTTCCTGGATTTTCGCGATTTGGATCAAAGCACGGGGCGCATACGCCTGACCATTGCCTGGAAAGACTGGATGGGACGGATGCTGGTAGTGGTCGGAGGCTTCGTTTTCGCGGTCGCCGGAGTCCTGGGTTATTTCCGGGCCGTGGGGGCCTGGCCGGCCCTCAGGGAAATCCAGTTTGAAGTGCTGCCCCGCTACGCCGCCATGGCCTTCGGGCTGAGTGAAAACTTCGTGGTGTGGGCCCTCCGCCAAACCCAATATCACCTGGGAATCTGGAGTGAAGTCGTGGCTGCGCTCGCATTACTGATTGCCTGGAGACGCCGGGAGCTGAGCGCAATCGCCCCGGTGGCCTTAATGGCCATCGCCGGATATCTCTCTGTGGCCATGCAGGTGCGCTTCCATCATCCTTATTATTACGAAACCTGCTATCCCTTTTTTGCTGTGTTTTGGGGATATGTCTGCGTGAAGACCTACGAGGGATTCCTGTTCTTCCGGCGGACCTTCGCCCAACGGGGACTTACCCTGGCGCGGACCCTTTTATGGATAGTGTTGGTGGGGCTGGTGGCGTCACTGCTGCCGGAGGAGAGTGTGCGCATCGTACAGCAGTACGGGTTCCTGAGAGACTGGTGGCGCAATCCCGAGCTTTCCTACAACATCTATTATTATCAGATCCCACTGGAGAAACTCTCCGGCCAGATTCGTGTCATCAATTATCTGAAATCGAATTCCAAGCCGAGTGATGAGGTCTACGTCTGGGGAACTGCTCCGCTCATTAACTTTCTGAGCCAGCGGAGGACCCCCTCGCGATTTGTGTCTAACCTTGCGCTGATCTCGCTGTGGGCGCCGGATCGTTGGCGGCAGGAATTGGCGGACACTTTGGAGGCGAAGCGTCCGCGCTTTATCGTGGTGGCGCGGGATGATGCCATTCCTCCTGTTTCTTTTACGGGTCTGGATTCGGAACAGTACCTACGCGTTTACCCCGCGCTGGCGGAAGTCTTGAATCGCCTGTACCGGGCCGAGGCGGATCTTGGAGAATTTCGGATTTACAGCTTGAAATAGAGCGCGATAAGGACTGCCAATGTGGCGAGGGAAAGGACCAATCCCAGGCGAAATCCACGCTGGCGATATTCGAAATGAACCTCGTGCGTACCGGCAGCCGCGTAAATCGCGCGAAAGATCTGGTTCGCGCGCAGAACGGGAGCGGGCCGGCCGTCAAGAGTCGCCAGCCAGTTGGGATCATATCGATCCAGCAGAACAACGTAGCCGGGCCGCGTGAGTTGCGCCCGCAGGGTAACGGAGTTGGGATCGCGTCGAACTATTTCCACTTCACCGGCGGATGAGCTGCCGCTGACATTTGGAGACGAGCCTGACTTTACAGCGAGGATGACCGAGTTGGATGCATCGAATTCCGGCCAGGCCAGATAATCCAAGGTCTCATTCGAATCCGTCGAGAAAAGCGAATTGCCCGCCACGTAAGCGCGCGGCAGGAAGCACACGTCCTGATACAGCCGGCTCGGCAGGGATGACCCGTTAAAGACCTCGCCGAGCGGCATCACCGCGGCATTATCCGCCGCCTTGGGTCGAATGATGTACTTCACGTTGGTGCGGCCCAGCATGCAATCGACGTGCATCGGATCGTTCACGTGGCGATCCTGATAAATTTCCACGTCGTAGAGATAGGGCGGCAACGAACGCTCGAGATCCAGATTGATGCTTCCCTCCACTTCATTGAGCATCGAGCCTGTGGCGAGTTGGGATCTGGGTTGAAACGCTCCTTGCCCCGCGGGACCCAGCTCGGCGGCCTCCGGAAGGGATTCAAAATTGATGTAAGTCTGCACGTTGCCGATTTCGGGAGTTTGAACCACGGGCCAGAAAGAGGCAACGCGATAAGTCCCCGGCGGGTCCTTGAATTGGTCCAACACCGGCGGGCGGTAGGTGAAGAAGGTCTTGGGTACCGTTGGATTCGCGCCGGAATTTGCCGTCACCAATTGAACGATGGCGAGGAGTGCGAACGCGTAGAGACCAGGGCGCGCCCAGGATTTCCCTTGTTGCAGGCCCTGAGCCAAGACTATTCCGCCGAGCAAGAATCCTGCCATGCCGGGAAGCTGATAGCGCAATGCCGTGACAAGGAAATCCGGCATTTGTTTAAGATTAAAGGGGTTTTCACCAAGGTGATCCAGAATCTGTTTCGTGGGAGACATAACGAGATTCGGTGCTAACCAGGAAATTGCCAGAACTGTGACGATGCCGGCGAGAAGGACATAAAGAGGCATGAGTAACCGGCGTCCCTGAGTTTTCCAGGCGGGGGATGGCGAACGCAGCGCATCGAAGCCCCACCCGGCGAGGATGGCGAGAAGGATCGTTACGATTACCAGGAGCTTGACCGGGTATCGAACCACGGAAAGCGGCGGAATGAGCAGGTAAGCCAGCGCGAAGACCGGCGTGAAGTGTCCGAAGGAAAACAGCAGGAAAACTCCCGCCGCGCCCGCGGTGAAATTGCGGCGCTCGTCGCGTCCCAAGGCCCATCCTGCCAGCGCAAAGAAGACCGGGACGAAGCCGAGGAAGACCGAAAGGAAATAGGGGAGATTCGAATCGGACATGAGCCAAAGCCAGCCGGTGGGTGCGCCCATTCCGGCGCCGAAGAAGTCGGGAACAATTAATTGAGGTAGAGAAAATGGGTTGACTGCCCAGTTGGCCGTTTCGCGGAATCGCAGCCCCTGTACGCCTCGCCGGGATTCGCTGAGCAGGCGGGCGGCGGGCAGGAATTGCGCAGCACATAGCAACAACATTCCGGTCCCCACCAGGAAGAAAGTCAGGAGCACCCGGAAATTGGGCTTCGACCAGAGCCGGGTCCAGTCACCCCGCCGGTAGAATGCATAGGCCGCGCAGAGACCAAACGTGCCAAGCATGGTCATCGGCTCGCCGGCCAGCCACTGACACGAAAAGATAGCGATCAGTACAATCCACAGTCGCAGCCGCGGACTGGCCAACGCGCGGTCGGTTACCAGCAGGGCCCAGGGAATCCACGCGGCACAAGCCGACTGGTTGTAAAGATCGCCAAGCGACAGTACGGGGCCACTCAGCATGAAGAATAAGGCCGCAAATAGCGCCCCACTCCAGGTTTGTCCCCACGTCCGTGCCAGTACGTAGACGCCAATTCCCGCCCAGGCGAAATGAATCAGGAAATGCGCGGTAAACGCAGCGTCCGCGGGAAAAAGCACAATGAGAATCGTAAAGGGATAAAAGAAGAGCAAATTGGGATTGGCCAGGAGCGGCTGACCGTAATTCAGGTAAGGATTCCAATAAGGTAAGAAACCTTGGCGGCAGATATCGTGGATGTAACGGGCGCTGGGGAAAGTGTAATTGTAGATGTCGCGATAGAAAAACATTGCGGAAGTGAAAACGACCCGCCAGAACAGAGCAATCACGGCCGCAATGAGCAGCGCGATGGCTCCCAGATCGCTGCGCGTGAGCATGCCGAGCTTGGGAGGCGTCTCTGTTGAGACCGCAGATGGTTCGGGCGAAATCAGCGCCATGGGTTAAGAAGGAAGTGACTCTAATACAGTACGGGAAGGGTTTCAACCTGCGTGCGGGCAGCTTATCTCGGGGGAAAACCAATCCCGCGAAGCAAATCTTTCTCAAGGTTCGTCGTAGGGGAGAGTTTTCAACAGTTCCTTCGTAGGGTCTGCTCCACTCGACTTGGGGACTTCAGCGTGCGGAGCGAAAAGGGTCTGCGCGGCGCCGGCTCCCGTGGGCAGCAGAGATCCGTCAGGGAGCCTCGGGTCGGATTTAAGCGCTTCCAAGTCGGGGATAAAATTAGGCCCGGCAAGCGCCAATAAGTAGCTGGTATCGCGCCA
>JASHTY010000327.1 GCA_030040315.1 Terriglobia bacterium | reverse complement strand
GCGCAGCAGCTTCCTCACGCGTTTCAAGCCAGTATGACAGTTGCAACCTTGCTGATTGAAATATTCGTCGTGTGGATGCTCTTTCTTCCGCGAAAATATCGCCGCATCTGCTTCTGCATTGTGACGCCGTTTCAGATTGGCATTATCCTCACGGCGAACCTGGCGTTTTTGAATTATTTCACGCTGGCGTTGGGGTTTCTGCTGCTTGACGATGAGGTTCTTGAATCTCTGTTTCGACGTGTGGGATTAATCCGCCGGGCTCCCTCACCCCCGGCACCCCCCCACGGGGGCGAGGGGAGTAAAGCAGTAGCGCGGACCTGTCCTTCAGGTCCGCGGCTTTTCCGTGACATTTTGGGGACGAACCGCGGACCTAAAGAACAGGTCCGCGCTACGCTTGCCATCCTGGCCATTCAAAGTTTTTTCCTGAGCTGGATTTTCTACAACACGGCTGCGCAGATTCTGCTGATGTTCTTTCCGATCTTGCCGCTTCCCGCAACGCCCATCGAGGCGCTTGAGCCGTTTCGCATCTCGGATCGCTATGGCTTATTTGCCGTCATGACCACCGCGCGGCATGAAATTGAATTCCAGGGCTCGCGCGACGGTGTAAATTGGATCGCCTATCCCTTCCGCTACAAACCGCAGGACCCGCGCCTGGCGCCGGGAATTTATGCTCCTTACCAGCCGCGCTTTGATTGGAATTTATGGTTTGCCTCACTCGGCGGGTGGCGCGAGTACCCGTTCGTCCTGACCACGGAGGTTCACTTGCTCAAGAACACGCCGCAGGTGCTGGCGCTTTTTGCCGGAAATCCCTTCGGGAATGACCCGCCGCGCCAGGTCCGCGCCGTAAAGTGGCAGTATTGGTTTACCGATCTCGCGACAAAGCGGAGGGAAGGATTATGGTGGCGGCGAGAGTTCGTCGGGCTCTATGCTCCGACGCTCGAACGAGAGCCCGATGGCAGAATCGAGATGCTTCAAAATCCGGAGCCCAACCTTGGGCCTTGATTCACGAACACTCTATTCATACCTCAACGCCTCCATGGGGTCCACGCGGGTCGCCCGGCGGGCCGGCAGGTAACACGCGAGCAGTCCCACCAGCACGAGGAGAATGGCCGCGGCAGCGAATGTGGATGCATCCCGGGGCGTTATGCCAAAAAGCAGGCTCGCGAGGTGTCGAGTAAGTCCGGCAGCTCCGGCCAGGCCCGCGCCAATGCCCCCGAGCATCAATCCCATGCCTTGACGGAGGACGAGCCGGAGAACATCCCCGCGCTCGGCTCCCAGCGCCTGGCGGATTCCAAACTCGCGGGTTCGCTGCGCAACGGAAAAAGCGATGACGCCGTAAGTCCCCACCACGGAGAGAATCAGCGCCAGCCCGGCGAAAATTCCCAGCAGCCAGGCGTTCAACCGGCGAGGCGCCGTGGACGCCGCCACGCGCTCTTCCATGGTTCGCATGTCGTACAACGGTTCATCCGGCACGACCTCGCGTGAGGCATTGCGCACGGAGGCGATGAGCGAGCGCAGATCACCCTGGCTCCGAACAGCAAAAAACATCCAGGTGGGTGAGCCGAGTTGCAGATAGGGAAAATACAATTCGGGCGTATATTCTTTGGCCAGGTTCACAAGTTTCACGTTGCCGACGAGGCCGACAATCTCCCAATCTTTTTCTCGGTATCTCAATTTTTCACCTATGGGGTCACGGTCCGGAAAATACTTTCGCGCCAGGTCTTCGTTGATGACCACCACAAGTGCCGAATCGGCGTTATCGGCGTCAGTGAACCATCGCCCCTTGAGGAGGGGAATTCCCATCGCCTGGAAGTAGCCGGGGCTGATGTCGCGCCGGTCAGCCTGAGGGGTCTCGCCCTTCGGTCCAGGCGGTGCTCCGACAATGTCGAAGGAAGAGGTCGTTCGGGAGCCGCTAAAAGGCAGATCATTAACGCCACCCACATTCCAGACTCCGGGCAGCGATTGCAGGCGCTCAATAACCTGTTTGAACACGGTGGTCCTTTGCAAACCGTCCGGATACTTCGCCTCCGGCAGTGACAACCGCATGCCGAGCACGCCATGGGGATTGAACCCAGGGTTCACGCGTCCCAGCAGCCACAGACTCTTGATGAGCAAGCCGGCGCCCACCAGTAAGACCAGGCTTAGGGCGATTTCAATGGTGGCAAAGCCGCTGCGCAGACGCACGCCATGCGTGCCTGCGTCGTCCGCCCGGCGCAGCGTGGAATTCAAATCAACCGAGGACGCGGAAAATGCCGGAGCGAGCCCGAAAATGATTCCCGTCAGCAAAGTGAGCAAACCGGTAAAGGCCAGGGCGCGCGCATCGAGCGCCAGGGCATGGACCCGCGGGACGGCGGCGGTGCGAACGATGACCCTGGTTCCCCAGTGAGCCAGGGCCAGCCCTACGAGCCCGCCTGCCCCCGCGAGCAGAACGCACTCGACCAGGAGTTGAGTGGCCAGGCGCGACCGGCGGGCGCCGAGCGCCGACCGGACCCCGAATTCCTTCTGGCGAGCCACGCCGCGGCAGAGCAGCAATCCGGCCACATTGGCACAGGCGATCAGCAGCACCAGCCCCACCGCGCCCCAAAGTACCAGAAGCGCGATGCGGGTGTTGCCGACAACCTCCTCCTGAAGCGGAACCAGTTCAATTCCGCTGGTTCGATTGGTGTCGGGATACTGGTGGGCCAGCCGGCGCGCAATGGTATCGGCCTCAGAGCGGGCTGCCGCGAGCGTTACCCCCGGTTTCAGACGCCCGACCGCGAAGAAACCGTGGTGGCCCCGCGTCAGCCCTTTCAGGTCGAAGGCGGGCGTGATCCAAATCTCAATTCCCGAACCCAGCGTGTCAAAGTCAGCGGGCATCACG
>JASHTY010000326.1 GCA_030040315.1 Terriglobia bacterium | reverse complement strand
TGCGCCCTTCCTACGGAAAGTCCGATATGGGTGAATCCTTGGCTGTGGCTGGACGGTTTTCTGTTGTGTGCCGGATTTTGCCCGATTCATCAGTGAAATAGCTTGCAATTCCGCAACTCGCATCAAGCGGGCGTGCGACCACGGTGTAACTTTTGATTTCCCCGATCGAATCCAATGGTCCAGGGGTATAAGTGAAGGTGTACCCGCGCTTTTTCCCGCCGGAGAGGGCGCTGTCGATTAGGTTTGCCCTTAAAGCAGAGGGACCGGCGCTTGGTGACATCCGGCCCAACATTTCGAGGCGGGAAGTGTAGCCTGCATCGTAAGTTTCAGCATAGCTTGCTTCTGCCGCGTTCAAAGTACGAAGTGATGTGATCGCCGCGCTTTGGTTGGTGCCGATGACGCTGCGCCAATTGCCGGGAATGGCGACCGCTACAACCAGCAGTAGCACCACATAAGAGATCATGGGCACCCATCGCGGGAGGACCTTCTTCGCGTTGCGTCGCAGCCTCCAGAGGGTGTACGCGAAAGGCGTCCATAACGGGCTTGAATCAAAAATCGGGATGGCCGGGGTTTCAGGCGCTTCCATGCACTGGCGGCCGAATGGAATGTAGAGAGAAATGATCCAGGCAGAAACCCAGATCAAGGGAATGACCGCAACCCCCCGGGCAACCCATCGCCAGATTTCGCGTCGCGGTCTTAGGGATGTTTCCGGTGCAGATGCCATTGCCACGCTTCCGTTCGGGGGCGAATTATACTTGAATGAGCAGCCAGTGCCGCAGAGTTCTTGCAAGCCTCTTTGGATTCGTCACCGGCGGCGTTTACGAGCGGGCGAACGCGAAGTCAACTTCGAGGTCACAAACTTGTGCGCCATTCCGAGCAGGTCACGCAACACACTTTCATCGATGCGTGCCAAGCGCACCAGAATGCCGTCGTACGGCGCGTAATGGTCGGTAATGTAGTAGATGTCGGGCGCGGCGGCCAGCAGTTCGGGGCGACTTTCGAAATCCACGCGCACCATCAGCGAACCAGGCTCGGCTGAGGGATTGATGGGCACGGCGGCGATGATTTTTCCGTGAACCTTCAGCGCCGGCGACCCGTAAGCGGTGCCTTCTTCGACTCCGGGCAGGGTAAGCCCGATTTTCCGGACGGCTTCGAAGGTAATCACACCTTTAGGCATCATTCACCGCTTGAGGGCAAGGCCTCTAGTGCGCAGCGCATCCAACACTGCCGCCAGCCACAGCACCTCACCGAAGGCGAAAGCACCCCAATGGAAAGGGTTGGGCATCCCGCCGGCCATGATGTTGCGATAGTCCCACATAAACGCCGCGAGAATCAACAGTGCTCCAGCGGAAATGCCGATCCAATGAACTGCTTTCAATCCGCGGCCATCCGGTTCCTGGCGCGAAATAATTAGACCGGTTGCAATCATGGTCAATGCTACGATGACCGGTGCGAGTACCGGGGCGGTCCACGGCACGGGAATCAGAAATAAGACATCCCAAGTCAGCAGGGAATGCGGCCAGTTGATCAGCGCTTTCAAGAAGGAATAGAAGGCAATATCCCACGCGCCGAACCCCAGCAGAAAGAAGGCAAGCCACTGGCGAAAGTTGCTGCCGGCGGCCGCAGCCACTGTGCCCAGCATGGCGAGCGTCGCGGCCTCGCGCACCATTTCCGTCTCCGTCATCCTTACAAACCCCAGACCCGCAGCCTTGATTTGCTGGATCGTGAGCAGCGGGAAGAGATCAAGACTTTGCACTTCGCGCACAGCAAAAAACTGGGGCCGCAGATAAGTGACTACCGCCGCTTCCACGTACCCAAACGAAATCCCGAAAAGCAGGACGGAAATTGCCTGCCGCTTCCAGCGGAATGTGGCGGCTGAACTCATGGGGCGTCATCGAAGCGAACGGGCTCGGTGAAGGCGCCATCCGCCGCTGTGTCCCAGACGGCGAATCGCGCCCATTTTGCGCCGGTGGCCTTCGTAGTCACATGGAACCGTTGATGGCCAAACGCGCCGGTTTGATGGAGCTGGACAATCTCGTGGAAGGTTTTTGCTCCATCGCCCCATACGAGTTCGCAAAAGTTCAGGGGAAACGTCCAATCCAGACCGGCATCGGCCGTGATTTGGCCGTCGTCCGGAATCTTGGCATGCCCGCCTCCTGCTGCGCCATTGATATTGAAATCGCGAATCAGAATTTCACCGGTGGTAACCCAGTTGTCGCCGCTTCGCAGGGCGGACACGAGGGCAGACCAGTCATCGTGGTGGGGTGTGCTGTCCAGTTTCACATAGTTGATGTTCATGTGTCCGTATAGCTCATGGGTGTGATTGATCTTGAACACATCCACCTCGCCGATCAGAAACTTTCGATGACCCCAATTGTTCATGTCATCGAGCAGATTCAGCGCCCGTTCACCCAGTCGCGGCGTGGAATAATCGCTGGGCATCGCTTTGAACCCTCCACCCAGCCACGATGAATCGCGAAAGAAAAATGTGTCCTTGTTTGTATCGGGATAACCCGCTGAACCTTTCGTGCGAGGGTGCGTTTGCCACTCCGCGCCACCCTCCTGGTGAATCATGTTCAGCATGTCTTCCGCGCTGCCAATTCGGTAAGCACGGCGTTCAGCGCTGACCTGATCGACAAATGGCTGGCCGGGGCTTCGGGTCAAAAAATAATAGACGGGTTTGGGAAGCAAGATTCCCCAATGGCCGCCGAAATAACGCCAGATTTCTTCCGAGGGAATCAGGAGGAAATCATTGTCCGAAAACGTTCGAGTGAAATCAAAATAATCTTTGAGTTCAGTGAGGCGGGTCTCGCCCGGGTCGGTGGGGTGGCCATCAGTGTGGAAGTCCATCATCTGAACGATGTTGACTCCCATGTGTTTGAAGACGGAGACGAATTCGGGCGGATCAGCGGGCCGGCCATTGCCAGCCCACTCCATCGTGGCGGCCAAATGGTAGTGGGAGGTAAAGGTTTTCCGGCCGGGCAGGGGTACGAAAGTGTCGTTATGGGTTAAGGCCGAAACTCGGTCAAAAGTTTCTCTCGCGCTCCCTGAGCCGACATACCAGAACATGGTCATGTGCTGTTCTGTGCCGGGCGGTGCGTTTACCAGAGGCGATTTGTTCGCTTCTTCCGAGTAGGGAGTCTGCCGGATGCCGAACGAGAAGAAGTCCCCTGTGCCCGGCTTGTTGATGCGATATAACTTGTACCAGAGATTTCCATAATTGATGGTTTCATCGCGCGCAAAAAAATACTGGTGTGGCGGTGGAAACACGGCAAGGCTTCCGCCGGTACCTTCCGCCACCAGCGCCCGGCGATGAACCTTTAAGTGAGGCCCCTCAAGATCAATGTCGCTCAAGAGCCGATGATGCTGAAAGCGGTCATCGGCGTCAAGCCACACGAGGTTGTTCAGGTCATGCGTCGAGCAGCGGGTCAGCCATGCGTCATAGTAGTATGCAATCTGAGGCTCCTGGGTGGAAACCACCGCCTCCTGTTTCACCAAATTGCTACCGGAATAAAGCGTAAACTCCAGTGACCCGTAAAAGAAGCCCATCCGCAGCCCAGGGATAATAACGTGAAGCTGACTTCCATCACTTTCCACGCGGCACCCCTCGATGATCAATTTGCTGAAATGTGCGCTGATCTCGTGCGGGCGCTCTGAAGGATTGTCAAAATAGCTATCCTCCCAGCTTCCGTGGCGGCGGCCGATATAGACCCAATACGCGGGCGCGGCGTCTTTCAACAGAAACTTGCGTGGTGCATTCAGGGAATCCGATTGCGAAAGCTCTGCAATCAGTTCTTCCGAGTCGGCTAAATTCAGGACAAGGCGGAGGGACCTTTGATTTTCTCCGGTCCAGCCGACCGTAAGCAAATCGCCGGACGTCCGGGCAGCGAAATTCATTGAAGGTTGGAAATTGCTCAAGTCGATCTTTACAGCACCTGTGGTGGTTCGAGCCCCGGCGCATATTGCACCGCCGAGCAGCAGGAAGGCAAGAAGTTTCACGGATTTCCCCCTCTTGGATTACGATGCACAGTTTCTGATCCACGCGCCCTTGGTGGATCCCTCGCGTGTCGGGCCGGTGGTCCCACGGGGTCCCCGCGGGCAGAGGACGCAGCGCCCGGGCTTAAGGGCTGCGGAAAAAATCATGACGCGTAACGCAGCATCCACATCACTTCTCATAAGCTTCATAATAAATCATTTCTTGTGCGCTCATCGCCCGCTCCACAGCGGTCGCAGGGTATTCACCCATAATGCCTCCTCCCTAGCCCGCCTAAAGCGGACAGATTACGTGCTAATTCACCGGGACATTTCACATGCCAACGACATGAATAAGACACAAAGCTTGACTCGTTTCGGCGTTGGTGTTACAAGAATGTTCGCACGCCGTTAATAACATCTTACTGGTAGACCCTTGTTTTTGGACCACTACTTCGCGTCGGGGCTCGGCTAGAGAGCAAGATACGCTCGTTGGCATCGTTCGCCTTTTGCCACGCATTTGAAATGCGCTGGGGGAGCAATCTGGCGATACAATCTGGTGGAATTTCGCGCCGACGTTTCCTTAGATCTGCTGCGGGTCTGAGTGTAACTACAGGTTTCGCGGCCGGTGCAGCCGCCTTAATTCCTTCTGATAAGGTCTCCCCAGTTCGCCCGCGCTTCCAGTGGTTGCGCCTTGGGCATGTCACACCATCGGGTTGGATCAAAGCACAGCTTTTGATGGATCTGCGCGAGGGGTTTGCCGGCAGGCTTGACCAACTTGCCCCGGCGGAGGTTGCCGGCGATATTTTCGGCTCCGGGCGCAACAAGCCGAACCAAGCAAACCGGCCGACGGCGCGATCCGCCTGGGCTCACACGTGGTGGAACGGCGAATCGGAAGGCAACTGGCGGACCGGCTACATCATGATGGCGTATCTATCCGAGGAGAATGAGGCCAGGCAGAAGGCCGACGAGTACGTTCGGCACATTCTCAATTCTCAGGATGCCGACGGATACATCGGAGTCTACAGTCCGGAACTGCGCTATTCGCAAAGCCCGGATAATGGCGAGCTCTGGACGCAGGCTTGCATCCTTCGCGGCTTGGTGGCCTATTACGAGCTCACCGGGGAAGCAGCCGTGCTGGATGCCGTCGAGCGCGCCGTGCAGCGGACGATGTCCAGCTACGGGCCCGGCAAGCAGACGGCTTTTGGAATCCCCAAACCCGGAGGAGGCATTGGCCACGGACTGATGTTCACGGACGTCCTGGAGCGCGTGTTCGACTTGACCGGTAAGCCCGCCTATCGCGATTTCGGACTCTGGCTTTATCAGGATTTTTGCGCCGGCGTTCCTCCCATGTTTCAGGATGCCACAGTAGCCGCACTGCTGGATCTTGACAGGCAGTGGCAAAACCACGGTCCCCACACCTATGAGTGCATGCGCGTCCCTTTGTGGGCCTATTTTTCCAGTGGCAGGGAGGATCTGGGCACCGCATACCAGAACGCCTTCATCAAGGTCCGCCGCTATACCTATCCCTCCGGAGCAGCGGTCAGCATGGAAAACATCGGAGGGCGAAAGCCCGACCCTACCGAAACTTTCTATGAATACTGCGCGATGAAGGAGTTGCTGGTCAGCTACTCTTCCGGGTTGCAGAAAACCGGGGAAGCCGAGCTGGGAGATCGCGTTGAGAGAATCATTTTCAACGCAGCCCAAGGAGCGCGGGCGCCCGGCGGCAAGGCCATTACATATTGCACGTGTGACAATCGCTATCGAATTGACGGAGGCGTGGGCCGCCGGCACAAGTTTTCTCCGGTACACGCGGACTGCGCGGTTTGCTGCGTTCCCAATGCCACGCAGATCATGTCGCACTACGTTCGAGGAATGTGGATGGCAGCCGCGCAGGAAGAAGGATTGGCGGCAACTCTGTACGGCCCTTGCGTGGTCCAAACAAAAGTTCGGGGGACCGACGTTCGATTGGACGAGGAGACCCAATACCCATTTTCGCCGGATGTTGGCGTTACGGTCTCGCCCGAGCATCCCCTGGAGTTTCCGATTCTGCTGCGCAATCCGGAATGGTCGGAGAATACCCGCATAACTTGCGAGGGCGCCAACATTCACCGCGAGGGCGATTACTTTGTCGTTCGCAAGGTGTGGAATAAGGGTGATGAGGTGAGGGTTGAATTCAGCGAGTCGATTGCTCCCTTACCCGCCTCAAACGGTGAGATGGCGGTGCAGAGGGGAGCATTGGTTTACTCACTGAAGATTCCTTCGCAGGAGCAGGAAACCAAGACCTACAATGTGCCGGGCTTCGCCGATACGGAGGACTTCCCGCGCGAGGGAGCGCAATGGTCGTATGCTCTGGATGGCCGGCAGTCGTCGGTGAACTTTGGGCTTCGGGCCAAGGCGGGTCCGAGCGCCAATATGCAGTATCCTTTTGAGGGCATTCCCCTGCGGTTGGGGGGGGCCATGGTAAATACAATTACCGGAAAACTGGAGCCGGTCGAGCTGATTCCCATGGGATCCAGCCAAGCGGTCTTGAGGAGAGAGACCTTTCCGGTGTAAGCTACTCAGCAAGATATACTGGCAAGCTGAAAATTGCGTCAATGCCGTCCGGGTTGGGTCATCAGAATTCCAAAATTCAAAGAGGAGGTACTGTTATGGATTACAGTATCATGGGTCCATCCGGAAAACGTCAAAGTACGCCTGCAGGTCTTCAACGGACTCGAGGCGGGCGGCTTTCTTTTGCGGGCTTCGCTCCCAGTTCGCGGGGGCGATTCGCGGCATGCGCACGGCTCCGCGGCGTGTTGCGGATGGCTGCCCTCCTCGCTCTCACTGCAGCATTCTGCCCATCCCTTTTCGCGCAGATTGACATGGGAAGAGTTCTGGGCCGGGTAACGGACCAGTCCGGCGCCGTAGTTCCGGGCGCCAAAGTCAGTTTGACCAATCAGGGCACGAATTTTACCCACACCACGACCTCAGCGGCGGACGGCAACTTTGTGTTCCCCGATATCAAAGTCGGTTCGTATCGAGTGGAAATCGAAGCCACCGGCTTTGAGAAGTTCGTCCAAGCCGGCATCAGTGTGGATGTGCGGCAGGACGTTTTGATCAATGCCACCCTGGTGCCCGGCAGAATGACTCAAACCGTTGAGGTGACGGGAGTGATACAGCAACTGCAAACCCAAAGCAGTTCGACGGGGCAGACCATCGGCGGCACAGCAGTGAATGACCTGCCGTTGAACGGCCGAGACTGGACTACGCTGGCCATGATCAGCACCGGCGTGAACATTTCGCAGCCGGACAACAGCTTGCTGCGTCCGCTGTTCTCCGCAGATGGCCATGACTTGTGGGTGAACGACTACCGCGTGAACGGCATTGACAATAACCAGGGGTTTTCCAACCCCAAGCCTTATATGGTTCTTCCGCCACCGGATGCTCTGTCCGAATTCAAGGTGGAAACCCAGAATTACAGCGCCGACCTTGGCTTCGGTGGCGGAGCCGTGATTGACGCCACCGTGAAGTCTGGAACGAATGCGATCCACGGTGACGTTTGGGAGTATCTGCGCAACAGCGAGATGGACGCCGCAAATTTCTTTGAAAACTCTCCGACCCCTGTGAAGAAGGGTCTCTTCCAGCAAAGTCAATTTGGGGGAACGCTGGGCGGCCCCGTCTACATTCCGCACCTGTATGACGGGCGCAACAAGACGTTTTTCTTCGTCGATTACCAGGGTACGCGCAGCAACCAGGCAACTCCGGAAGTGGACTCGGTTCCTACAGCCAATATGGTGTCAAGCGGATACACAAACCTTCAGGATCTTATCACCTACCAAAGCGGCACAAGCACCGATGACTTGGGAAGAGTCTTTCCGCTGGGTGCAGTATTTGATCCCGCCACCACGCGCGCGGTGACCAAAGGCAGCGTAGATCCGGTGACGGATTTGACCGCCACGGCTAGCGGCTATGTGCGCGACCCATTCTACCAGGGCAGTCTGACGGGCATGACGACGTTTAACACTGCGGCTGCCGAAGCCAACCTCAACATTCTGCCTGCCACTCGCCTCGATTCGAACGCCATCAAGCTGCTTCAGCTTTATCCAACGCCCACCCAATCGGGCATCATCAGCAACTTCACTTACGATCCCTCCACTACCACCACGGCCAACCAGGTGGATTGGCGCGTGGATGAGAACTTCAGTTCTGTTGACCAGTTGTTCGCGACCGGAAGCTGGTCACACGAGTTTGTCCTTGCCCCTCCCGGGATACCGAACTTCATCGGCGGGTCGGGCGACTACTACGGCGAAGGTAGCAACACATACGGAGCGCAGGGATATGCCCTCAGCGAGACCCATGCCTTCTCGTCGACCATGGTCAATGAGGTTCGCCTCGGGTACGAACAGTCGCCGGCGCAGAAAGAGCCCTCGATTGCCAACGAGTTCGGCATTCCCACCCAGTTTGGCATCCAGGGTATCGTTCAGACGGGCGGCAATGGCGGCCTTCCTGAATTCGCGATCAGCGGATTCACCACGTTGGGAGTCGTCGGGCCCATCCAGCAATTCAACTCCAGCATCTGGGACCTTACGGAGAACCTGACTAAAGTACATCGTGCCCATACGTTCAAAGTGGGATTTCAGGGAGTTCACGAGCGGGATTTCCTGTATGCCCCCAATCCGGGTGAGCGCGGCGCTTTTACGTTCAGCGGCGCCTACGCCTCTGTTCCCAACTTCAGCGGTTCGAGCACCGGCATTGCCCAATTATTGCTCTCTCCTATGAACTCGACGGTGGCGGGGGGATACAACAACGTGGGTGGCGCCGACTCCGTTAGCGCCTCGAAAATCTACGAGACCGATGCCGATCACTACTACTTCGGCATTTACGCCCAAGACGATTGGAAAATCACTCCCAAGCTGACCTTGAACATCGGTGTGCGTTGGGATGACGACACGCCGGAAATCGATCGGCATCAGAATGAATCCAATTTCAATCCCGGTCCTCCCAACGGCGGGGCGGAGTTCGTGGTCAGCTCGACGGGGTGCAGTCAGCCGTTCTCGACCAGCTTCAATACGCTGACGGCGAAGGATGGCATCGCGGTAGTTTGCGCGCCGGCAAGCGCGTTCGGAAGCATCGCGAAGGCCAATTTCGCACCCCGGCTGGGCGCGGCATATCGCTTGGGCGACAAACTTGTCCTGCGCGCCGGTTGGGGTCTATTCTACGTCCAAGGCGAGGAAGGCAGCATCGGCCAGGTCAACGGCTTTGTGAGCCGAAACTACCCGTCCTCGTTCTCGTTCTCCTACCCCAGCCCCAATCCCTATACACCGGTCACCTACGGAAATGGTTCGATCGCCACCATCGAGAACGGACTGTCGGCAGTCTCCTTCGTGCCCTCACTCGTCAATGCTTCGGGACTCGGTTTGCTGGGACGCCAATGGAATTACGGCGGACCGTACTATATCGACTACAACTTCATGGTGCAGTACCAGGTTTCGCGCAGCCAGACCTTCTCGTTGGGATACGTCGGCAACCAGGCCCACAAGCTGTTGCAGAACCAAACCCTGAATGACACTGATGAAATCCTGCCGCCGGGGACCACCGTCCAGAACTACGTCCCCTTCCCCGATTTTGCCCGCGGCCAGAACTACGAAACCTTCAACGG
>JASHTY010000325.1 GCA_030040315.1 Terriglobia bacterium | reverse complement strand
TGGCGCTATGCTTCCGCAGGAGCCCCATCGCGAGTATCCCCTGGACGTAAAGGAAACGATCCACCACGCCGAAAAGGCGCGGATTGCCCAGGCGGCGGTCAGCCTGATTGCACCCCACCAGACGATGATTCTGGATTCCGGCACGACCACCGCGGAAGTGGCGCGCGCCCTCAAACACTCGGGCATCGACGCCTTGACCGTCATCACTCACGCGCTCAACATCGCGGCGGAACTGGCCGACGCGACGAATATTTCCGTCATCATGACGGGGGGCTTGATGCGGCATGTCTCAGGGTCATTTGTGGGCCCGCAAGCGGAACGCTTTCTCTCCGAACTGCATGCCGACCACTGCATTTTGGGCGTTGACGGCCTCGACCCGGAAATCGGGCTGTCCACGCCTGACCTGCTGGAAGCCCAAATCAACACGCTGATGTTGAAAATCTCGAATGAAGTGACGGTCGTCGCTGATTCCAGCAAGCTGGGCTATCGCAGCCTCTCCGTGATTGGGGGAATGAGCGACGTCACGCGGCTGATCACTGACGTCCGGGCCGAGGCGGCGGTGCTGGAGGCGATCCGGCAAAAGGGTGTGGAAGTGATTACAGTCTAGGCCGCAGCTCAATGATTGAAAACGCTGCGCAGAAACTGTTCCATCCGCAGCAAGGTGGGCTGGAAGTAGGGTGGGCGATTGAAAAATCCGTGATCGGCGCCCTCGGCCGTGTAAACTTCTACGCGCACACCCACATCCTGCAGCGCTTTCTGCATCTCCAGAGTCTGCTCGTAGGGCGCGGTTTTGTCGCCCGTTCCATGGAGAAAAAGGAAGGGCGGGCATTCGCCGCTCACGTGGGCTACGGGCGAAGCCTGCATCCACACTTCGGGAATCTGATCCAAAGGTCCTCCCAGGAATGGTAAAACGGCGTCACGCACAGCCTGCGGCTGCTGCGTCCTTGTCAAAAGGCTCACAAAGTCAAAGACGCCGTTAAAGGCAACCACCGCCTGAACGCGGCTGGAGAATCCTGCATTGCCCCCATCGCCTTCCAGGTTCCGGTCATCTTTAGTTGTGCCCAGCATGGCAGCCAAATGTCCCCCGGCCGATCCCCCTGAGGCCGCGATCTGGTCGGGGTTCAAGCGGTAATGACCTGCATTGGCGCGCATCCAACGCACCGACGCCTTGCAATCGTACACGGCGGCAGGGTAGGGAGCTTCCTTGGAAAGCCGGTATTCGATTGTGACGCACACAAAACCCTGCGAAGCCAGATAGGCGGCCTGCCTTCGGAAGGCATTTCTGCCGCCGGCCGACCAACCTCCTCCATGAATGAAAATGGCTCCTGGAAGCGGTCCGTCGCCCGAGGAGGGACGGTACAGATCAAGCTTCAACTCGCGGGCCCCGTAGCGCGCGTAGACCAAATCGGATTCTACAGACACACCCGGGGGAAGCTTGAATGGGGGATCTTCTTGCGGCTGCTGGCCGCGCGCGAGTGCCACCCCCGCGGCAAGCACCGCGCAAATGAGGAAGCCCTCTGAACGTGAGCGCCGAATACACCGCATGCGAGACCTTGAAACCCGCAGCGAGTGTACCACCGCCTGCTCAAAACATCAGTTTAATCATCGCGTAAATCGTTCGCGTGGCGGCGGAGCCCTGAAAGGGGGCGGCGTTCAAGGCGGTGATGTCAGCCCCACCGTTGTTGGCCGTACTGATGTTGCCCGTCGGAGCGGCAAAGCTGGGGTGATTGAGCACATCATCAAACTGGACCTCCACCTGCCACACGAATCTTTCGGTGGTATGGAAGTTCTTCATAACCGCCAGGTCCCAGTTCCTGTCCGGCGGTCCCATAAGAATGTTGATTCCGGCAGTTCCGAATCGGCCGAGATTTGCCGTCGGAGTCGAGCAAACGGGATTGGTAAACGGACATCCCGGAATTGCGAACGCAGCCAGGTTCACCCAATTGCTGGGTGTCCGGTCCTGAGGGACCGTACTAAATCCGGGTATGACGTCGGGCCTTCCACCGAGGGTGTCGGTATTCGATGGATCATAAGTGGCGAAGCTGGGCGTATAGTACGGCCCGGACTGGACAGTAACCACTGAGGAAAGCGTCCATCCCCCGATGAACCCATTGCCGACTTTACCAACGTTATTTCCCAGGGCTTGTCCATGACCGAACGGCAGAATGTACACCGCTTCGGCAATATATCGTTTGTTGGGCGTGTCCTCGTTGTTACCGTACTCACAGGACAGGCAGAATTGATTCTGAATCTGCTGCCCGAACGCCCAGTTCTCATCCATCTGATTGGTCAAATCCCGCGCCCAAGTGAAACTGGTGTTGAAGAGCAACCCCCTGCCCATGTTTTTTTTCGCCACAAGCTCCAGAGCATCGAAGTTTTGCGTGGCTCCGTTGTCGATATAGGTGATCGTGCCGAGGTTGTGGCTGTCAAAGCTGTAGTAGGGCAACAGGGTGCTCGCATAGGGGGTTGTGGTGGGAGCCGGCTCATTAAGGTTGCGATCATAGAGCAGGTTCGTGGCGTGGGCGCCCACATAGGCGATGGAGACGCCCATGGTGCCGATTTGCCTTTCCAGCGTTACGTTCCACTGCTGGAGATAAGGTATCTTGAGGTTCGGATTGGTTCCACCCACATTCTGAAGTTTGGCTGATGTTCCCGTCGCGCCAGAAGTGAACGGGTCGGTCAGCGTGAACGCCGCTGCCCCGGCGGTAATAGTGTTGGTGAGGCTTTCGCTTCCGGCGAAGGGTCCGCCGCCGAAGTATTGATCGGTATCCTGCCCTAGGGCGCCGTAAATCGTATCGCCGTAGATCCCATATGCCGCGCGGATCGCGGTTTTCCCGTCGGAGGTCAGCTTGTAGGCCAATCCGAGGCGCGGGTAGAATTCCAGCTTGCGATATTCCAGCAGGGAATTGGCGGGGAAGCCGGCCGAGCTGGCGGTCTCCAGGGGGATGGAGTTGGAATACAACGGGTTGACGCTGGAAAGACCGTTATCGGGCAGAACCACATCGCCATTCACCGGGTTGAATGACATGATGCGCCCAAACCGGTCGTAATAGGGGCCATTCAGCTCGTACCTCACCCCGTAATTGGCCGTCAGGCGGGAAGTCAGTTTCCAACTGTCCTGCGCATACATTGCCCACATCGTCCCGCGCAGAGTCTGCTCGGGTACAGGGATCGACAACGACTCCGTCGCCGGCAGCCCTAGCAGGAGATCGGCAAGAGCATTTTTCGAGAAAGTTCCCGTGAAATTGTACGTCCCGTAAATATTGCCGTAAGTCAGCCCGGGGATGAAGTCACGGATGGCGTCGAAGCCGAATTTCAGACTGTGCTTGCCACGGACAAAGCTCAGGTTGTCGGAAAAGTGGAAGTCCGTATCGACGCTCGCACCGTCGGACGTCTGCTCGGTGTTGGTCAGCGTAGTGCCGCCGCCGTTGACAGTAAAATACGGCACCCCGTAGAGACCGCTGGCCGGAACACCCGGAATTCCCAGTGTGTTGAGGATGTTACTTCCAATCAAGTTGGGGTGGTAAACGTTGGAATTACGCGCCACGCCGAAAAGGGCTTGGTTGATCAAGGTCGGGGTGAACGTGTGCGTCCAGGACAAGGCGCCCGTCGTGCTGTCGCGCTCTTGAAACCCCGTCCCCAGTGGGGGCAATTGAGCCGTGGTGCTGTGCGAATGGATGTGACGATAAGTATAGTGGACGAAAACGGCATCCCGCGAGCTGAAGAGGTGATCGACGCGGCCATCGAGTGTTTTGGTCAAGCCCAGCCCCGGTTGGTCGCCCTGCCAGTTGGCCGTCGTAGCGCCCCCTGCGCCGGCATTGGGCAGCGGCCAGAAATAATTTACAGTGTTTTGGCCTTGGGATGTGATCAGCGTTGACGGCGTGATCGTGTTATTGGGGAAAGCCACGCCCGTGAAGGGGTTTTTGAGGGTGATGGTGGTTAAGCTGCTGAAATTGCCCGTGCGCCAAGCGGCCAGGGGAACGTCACCGCTGCTGATTACCGTCTGGTTGCGATTGAACTCCTGATCGTAGTTGGCAAAGAAAAACGTATTGTTCTTCTTGATGGGACCTCCCATCTGCACCACGAAATCGTTGTAGACGTGATAGGGCACGGTGTGGGTGAAGGTATTCGCGGCATTCATGTCGTTCGAGTTGTACTCGTAAAACCCCAGGCCGTGAAGCTGGTTTGTACCGGACTTGGTCACGGTGGTGAGGTTGGCCGGGCTCTTGAATTCGGCTTGGGGGTCGACGATGGTGTAATTGATTTCCGCGATGGTGTCCAGATCCGGTGAGATCTGGCCGCCGCCGACTCCATCCGGATCCGCCATCTCGACGATGCCGTCGGTGGTGCTGTAACCATCCAGAGTGCGTATCCCGTTAGCCATAACCTCTGCCGAAGCGCCATTATTGGCACCCGGGTTGTAAACGGCAAAGCCCAGATTGCTGTGGCTCTGCCTCATCAGCAGCGCCGTGTCTTCCACCTGCTCGGCGGTCTTGACATAGTTGGATGAACCGGATTCGGTATTGATCACCGGCGCCACGGCCGAGACTTCTACTTTGGTTGCTGCCGAGCCCACGGTCAATTTGACGTCGACGTTGACCACGCGGTTGGCGTCCAGGACGATGCCTCTGCGTTCGAGCGTGCTGAATCCCTTCGCTCTGACCTGGAGGGTGTAGGTTCCGGGCACCAGGTCCGTCACGTGGTAGACTCCATCCGAGGCGCTGGTCGCGTGCTGGCTGACACCCTCATTCTCGTTGATCACGGTCACGCCGGCGCCGGGAACGATTGCTCCCGAGGCGTCGGTAACCGTGCCTGTGATCGAACCCGCGGTGCTCTGCCCGGCCACCTTCGAGACTAGACAAATCACCAAAAGAAAGGAAAAAACCATCGCTTGTGCAAGTTGAAGGGGCGAACTGGTCAACCGCACAGTCCGAAGAGGGCTAAACAGTCTCACACCACCGGTCATTTGATTGGAAACCCCTTTCTTGTCGCCTAAGGCATTAGCCTCTCGCGGATGTAGGTTGCACCCGGGCTCCGAGTCTGGAAATTACCCTCATGGACAACAGACCACGACAATTTTGCAGATTCTCTCGGAAAGGCGGATGGATGTCAAGGGCAAAATAAACAAATCGAAAGACAACGCAATGCATCGAAATTATCGCAGCTATAACTTAATCTTTCAGTTCGTGAGAACTATAAGATGATTGGCACAAGGTAGGGAGAGGAGCGGATGGATGAGGATGGAAGACCCGGGCTGACCTACGCGCCCAGATCAATTGGTAAATCCCGGAAGCGGTGGTTTAATGTCCAGCCGCAGTTCCCTCATCCTCCGGCTGTGCATTTCACCCAACTGGTGTTCTACGTACCGCTTATTTAAATCGACCGTAGCGAGGGCGACCGTGCCGCGATCAGGCGCGCGGGAAAGCATGTCCCCATTCGGGTCCATGATGTAAGTGGGATGGTCGTAGCCGGAGGCGGCCAGGAAGACCTTGTTCTCAATCGCCCGCGCCTTGGCCAGGTTGATATCACCGCCCCAGATGGGCATCAAAATGATTTCAGCGCCTCGGCTGGTCAGGGCCCGCGCGGGATCGGGAAACATGACGTCGTAACAAATCATTAAACCCACCGTGCCAAAGTCGGTTTGAAACACCGGATAATCGTTGCCGGGCAACAGACCGTGCTCGATCTCCTCCCGCGGGAGATAAACCTTTCGATATTTTCCCGCCACGTTGCCTGCGCGGTCGATGAGCACGGCAGTGTTGTAGATGGCTGGTCCTTCACGTTCATAAATGCCGGCGACAATATAAGTGTTCCTTTTTTTGGCCTCCACACCGAGTTGCCGGGTCGTGGGACCGGGAATGGTTTCCGCAACGTCGGCGTAGGTCTTTCCTGTGTCAACGACCGTGATTCCCTCGGGTAAAAGAATTACATCGGTCTTTTGGCGGATGGAATTTTCGATGGCGTCGATAAAGCGTTGCACGTTTCCCGCCGCCGTGTGCTCGCCTTCCGGGCGAAGATTGACTGAGGCGATGGTGACGTTGCGGTGTCCGGGAGCGGGAATCTCTTCGAGCGAGATATCGTCCCACCAGACGGTCCCCTGGGGAGCGTCGGACAAATAGAGTTGAATCACTACGGATGATGCGGAGTCGGGAGCCTGCGTCTCAATGCTCAGGCTGGTCCACGTTCCTTCGCGGCGAGCCTGGTAGGCGTAATCGGGCTCTCCCGCCCTGCCGGCCGGAGCCTTCTGCCAGTCCAGGCGTGCCAGGACCTGCCAGTTTTCGTTCTGCACACTTTCCGTCCGATAGTAGGCGCTGAAACGGTACCATGCCCCGGGTACAATGCCCGGAACAAGGCGTTGCCACCCGCCGTACTCGGCAATGTTACTGTCTCCGGAAATGGCCAGCGATCCCGGCTTGCTGCGGAACGTTTGCGCATCCACGAAGCAGCGGGGCGCGGTCTCTGCGCGGGCGCTCCAGGTGGTCCAGCCAGATGGCTTGCCGCCGGTGCCGGGAGTGAATTCCGAGTAGTGAAGACTTAGCGACGGCGCGGCGAGCGCCATTGCCAATAACGCGCTGAGAAGTAAATTCATATTCGGTACCCTGAGCTATTTATGCACCTGACGGGAATAAGCTATGGTGCGGTTTAGCTCGATCCCTTACTTCCCAAAGAGGAAACGTTCGACTATACTGGCGCTCGATTGAGTCTATCATGTCCCGTAAACCTCATTCCCTTTTAGCCTTTGTAACTATCTTCGTTTTCATGGCAGCGGGGAGAAATTCCTTCATCCAGGAAGACTTTAGCCATGGCATGGACAACTGGTGGGTGGAAGGCGGCGAAAAGGTCTGGGTGGAGGACGGAAAATTGAACGTCAAGGCTGACAACCCCGCCCTGCCAGGAGGCGGCATGGCGACGGTCTGGCTGCGCACCCCGCATCCTGAGGATTTCCGGCTGGAATTAGACGCCCATGTGGTGGCTTCGACCATCGATGCCAACAACATCAATCTCTTCTTCAGCTATTCTGACCCGTCCGGGGCGACACTGGAATCAACCCGGCAATCGCGTCAGACCGCCGGATACAATTTGTATCACAAGTTAAACGGCTACATCATTACCTTTCTGCACGAGCCCGATCCCCCTGGCACCCCGAGCAGCGATCCCTCCGCCAAGGCCCGTATTCGCATTCGACGCGATCCCGGATTCAACCTTCTGGCTGAGACTTATGCATATCAGTGCCGTCAGGGTGTGACGTACCACATTATGCTCATCAAACGAGGCGGCGAGATATCATTCCTTGTAGATGGAAACGAACTGTTAAAGGCGACCGACCCCCATCCGCTGGGCGGCGGACTTTTGGGATTACGGACCTATCGCACTTGGCTTTGGTGGGCGCACTTACGCATGGAGGCAATATAGAGTCTTCCTAACCCTCGGCCTGTAGATAGCCCGGACATTTCGTTCGTAAGACAATCTATTTCTTTTTATTGTGTTTTCGGACTGATTCGGCTTAATATTGTTTCGGAATGCTCCATTCACCCACGCTGAGAGGCAGGTAATTCAGGAATTGGAACGCGAGAATATGACGATTTGTACCCCAGCGGACACCCAACCTGGGCTTGCTCAATTACTCAACCGCTCGGTGGAGCAACAAAAAGCTCAAGGCTACTATCACACGCTGCGGGAAATTCTTCAGCAGCCGCAAAGGTGGTTAGACACGTGTTCACTGATGATTGAAAGCTTCCCCAGGCTCAGTCGAGTTCTGGAAGGTGTCCGGAACATAGTTCTGACGGGCTCGGGCAGTTCGCAGCACGCTGGCGAGTGCGTCCGACTGGTGCTGCAGAAAGAGCTCAAAATCACCGTAGAAGTAATTGGCGGGGGAGCACTTCTAACCCACCACGGCTCAGCGCTTCCCAGTGGCCGCCCCGGGTTGGTGGTCTCATTGGCAAGGTCTGGGGACAGCCCGGAAAGCGCCGGAGTTCTTGCCGCCCTCCTCGCGTCTGAACCGGAAATCCGCCAGTTGGTGTTGACATGTAATCCCCAGGGAGGCCTGGCGGGGGCTGGGCAAAGCGATTCGCGCGTAAGCCTTGTTGTTCTGGACGACCGCACCAACGATCGCAGCCTGGTGATGACCAGCAGTTTTACCAATCTTGCCCTGGCGGCCAGGTTCCTTGGGCTGCGCGACAAGCCGGAGGCTTACCGGAGCATCTGCGAGCAACTGAGCCGGATTTGCAGCGGCGTTTTTGCCAATCACTTTGACGCCCTGACCCGCTCGGCAACTAAAGGCTGCGAGCGCGTGGTTTTTCTCGGCAGCGGGCCTCGCTGGGGCGCGGCCTGCGAATCCGCCTTGAAAATGCTGGAGATGACTGGGGGCCGGGTGGCAACCATGAGCGAGACTTACCTGGGCTTGCGCCACGGTCCGATGAGTTTTATTGGCGGCAACACGCTGACCGTTTGCTTCCTCTCATCCGAGCGGACCATCAGAGCTTATGAACTCGATCTGATTCGTGAATTGAACCGCAAGCAATTGGGATTCGCAAAAGTCATCGTCGGAGAGGATGTGCCACAAGACATCATTCAGGAAAGCGATTTAATCGTTGAGTTGGCCGGCCTTTCGCAACTCGGTGACGAGAATTCAGCCATAATCAACGTGGTCGCCGGTCAATTGCTGGCGTTTGGCCGTTGCTTGGAAGAAGGCCTGAGCCCCGATTCGCCCTCCAATGCCGGAATCATCAACCGCGTGGTCGAGGCTTTTACCGTCTACCCCGCCCCCGCCACGGCGAGTTGAGCACAACCTTTGTCCAAACCCGCCCTTCCCAAAGTGAAGCAGGAGTCACCTCGCCTATTATCTGCCGCGGTGTCCGCCCGCGATGCGCTCCGGATAATCAAATAAGTTCAGATAGGTCGTTGCCGTCTCGAGATCCGAGCTTGAGGCTTTAATGTAGAAATGATTCGGTATTCCGGCAGCTAAATACACGCTTCGGGTCCATTGGTAGGTTTCCTCCGCGGTGTATTCTTCCACCGGCTGCTGCATCGCTCCAACCGGCGAGAGCAACGCCAGCGGTCGTGTGCTGATGGCCGCCGCAACTTCCGGCAGGTCAAGGCTCAACAGGATTTCAGGAACGAAGACATTGGCCCCGTAAGTGTATCGATCCGTCTGACCGAGCGTGCGGTAGGAAAGCAGGCTGCGCACGCTAATCAGCGACCTGATGCGGGAATCGAGTGCCGCAGCGTACAGGCACCACAAACCGCCCATTCCCTTGCCGATCACACGAAGCCGTTGGCTGTCGGCTTCGGGACGGCTGAAAACGTAATCGACGCTGCGCACCACATCCATTACGCGCTTTCCCAGCAGCGAATCATTCATGTACCAGGCGAGGTAAGCGAGGGCCGTTTCCGTGTCAAAGAGCTGCCCGAATTCGCCTCCCTCGTACAGCTTTCCGTGTGCAGGCCGGGTCGACCCGATTCCACGAACGTCCACCGCCACCACCAGGTTTCCCTTGCGCACCATCTCGTCAATCGCGCTGTGGGGCTGCCCTGAATCTTCCTCTCCCTCAAACTCCATTCCCTCATCTTCAAGGCTTTCATCGCTCACGTGCAGAATTGGGGTGAGAGGCGGCGCGGCATTCTCCGGGATATAGACCCAGGCCGGAATGTAGATCCCCGGCTCGGAGAGGAATTGCACCTTTTCGATCTTATAACCTTTGCGCGGTGTGGTGACGGTCAAGCGCGGACCAAGGGCCTGATCGGATTTTTCATAGCGCAGCAGCGTGCGAACCTTTTCACGGATTTCTTCGCTCATGGCCTGGCGCTCCTGCGGGGTTTGGGGAACAGGACGTGCCGGGGGCAGGCTTGCCTGCTTGTTCAAAATCAGCGAAAAGATGGTCTGGCCGGTGTGCGAGTAGCGCAGGGAGCCGTTGGGCGTGCAGTAGAGCGCTTCAGCGGGTTCGAGGGCAAAGGGCGGCTCAGTGGCAGGGCCCGCGTGATCGTAGAACCAGCGCGAAAACCAATCCGTGGTCGCGAGGCGCAACTTCATCGTCCAGGAGTGCGGGTCGTCGGCGGAAACCGCGTTGAATTTATCCGGCGCCGCGAGCAGGTGATAACGATCGCGGATTGCTTCCACGGCATTGTCCCAAGCCGGTGTGGGCCCTTCAGTGGCCACCAGCAACGGGCGAGGCCCGATGGCAATGTGTAAATCGACGTTGTCGATGCCGTAGATTGCGGAAGGAAAAACGTTTTGCTCCACATCCGCCGGGCCAAACGGTTCCCAGGGCGCGAGGTGGATGGGCCAGCGGTTGGCGGTGCCACCCTCAATGATCGCCGA
>JASHTY010000324.1 GCA_030040315.1 Terriglobia bacterium | reverse complement strand
TGCAACTTCAGTTCACGGGTTGAACGCGGGGCGATTTATGCGGATTACACGCGCGCGCTGGAACGGGAACTGGAAAGCTGGGCCGGCTTCGCTCTTCGACTTGGGATTCCCGGGGACCTTCTCTCACTTCCTGTTGATTCGCTATACTTCGGCGGCGGCACTCCCACGCTTTTGGGTGCGGAGAACCTGGCACGGATTGTGTCTGCCTTGCGTGACCAGACGCGTTGGAGGCCTGACCTTGAGTTCACCATCGAAGCCACTCCCGATTCGGCAGATTGCGGATTGCTTCGCGCCATGCTGGAGTCGGGCGTCAATCGTTTGAGCATCGGTGCGCAGACGTTTGATGATGGCGAGCTTCGCGCGGTCGGGCGGCTGCATTCTGCTTCCGATACCCGTGACCTTGTGGCACACGCGCGCCCTGCGGGCTTCCGCGACATCAGCATCGATCTGATTGCGGGTCTGCCTTACCAAACTCACCGGTCATTTCGGCGCAGCCTTGAGCAAACTGCGGTTCTGCGGCCCGAACACGTTTCGCTTTACCTCTTCGAGGCCGATGAGAAGAGCCGCCTGGGCAGGGAAGTGGTGCACGGCGGTGCTCGTTATCATGCGGATGCCGTGCCAGGCGACGACTTCATGGCCGACGCCTACGAAATTGGCCGCGAGTTCCTTACCAGCGAAGGCTACGCGCAATACGAAATTTCGAACTTCGCGCTCGCGGGATTCGAATCGCGGCATAATCGGAAGTATTGGCAGCTTGCACCCTATCTCGGCCTGGGCGCAGGGGCGCATTCGTTCGACGGGGTTCGAAGGTGGTCGAATCGAGTGGACGTGCGGACTTACATGGCTCAGTTAGACGCGGGGCGTTCGCCGGTTGACGAGTGTCATGCCTTAACGCCGCACGAACAGGTGGAGGAGTTCTTTTTCCTCGGCCTGCGGCAGGCAGACGGCATCAATTTGAGTCTCGCGCACGAGCGTTGGGGAGCGGATTGCCTCGCGCCTTGGCACGACAGGATCGCGAGCCTGGCGCGAGAGGGCTTGCTGATCGTTGAAGGGGATCACGTGCAGCTTGCGCCGAAGTCGTACCTGCTCTCGAATGAAGTTTTCCAGGAATTCGTTGGCGCGCCGGTGTAGTACCTCATTACGCCAGCAGGTTCGACAATATGGATGCTTAGGAGGGTGCTGAGAGGACCCATGAAAGAACTTATGGTTGACTTACGAAGCGACACCGTCACCAAGCCTTCGGAGGCCATGCGCAAGGCGATGCACGACGCTGAGGTGGGCGATGATGTTTATCGCGAAGACCCCACCGTCAATCGCCTTCAGGAGCGCGCTGCGGAGATCTTCGGGCGCGAAGCGGCGCTCTTTGTCCCCTCCGGCACCATGGGCAACCAGACGGCCCTGAAGGTTCACACTCGCCCGGGGCAGGAAGTGATCTGCGAGGAGCGCTGCCACATTTACAACTACGAAATGGGCATGCTGGCGGCCTTCTCGGGACTGGTGCCGCGAACCATTCATGCCGAAGACGGCATTCTGACCTGGAATTTAATCGCGCCGCACATCCGCAAGCGCAACGACCATCGCGCACGCACCGGATTGATCGAGCTTGAGAACACGTCAAACCTGGCCGGAGGCTCGGTTTATCCTCTTGCGACGCTCAATGAAATTGCGGACAACGCTCACGCGGCGGGATTGCCCGTGCATCTGGACGGCGCGCGCATCTTCAACGCCGGCGTGGCAGTCGGGAAACCGGTCGCCGAGATTACTCGCAAATTCGACTCCGTGATGTTCTGCCTGTCAAAGGGGTTGGGCGCGCCGGTGGGCTCAATGCTGGTGGGCAGCAAGGAGTTCATTGAAGAAGCGCTAATCGCGCGAAAGATGCTGGGCGGGGGAATGCGTCAGGCGGGCATACTTGCGGCCGCGGGCCTGATCGCGCTCGAAGAAAATCCCAAACGGCTGCACATCGATCACGCCAACGCGCGCTTCCTTGCCCAGGAGCTGGCGCAGATTCCCGGCATCAAGATCGATCCTGCGAAAGTGGAAAGCAACATTCTGTTCTTCGATGTGACGGGCACCGGCCTGACCGCGCAGGAGGTTTCAAAACGCCTCGCCGCCCAGGGCGTGCTGGCCAATCCCACGAGCGGCCAACTGATTCGCATGGTTACCCACCTGGATGTGGACCGCGCCGGATGCGAGCGCGCCCTGCAGGTGCTGCGTGAAGTTGTGTCGCCGCGCGTTGCAGTGGCTTCCTGACGTCATTCACTTCTTCGCCTGCTGCTGGCGCAGTTGCAGCTTCACCAGCGCATCGTAATAGTGCGTGCGGTATTCCTCATCATCCGGCTGAAGGTTCATGGCGGTGCGATACTCCTTCACCGCGCCGTCCAGGTCCCCGAGCTTCTCCAGCGCGTATCCCAGCCCATTGTGCGCGTCGGCGTCAGATTGATCGTGGCGAAGGGCTTCCATCATCTCGATGCGCGCGGGCTTCCATTCCTTGGCGAGCAAAAAAGTGATTCCCAATTCGCGGTGCAGGTCGGAGTTCTCAGGATCGAGCTTCACGGCCTGGTGCAGCGCCGCCACGGCTTCATCCAATCGCGCCTGAGCCCGCAATTGAACGGCCTGCTGGACCAGGCGGCGCAATTCCACTTTGGATTGGGCCTGGGCGGTGAACGCATCGTCGCCGGCTGATGGGATATCGGAAAGAGGCAGAACCTTGACCTCCTCATTGACTTTGGGCGAGATGTAATACGCCACCTCTGGTTTGCCGGGACAACGGACGTGGATGTAATGGTCGCCGGGATCCACACCGGCAAGAAGCAGTGCGCCCTTTGCATCGGTCGTGCCCATGGTTGATGCGTCCAAATCAACCTGGCAACCCGGCTGGCCCATTTGAACGTTGACTTTCGCGGTCTGGGCCGGACGTTCTTTGGCGAAGAGAGCTGTGGTCAGGCCGACTGCCACTCCGAAGAAGAGCAATTTGCCCATAATGGGTTTCTGCCGCGCCTTAGATTACCACGACCTTGCGCCGTGGCGCGGCCATCCTGGCCTTGCACATGGGCCGGAAGCCCATGCCGCGAAGGGTTGTGTTATTCTGAACTGCAGGCCTGATTCGGCCGTGCTTTGAATGCCTGAAATCGACCGCAACCTGGTGGAGCGAGTTCTCGCCGGCGATCGTCGTGCTATTGCCTCGGCGATCTCAATGGCCGAGAACCGTGACGCCGCAGCCATTCCCCTGCTTCAGGAACTCTTCCCCAAAACAGGCCACGGCCAGGTGGTGGGAATCACCGGTGCGCCGGGCGCGGGCAAAAGCACTCTGGCGGAGAAGCTGGCGGGCGAATATCGGCGCCAGGGCGCGCGTGTGGGAATCCTGGCGGTTGATCCCACCAGCCCGTTTTCTGGCGGAGCGATCCTGGGCGACCGCGTGCGCATGCAGAGCCTCGCACACGACCCCGGCGTGTACATCCGCAGCATGGCCACGCGCGGCCAGCTTGGCGGGCTTGCGCCAGCGACGCAGGAGGCGGTTACGATTCTTGACGCCTCAGGTTGCGATTGCATTCTGATTGAAACCGTGGGCGTGGGTCAGGATGAGGTGGAGGTCGCGCGCCTTGCCGACGCAACGGTTCTGCTGCTGGTTCCCGGCCTGGGTGATGATATTCAAACATTCAAAGCCGGCGTCATGGAAATCGCCGACGTGTTCGTCATCAACAAGTCTGACCGGCAGGGGGCAGACCGCGTCGAGCAGGAAGTGACCGCCATGCTCTCGCTCGCCACGCGCCCCGACGGCTGGCGGCCGCCCATCGTCAAGACCGTGGCCACCACCGGGCAGGGGATCGGCGAATTGGTGGAATCGCTCGGCCAGTTTCGCGCCTTCGGTGAGAAAAGCGAGGCGGCAAGACAACGACGCCGTGCACATTGGCGCTCGCGGGTTCTTGAACTGTTGCGCCAGACGCTATTCGAGAAGGCGGTCGCGAAATCGCTGGGCGACGGGTCTTTTGAGCGGCAGATTGAGGATCTGCTCGTCCACCGGCGCGATCCACACCAGGTGGTAGAGGGAATCATCTCCAGGTTCTTGCAGTCGATCAGCTTGCACAAGGCAGAGACTGCAATCACCGGCGCGAGAGTTCATCATCTCGGCGTTGCCGTTGAATCGCTGGCCGACGCAATCCCGCTTTTCCAGCAGCTTGTGGGTAAAGCGCCTGATCCGGCAGAGACCGTGGCTGACCAGAAAGTGCGCGTGGCGGTGTTTCAGCTCGGAGATGTTCGGCTCGAATTACTGGAGGGCACGGCTGCGGATTCTCCCATCGCCAAGTTCATCGCCAAACGCGGGCAGGGAATCCATCACCTGGCGCTTGCCGTCAAAGACCTGCCGGGAACGCTCCGCCAACTGGAGCGAGACGGCGTGCGTCTGATCGATCGTGAAGCGCGCAGCGGAGCGTGCAATGAGCGCATCGCATTTCTGCATCCCTCCAGCACGGCGGGCGTGTTAATCGAGTTGGTTGAGGAATCATGAAACTGGGTGCGTTCGATCTGTACGGGCTTTCCGACGGAAGCTTTATGCTGGATGGGGGACAGATGTTCGCCGTTGTCCCCAAGACGCTCTGGGAAAAGAAAATTCCTGCCGACCCGAAGAACCGTATCCGGCTCGGCCTGACGTGCCTGCTGATTCAGACCGGCAAGCACAACATCGTGGTGGAAACGGGCATCGGCGACAAGTACGACGAAAAGTTCGAAAACATATACCAGGTGGAACATTCGCGCACACTCCCGGATGAGCTTCGGAAGCACGGGCTGCGCATGGAGGACATCGATATCGTCATCAACACGCACCTGCACTTCGATCATTGCGGGTGGAACGTGCGGCGCGAAAACGGAAAGCTGGTGCCGGGATTTCCACGCGCCAAATATTACATCCAGCGCGGCGAGTGGGAAGACGCGCACCGTGCGACGGAGCGGAATCGGGCGAGCTATCTGGAGGATTTTTTCGGCGCCGCCGAACCGCAAACTGAGTTTCTGGACGGCGCCGCAGAGATCGTGCCCGGCGTGCGGGTGGAAGTCGGCGCCGGGCACACCCGATGCATGCAGTGTGTGCGTGTGGAGTCCGAGGGCCAGACCGCGTACTTCCCGTCGGACCTGGTGCCGACGAATTCTCATCTCGGTTACGCGTGGATGACCAGCTTTGACCTCTATCCGCTTGAAACGCTGGCTAACAAAAAGCGATTTCTGCCGGACCTGGCGGCGGCCAGCGCGCTCCTGGTCTTTGCCCATGACCCTTGCGTTCCCTGGGCGCGCTTGGTAAATATGGAGGGTAAGATTTCTACGGTGCC
>JASHTY010000323.1 GCA_030040315.1 Terriglobia bacterium | reverse complement strand
CCGCTTCTGGGAATCTACGGCGATTCCTGTGGCGCGTTTGAAATAGCCTTCGCCCTTGATGCTGCCAATGACGCGCTGGAACTTCCCATTGGCGTCGAAGAGGAAAATCTTGCCGGAGAACGAATCGGTGACGTAGATGTTGTCGTCAGAATCAACGGCGACACATTGCGGAGCTTCGAGCCCGTCGATGTCCTTGTGGCGCGAGATGAACTTGTATTTGTGTTGGGCGAAATCGAAGATGTGAATGCCCGCGGCGCCGGGATCGGTGACGATGATGCGGCCCCGTGAATCCGTCACCACGCCGTAGGGAGTAACCAGGGCGCGATATTCAGGTTCGCCCGCCACCGCATCTACCAGGCGGCTTAGAAATGTATGCCTGGTTTTGACTTCCTTCTCCGAGCTGATGCTTCCTTCATATCGGAGTTTGCGTCCGCCCTCCAACTCCAGTTCCGGAACGGTAGCAGGCCCGGCGGGCTGCGTTCTGGGGCGAGGCGCGGCGATGCGGGGAGTCAGTGCCAGTGAAAGCAGGAAAAGGGCCGGCGCCATGGCACGGCGCGTTCGCAACCGCCTCCCGAGGCGTGCGGGTTGCCCGCCAGGCTCAATTTCCGCCGATTTCAAAAGAATTTGAACCATCTCGAAATTCCCACATAGAAAGACCCGGTATTGGTCGGAGAGTTTCCAGCGATGCTGAATCCCTGGTCGATCCGGGTGTAACCCGCCTGGATGTTCAACTTGCGAACCTGGTAGGTCATCACGAAAAACATGTTCTGGGTGTTGTTGTTCGAGAGCAGAGCATTGCTGGTGGTTGCGCTCAGGGCCTTGGCGTAGGTGGCGGAGAAAGTGAGGCCGCGGACGGGGTTTGAGCTTAACCCGAAGGAGTATGAATCTCCGTTATAAAGCACCACCGCACTCGAAGGAACAGCGGTCACGGGAATGGGTGTGGCAACGAGGCCCGTTGAGGTCAACAGAGCATTCCCGTTGGAGGAGGAATATGAGCCATTCAAGCTGAACCGAAGCACGGAAAGTGATGTCGAAAAACTGCGGCTGGAATTGGCGGTTCCGGGCTGGTCGGTCAGCAAGCTCCGTGCCCCGCTTCCATAGGCACCCCAGTACGATTTGCGCCCCAACCTGCGTCCCACGCTGCCGGAGTAGTTAAAGCCCGAATCGGTATAGGCCGCCAGAATGGTTTGAGAGTCCTGCCAATAGGCGAGCGCCCCTGACACGGTCCAATGGTCAATCTGATGTGTATAGTTGATGGAGCCGTTCAGCCCCAGCAAGCTTTGTTGGGAGGTATTGAGAGATGTTCTTGTCAATCCCAACACTCCATTAAACTGGCCACCCAGAAGCCGATTGGAATAACTCACGGTCCCGTTGTAAGAATCAGAGGCGAATGCGACCCCCAGGATCGATTGCTGCTGGTGCTCGAGGAAGGCGTGCAGGATGAGATGTTCCCTGGGAATTTCGTAATTGGCATTCCCGGTCAGGCTGAAATCGCGCGATGTCTCGGGCTCCTCGGTCTCCGACGAAACCGCTCCGGCGGCAATTAGCGTGTCATAAAGCGTCCCCTCCAGATTGTCGGTGTAGTATGCGTTTCCACCCAAGTTCAAGTGCGCTTGGGGGGCGAAGAATAGCCCTGCCGTAACCGTGTCAATGGTAGTTTCGATATCGTCGCTCGAACTGCTTTCGCCGACATCGGTGTTGATGTGGGAGCGAGAGGCGCCAGCGGAAAAACTGCCTCGCCAGGGCAAGTTGTGCCCCACACTGAAAGTGTAAGAGCTCACACCAGAATTGGACTGCTCGGAGGGCTCGCCCGACAGAAATTCCGGTGTTCCAATCTTGTTTCCAGCGTATTGGTAGCCGCCATTCAAGTTGAAGCCTGCCACTCGGTATGCCGTGGTGGCAGCAAAAGTGTTAGTGTGAAGCGTGCCGAGGGAGTTTGCTCCGTAAACCGAATAGCTGCTGTTGGCATCGCCAAAGCTGAGATTCAACATCGGCAGGTTCTTATAGTGGATGCCCCAATTGATCCCCAGCATATCGTTGTCGCCGTGCGTGGTGTAGTTTGCGATGCCAGGGATTCCGAAATTTCCGCTGCTGTTCAACGTGGTGGAATAGCTGATCGAGCCCGGAAACGGACTGCCACCGAATATTTTGGCGCTGGCACTCACCCCGCTCGCGGCGGTCAAGGATTGGAAAGCGGAGTTGAGCCGAGATTGGTTATAGAAGGGCTGAATGTCAAAGGTGAGAAAATTGGGGTCATGATAAAAGCCGGAAAAATCGCCAATCCCTGCCCCAATGATGCTGTGGTCCGACCCTCCGATATTGGAGGAATCATCTGTGTAACCCGCCGAGATGGTACCGCTCAGATTCATGCTGGCCTCGCCCGTCGTCTTCTGTGCAAAGGATTGCGTCCCGATTTCAAGAAGAGCGAGAGTGAGGACGGATACCGTTCGGGTCACACTTTGGGTATGCACGTGAGATACCAAATTCATGACAAGTTGTGGCCCTCAGCGGCCAGCCAATCACATGCAAACACACGAGTTACGCCGCTCCACTTGGCGGGATTGCAAACCTATTGGACGACCCTTAGCGATTGGACGATAATCCCCCGACCTTGTGGGTGAATACGCTCAGTCGCATGACTTGTAAGCGGCGGGAAAACGGTCAACAGCAGGCCGCAACTCAACTCAGGCTGGGTTTTGAGGGATCTAGTTTCCTGCCAAGCCGCAATATTACGTCTTTTCGATTTTGGCATT
>JASHTY010000042.1 GCA_030040315.1 Terriglobia bacterium | reverse complement strand
GGCTTCGCCTACATGGCCGGGTCGAGCCTGCCGGTCACGTGGCGGATTCCCTCCGTCGAAATGCCACTTGGCTCGCGGATTCGTGCGGCCGTGTGCGTGGGTTATGGCGGCGTGGACAGCTACGATTTCCACGGACTCGAAACGCTGCAGTGCATGGTGGAGCGCCGTGAGGGCGGCGAGACGGGAGTGAAGTGGCTCCAGGCGTATCGCGGCGATAAGGTCTGGGACGCGCTGCGCGACGGCGTGTGGTCACGCCGCCTGATGCGGGCCGCGCTGTGCCGCAGCCACACGCTGACTCCCGCGCGCGAGGGCTTCAATGACATTCTTCCCAGCGATGACGACCTGCGCCGCCTGGTGAAGGAGCCCGTCGCCTACCACTACGAGCACAATGACGGCCTGCGGTGCACATTGCTTCTGCTGAACGGCGTGGTTCGCGATTTCAATTTTGGCGCGGACGTCGACCACCATCGTTCGAGTTCCGTGGTCTACGAGCCCCTCGTGAAGGATTTCAACTTCGCAGCCGATTTCGGCGATGGCCAGCCGTTCTCAACGCAAATGTATTTGCCCATGCCCGACGGGCGCTGCACGCTGCCGAACTTCTTCAATCCGCTGGTGAATAACATGGAGAAAATGTTTCTCACCGGCAAGCCGACGTATCCCGTCGAACGTACGCTGCTGACCACGGGCCTGGTGGCGGCGGGCATCGAGAGCCTCTACCGTGGGGAGGGGCGCTACGAAACACCGCACCTGGCGATCAGCTATCAGCCCGCGCGCGAATCGACCTTTATGAAGGGCTAAGATGAGGGACGGACCGATGTTGACGCGAAGAGAATTTCTTCAAACCGGCGCAGCGGCTGCGGGACTTCTAGCCGCCGGAGCGGACGCCCCGCCCAAGCGCCTGGCCATCGTCACAACCATCTACAAGTATCTCTCGCACGGTCAGCATATCGGCGACCGGTTTCTGGTCGGCTACCCCTACGCAGGCGATTGGCACAAACCCAACATCAAAGTGGTTTCGCTTTACGTTGACCAGAAGCCCGAGGGGGACCTGAGCGGCGAGCGCGCGAGGGAATTCGGCTTTCAGGTTTACCCGACCATCGCGCAGGCGCTCTGCTGCGGCGGAAAGGAGTTGGCGGTTGACGCGGTTCTGATCGTCGCCGAACACGGCGAATATCCCCGGAACGAAAAAGGTCAGATTCTCTATCCCCGCTATGAATTCTTCCAGCAGTGCGCGGAAGTCTTCAAGACCAGCGGACACTCCGTGCCCGTCTACAATGACAAGCACCTGTCGTACAGCTTCACCAAGGCGCTGGAGATGGTTCAGACCTCGCGCCGTCTGCGCTTCCCGATGCTCGGCGGGTCATCGCTTCCCGTTACGTTTCGCCTGCCCGAACTGGAGCTACCCCTCGGGTGCGAAATCGAAGAGGCCCTCATGGTGGGCGACGGCGGTTCCGATGCCATGGATTTCCACGCGCTCGAAGGCCTGCAATGCATGGTGGAAAGGCGCGGGCGCGGCGAAACCGGCGTGAAAGCCGTGCAATTGATCGAAGGCGACGAGGTCTGGCAGGCGGGCGATGATGGCCGCTGGTCGAAAGATCTGCTGATCTCGGCGCTCTCGCGCAGCGACACGCCGCTCGGCACCGATGATACCGAAGCACGGCCGGAAGACCTGGTGACCTCCGGCCAGTTGCCGAAAATCGTGCCGCACCCCGCCGCATATTTCATCGAGTATCGCGACGGCTTCAAGGCCACGCTGCTGATGCTTGACGGCGCGTTGAAGGATTTCAATTTTGCGGCGCGCGTAAAGGGCCTGCCGGGACTTCAGGCCACGCAGTTTTTCCTGACTCCGGTGCCCAACGTCACCTATTCGGCCTGCCTGGTGCATGGAATCGAGCAGATGTTTGAAACACGCGTCGCACCCTACCCCATCGAGCGCACGCTGCTGGTTAGCGGCATTCTGGAAAGCTGCCTGACATCGAAAATCCAAAACCACCAGCGGCTGGAAACGCCGCACCTTGCCGTAATCTATCGCGCACCGGCGCAGTCCGCTTATTGCCGGGTCTGATTCTGAGGGCCGGTCAGATCGTGATTGAAGATGCGTCCCGCCAGCCTTCCTATGCATTGTTATTTCCCCTGAATGAGATCGGCGAAGGGCGGGAAGGTCAGCAGGAATCCCAACGCCAGCAGAGCTAATGCCGCAATGTTGACTCTTGCGAAGGCAACCGTTCTGGTCGCCCAACGCTTCGCCAGGATGAACCACAGTGCCAGCCAGAAAATAATCGCCACACAAGTCACGCCGGAGAGCGGTCCCGCGGGCAGATAGAAAGTCAGCAGTTTGGCGATGGGTTTTGAGGCATCCCCAGCGACGCCCAGGATTCCCAGCGCCGCCGAACCTGCCCCTGATGCGAGAACTGCGGCTGCCGCCGGACCGTTAGGAAGGTGCTCACCGCTCTTGTCTTCTTGTATCTGTGTCGCACTCTTATTCATGGGTTTTACCGACTAAATGAATTGTGGCACCGCCGTTCACGGGCGCGTACTTGTTGAGCATGGCGCCAAAAAATCCGGCCACGCCTGCGGCAGCAAATGCCGCGAGTGCAAAAGTCAGAACCACCGAGCGCACCTGCGGGTATTCGCGCATCGTCGCGCGGTATTTTGTCAACACCCATGCGACCATCGTCATGGCCATGGGAGCAATCCAGGCAATGTGCTCCTTCCATTCCATTCCCAGGTCGTGCCATCCGGAAGTTGCAGGACTCGATTTCAGCAGGTAGCGCGGGAACGGAGCCAGGTCCATCACGCCGGCCGGCGGCACCGCGCGGTACCACGGATAGATGAGATACGCTCCCGTCAGCACCGCGGCCCAGCCCAACGCCACTGTACAGAAAAGATAGAGCCGTTCGAGCAATTGGGCTTTGGAAGAAACGGGCGAAGGTTCGGAAAACGTCGACCGGAAGAGCTCCACCAGCAGACCGGAAATCGCCATCAGGAAGAAAGCTCCAAAGAGCATTCCGTGAATCAGCGTGATGAGCGAGCGATAAGTGATTTCCATTGGTAATATCCACAGGCCTGGCGCGCTCAGTGGCGATGCTTGATTCCAAACATCTCGCCGAAAAGCTCCTGCACGCGGTGCCGCGCGGTTTTCAGCGCCTTTCGCCCCAGGGGCGTGATGGTGTACATGCGCCGGGCGGATTTTCCCTGGCGCACCAGGTTCGACTTCAAAAAGCCCGCACCTTCCATGCCGTGCAGGATGGGATAAAGGGTTCCGGCGCTTAATTTATAACCGTGCCGCGCCAGTTCCTGGGAAATCCAGATTCCGCAGATGGGTTCCTCGCCCGCGTGGTGGAGAATGTGCAATCGAACCAGGCCGGAGTAGAGGTTTCTCGCATCCATAGCGGTTTTCGATTCAGCGTTTCGATATCGAAAGTGGATATTGAAGGAGATGTCTGAGATTGTCAAGTGTCAATGCGCGATTTGACAAGTCGATCAGGCTGAAGACCTGAGGTCTTTGAGGCGCGGGCAGCTAGTCCGTGGTGAAATTGCCATCCTGGCCGTGTGCATGGGCTGGAAGCCCATGTCACAGCGGGTGGCGCCATCCGCTTTACAGGCCTTGTTTAGCCCAGGATTTCCAGAGTGCCGGGTCAGCGAGCATTTTGATGAAAACTCCGCCGACGACCGAGCGCGCCTGGAATCCCACCTGCGTGCCATCGCGGGTCCAATACCAGTCGGTCATGGGAACTCGCGTGGGTGATTCGTTCACCCAATCGTAAATCGGCGAAATCAGTTTTTCCCAATTTGGCTGCGAATCTGCAAGGGTCGCGGTCCAGAATTCCCAATCGAGTTTCGTGTAGGTTTTGCGGTTGTCGAGAGGCAAGCCGTAGCGGTTGAGGTGTTTTTTGTAGAAGGCAATCTCTTTGCTGGCTACTTCCGCCGGAAAGAGATTCAAACCGAGAATTTTGTCCCAGACCAGATTGTATTTCTGGCTCCAAGTGCCGGGCTTATCGAACGCCAGGCGGTAATGGTCGCCGTCATTGGCCATCTCCACCCAGCGCTGCGCGAAATCCTCGGCTTTGGCGCGATATTCGCCGGCCGATTGCTTCTTGCCTTCCATCTCCAGAATCTGCGCGTAGGCGCCGAGACCGATTATGGCCTTGATCGAAAGATTTGTATTGTGCGCCAGGTGCCCGGCGAAGTCATCGGTGCAGAGTTGGTTCTCCGGATCGAGGCCTTTTTCCACCAGGTATTTGGCCCACTGATCGAGAATCGTTGCATACTTTTCCGCAAAACTTGCACTGCCCTCGGCGCGCGCGATAGCGGCGAAAAGGATGAGTATGTTGCCCGATTCCTCCACGGGCATGGATTCGATTTTGGCGGGGTCGCGGCCATTGGCCAGCGGATAGACGCCCAAGTCATGCGGCGCCCATTCGTTGGGCCATTCTCCCGCCTTGACGTAATCCATCACGGGCGCGAGCGAGGCTTCCTCCAGCTTCGGATTCAGGAGTAGCAGGACTGGCGCCGCGGGATAAATGACGTCCACCGTGGAGATGCAACCACAACTGAAATTCTCCTTGGGAAAAAAGTAGGGAGTCCGGCCGTCGGGCGCCGCCGTCAACTTGTGTGCGGCTATGCTCTGGCGGTAGGCGAGCGCGGCGATGCGGGCGTATTTCTCGCCGCCCTGGCGCGTGAGGTCTCTCATCAATTTGTCGTCAAACTTTTCGCTCTTCTCGCGCAATGAAGCGAAATCACGCTCAGCCGCAGCAAGAAGGTCGGCAGCTTGAGCGCCATTGCGCCGCCAATAGGGGCGCAGGCGCTGGTGAAAGTATTCGATCGAATAGAGGTCGTCGTAAGCCAGCAGCAGATGCCGCGTGATCGGCTGGGCGCTGACCTGTCCCAGGTCAAACACGAATGCCATCATGGGCGCACGACTGGCGGCGCGGGGTGCGCCGGGTTCGTCCTCGCGGGGCAGGCGGCCTTCATCGATAAACGCCCGCGTCTCCGCAGACGAGCCCGCAATGGCGCTCAGGCCGTTCTCGCTGCTCGGCGCGGCAGCGTAAAAATAGCCCCAATCGATGCGCAGATTGTCGCCCGACTTGGCCAGAACCGGCTGCTCCTCCGTACCCATGCGCAGCTCATCAAGGTCCGCAACTTTTTCGCGCGACCAGACTACTTGCTGGTCTTCAGTGTTCACGACAAGCTGTGCGGAGTTGCCGTAGAAGACCGATACCGCATGCGCGCGGCTGTCCGTCGAACGCACTTCCCAGATGAGGTAGGTCACAGGGCGGGAAAAAACCTCCAGGTCGCCGGGTAGAAGCGGAGTCAGGAACG
>JASHTY010000322.1 GCA_030040315.1 Terriglobia bacterium | reverse complement strand
TGACGGAACCTCGATTCCGAAGGAGGCTTAGGGAGGCTCGCTCAGGAACTCAGCCTGCGAAGCGGGCGCAATAAAATAGCCCACGGCGCGAGCCGTGGGTTTCAGTTGCAGGCCCTCTCCCCCAACCCCTCTCCCGCCTTGCGGGAGAGGGGAGCCGAAGGCGGGGTGAGGGTCCCAGGGCTTACGCCCTGGGCTATGATATTACGCCCCTTTGGGGCTGAGAGCTCGGGGCTGGCGCAGACTCCGGCCGTTTGGAGTCTGCGTTCCCGAAAGGACCTTTTAGTGCAACTGGCCCATGCGACGGACCAAAGTTGTAGCGCCTCAAAATTGGGCAACTTTGGCCCTGCTCTCGGTTACGTCGGAGAGTACACGGAAACGCAGACTCCAAACGGTCGGAGTCTGCGCCAGCCGGCGATTACCTAAGCAACTACTGGAAGGCGGTCACCCGTTCAATGGACGTAAAGCTGCTTCTCGAACTCTACGGCAAGATGCTGGAGCTCCGCGAATTCGAGCTCAAGGTTCAGGACCTCTACCGGCGCGGGATGCTGCCCGGGTTTGTCCACCTCTACGTGGGCGAGGAGGCGGTGGGAACGGGTGTCTGCGCGAACCTGAGGCCCGACGATCTGATTTACAGCACGCACCGAGGACACGGCCATGCGCTGGCAAAGGGTGTGCCAGGCCGTGACGTTTTCGCCGAGTTGTGGGGAAAAACCACCGGCTCTTCAGCCGGGCGCGGCGGCAGTATGCACCTTTATGCGCCCGAATATGGCTTCATGGGCACGAATGGAATTGTGGGCGCGGGAATTCCGCTCGCCACCGGCTCCGCGCTTAGCGCGCAGCTTCGCAAAAGCGGCCAGGTGGCGGTGGCGTTTTTCGGCGACGGCGCGGTGAACAGCGGGTCATTCCACGAAGGCCTGAATTTCGGAGCCGTGTGGAATCTGCCCGTCGTCTACGTCTGCGAAAACAACTTGTACGCCACGGAAATGGCTTTCCGCCGCGCGACCAAGAACACGAGTGTCGCGAGCCGAGCCGCCGCTTACAAAATGCCCGGGGTGGAAATCGATGGCAATGATGTGATGGCGGTCTACGGTGCGGCAAAAGAAGCTATCGCCCGCGCGCGCAGCGACGGCGGGCCCACGCTGATTGAAGCAAAGACGTATCGGTTCGTCGGCCACCATGAGGGCGATCCCGGAACTGACTACCGTACTCGCGAAGAGGTTGAGGAATGGAAATCCCGCTGCCCCATTCGACGGCTTGGGCAAAAACTGGTTGGGGAAGCGGGTGTGGCCCAAGCCGATTTGGACAAGATTCATCGCGATGTGCAGGCGTGGCTGGACGATGCCGTGCAATTCGCGCGGCAGAGCCCGGAACCAAAACCGTCGGAGGTTTTGGACCACGCATTTTAGGTTGTGGCGGTCGTGGCCGAATAGGCTTGGATCCAGCCCCAATGGGGCGACCGAGCGAAGCCCAAGTCAACGGCCTGGGTGCGCGGATACGCCCTGACGAAATCCCAAGCCCTGCAAGGGCGGAAGAGCCTTAGCGGTTATATCGCCCTTTCAGGGCTGAACAAGGGGAAACGCATCTTGAACCCAGGCCGTTGGCCTGGGCTTTGTTAGTTCGCCCCGTCGGGGCTCGACCACCGGCGCGCCCGCGCGCCTACAATTGGAGAGGATCAAGGATGGAATCAGCCGTGGCAACAGGCGTACGCGAAATCAGTTACGTCGATGCGGGCATTGAAGCGCTGCGCGAGGAAATGCAGCGCGATCAAAGCATCGTCTACATCGGCCAGGGGATCGGCCCGCGGGGCGGAAACTTCCGCCAGACGCGCGGCCTGTGGAAGGAATTCGGCGACCATCGCCTGCGCGACACGGGCATCTGTGAACTCGGCGCCACCGGCATCGCCATCGGAGCGGCCATGGCGGGCACGCGAGCAATTGTGGACGAGGTATTCCTGGATTTCGCGCTCGAAGCCATGACGCAGATCGTTCAGCAGGCCGCCAACATCAGCTATTCCTCGCACGGAAAGATCAAAGCTCCGGTGGTGGTGCGCGGAGCGATGGGTTCCGTGCGCAGCGCGGGCGCGCACCATTCGCACTGCTTCTACGCGTGGTTTGCCAGCACTCCCGGGCTGAAAGTCGTAACGCCGGCCACGCCTTATGACGTGAAGGGTCTGCTGAAGAGCGCGCTGCGCGAGAATGGGCCCGTGATTTTCATCGAGCATAAGGCGCTCTACAACTCCAAAGGCCCCATCCCCGAAGGCGAGTACACCATTCCGCTGGGCGAAGCCAGAATCCACCGCCCGGGCAAGCATGTGACGCTGGTGGGCGTATCGAAAATGGTGAGCGTGGCGCTGGAGGCCGCGGCAATTCTGGAGAAAGAAGGCGTCTCGGCGGAAGTGGTAGACCCACGCACGATTGTGCCGCTCGATCGCAAGACGATCGCGGGCTCAATTCGCAAAACCGGGCGCGTGGCGATTATCGATGAAGCGCCGGCCATGTGCGGGTTTTCCGGCGAGGTTGTGGCATTGGCGTGTGAAGAGTGTTTCGATTCGCTTGATGCCCCGCCCGCGCGCATTTGTTCCCTGCCCGTGCCCAATCCCTTCAGCCCGCAGCTTGAAGACCAGATGATTCCATCGGCTGAACGCGTGGCGGCGGAAGTTCGGAAGATTATGGAGAATTAAGCGTCTCATTATGACCTACGACGTCGTCATGCCCCAACTCGGCCTTACCATGGAAGAGGGCGCTGTTGTCTCCTGGCAGAAAAAGGTTGGTGATTGGGTCAAGAAAGGCGACGTCCTGTTTATCGTTGAGACGGATAAATCCGAGATGGAAGTGGAATCCACCGACTCGGGCTACCTGAATGACATTCAAGTCGAATTGGGAAAGAAGGTGCGGGTGGGGACGGTGATTGCGATGCTGGGCGATCAGCCGGGTGAGGTCACTTCTGCGGCAGCGCCAGCCGCTGCGACACACCAGGCTGCGCATCAAGCAGCGAAACCTGTTGCAACTGCCGTCCCAGCGCATTCTGCGGAAGCTGAGCCTGCGACCGGCCAGGATGAATTCGCCGCCAGCCCCCGCGCACGAAAGCTGGCGAAGGAACTGGGCATCGACATCCGCAGGGTAATGCCCGCGAGTGGAAGGCGGGTAGTGGAGGAGGATGTCCGCAGGCAGCACGAATCCGTTATTGCGTTGAATGCTGCGTCAAGCGAATCATCGCAGTCCAAGGTGAACCGCATGCGATCAAGCGATGCTTTGCAAGGGAAAAAGACGCTGGTGACTGGCGCCGGCACCGGCATCGGCCGCGAGATTGCTCTGGAATTTGCGCGCCAGGGCTCCGACGTGGTCCTGCACTTTGCCAAGGACTCAGGCGCGGATTCGGCCGCGGAGGAAATCCGCAAAATGGGCCGCCGTGCCACGGTGATTCGGGCCAACTTCGAGAATCTTGACGAAGTGGAAGCGCTGGCGGCGAAGGCGGCGGAATTCCTGGGCGGGATCGATTGCCTGGTGAACAACGCCGGGGTGACCTTCAACCGGCCTTTCCTGAAGATTACCCGCGAGCAGTTTGACTTTATCTTCAACGTCAACTTCCGGGCGGAGTTTTTTCTGACCCAACGCGTGGTTGAGATTATGCTGAGGTCGGGCGGCGGAGCGGTGTGCAATCTGACTTCGATTCATGGTGTGTCGGGAGCGCCGGAGCATTCGCTTTACGCCGCGACCAAGGGCGCGATTATTGCCTACACTCGCACCCTGGCGGTCGAATTAGCGCACAAGGGCGTCCGCGTGAATGCCATCGCGCCGGGATGGATCACGGTCGACAATTATTTCAAGGCGGTGCCGGGGTTCACGGAGGAGATTGCGGCGGAGACCACGCACCGCATGATTCCGGCTGCACGCGCGGGAAAGACTCTGGACGTCGCAAAACTCGCGGCCTTCATGTGCTCTGACGATTCCACTTTCATGGTTGGCCAGACTGTGATTCTGGACGGTGGTACGTCCGCGCTGATGTCACTGATCTCGGACTTCCGCAATGAGTCGGCGAACCGCTTCGGCCGCGGGTATGTGCCGGGCGCGTGAGCCGCTGGGCACCCCTACTTCAAAGTCAGCTCCAGCATCGTCACCGTCAGCGGCTGGAATGTGAACTCAAACCCCGTCCCGCGGATTGCTGCGGGCTCCGTGCGCGGTGCAACGTGCTGAGGGTCGTCCCGGCTGTTCATCACTTCCGAAGTTCCAGCATGCGCGCGGTCTTCAAGCGTGAAAACGGTTCCGCTTGCAACTTCCTCCTTGAAATCGTCCAACTGAAAATGCCGCACCTCCGGATCGAGAGTGGAGTTCACCGCGTAAATCCGCAACGTCTTTCCATCCGCGCTCAGGCAGGCGCTCAGGTCCGGTTCCTGCAGGTTCCAGGGCAGAGCCGAGCTGCGGTCGAGGCGCAGGGGGTAGGAGCCCGCCGCGCGCGCATACAAGTCCTGAACGTAATAGGCCGGAGACTTGTAAAGCCAGCCGGGTCCGGTTTCCACGAATCCAGACTCGAAGCTATCGGCAAAATTTGAGCGATTGGCGATCTCGATCAGGTCGGTGTAGCGTTGCAGCAAGTTCAGATAGCGGGCAGCGCTCAACCCGTTGCCTAACGTCTGCAGCATGGCGCGCGTCAGGCCCCACTGCGCTCCGGTAGTGTTCCACTCGGTAACAGCAAGGCGCATGTCCTTGCCCTTCGCGTGGGTGGCGATCCAGTCGCGCATGCGGCGAAAGTCGCGGTCTTCACCCGCAAGATCGGCAATCTCGTAATGATGCGGTGCAAGGTAATCGAACGACGTTCCGGCGACTTCGAGCAGGCGGTCGGTGGGATAGGAAGAAACCAGCTTGATGGATGGGTCGGCCTTCCGCATCGCCGCGGCGAAGGCGGGAATCGACGGCGGGTAATCGGGTGCGTCAATTTCATTGGCGATCTGCCAGTACTTCACGTGATAGGGTGCGGGGTGGCCGTTGGCGGCGCGGCGTGCTCCCCAGGCGGTGTGAACGTCGCCGTTGCAATACTCCACTTCCGCGGCAGCATCCTCCGGCTTCTTGCCCGTCCAGCGCACGCAGATGAGCGGCTCAGCGCCCACGTAGTCGCACAAGCGTATGAATTCGTCGAT
>JASHTY010000321.1 GCA_030040315.1 Terriglobia bacterium | reverse complement strand
ACCATGTTCCGGATTCCAGGAGACAAAGCGTACTCCGTCGAACCGCAATAAGCCGGATCTAGTTCCAATCCACAAATAACCGTCCGGCGTCTGCACCACCGCCATGGGACCGCCCGTGAAAAAGCCATCCTGGATCCTCCAAGCCGCGTGTGAATATTGGGTGACGTACCTGTCAGGATTCAACGCCCATATCAGACCTGTGTTGAGGCAGACGCACGAGACAACCAGCCACACTAAACAGCGCGCCCATCGCGAGGTAATCTGGTTATTGCGAATCATATGCGGCGCTTGAACCCGTAGGCATCTGCCCCGATTCACCGCGGCCAAGGGAAGGTCAGACTTGCAACAAACCGCGACGAATCGCAATGGCGACGGCGTGGGTGCGGTCATTGGCCTGAAGTTTCTCGAGCACGTTCTTGATGTGGAAGTTCACGGTAGTTTCGGCGATTCCCAGCTCATCGGCTATTTGTTTATTGCGATAGCCATCGCGAACGTACTGCAGCACTTGCAGCTCCCGGCTGGTAAGATCTTCCTCTCCCAGGTGTTCTGCCAGCCGCGCTGCCACCTCCGGCGGAACGTGCCGCCGGCCAGCATGCACAGAGCGAATGACACCCAGAATCTCGTCCTGGGGCATGCTCTTCAGAATGTACGCAGCAGCACCGGCTCGCATAGCACGTTGAATCTCGCCATCGCTGTCGGAAGTCGCCAGCATGATGACGCGGGCGTTGGGAAATTCGTTGCGAATCAAGACGAGTGCCTCGGTTCCGCTTCGGCCCGGTAGTCGGACGTCCATCAGAGTAATATCAGGCCGGTAGCGTCGAAACTCGGTTATGGCCTGGGTCGCATCGGTCGCTTGCGCCACCAAGGTGATATCCGCTTCCGCCGCAAGAACCGCCCTAAGCCCCTCGCGAAAGATCGGATGAACATCAACGCTCAAAATGCGAATGGGAGCGTGGGGTATAAATTTAGCTCCTAAATTCGATGCTTCCAATTGTTCCCGCCGGTCGATGGATATAAATCGCCGAAATTGCTGGTTTACATCTCGGTTTTCCCGTAAACGTCCTTAGTCTGCCACCACCAGCGAAATCATAGCATCAACGTACCCAAACGGCACTCAGCATCCCCTATGGTGGCTCTCTCCGGTTGCGCAGCAGCGAGCCCTGTGACATTCAATGTTTGACTTTTCCACAACTTCGGCTTGTCTGCTACAGGTAGTTTTCTACAGGTCATCTAAAAGGCAACTACAGGCGCTGCTCTCATACCATCGGGTCTACAGGAGTAAGTGAGGTCGAGAGTAACTAAAATGCCGGTGAAGCGCAACCAGAATGCTGTTCGACCGTAACTACAATGCCGGATGGGATAACGATGGTGCCTAGAATACTGGAGTCAATTCGTAACCAAAATGCCGTGAAAAAGTTCATGGATTCACAGGCCATTCCACAGGGTGGAGGGCTGCCGATTTTCGAGATGATTGGACGACCAGATACCGGCCGTCCTGTGACACATGGGCGGGGCACTCTAGCCAGAGGAGCTTCACATATTCGAGCCAATGGGAGATTTTGTGCCGGAATAGCCTGTCCACCGAGTATTGAGCCGTACCCAATTGATGGCTGAGTCCGTTTTCGCCGAAAATCGGAACTCGAGCGGGTTGACCCCTAACCGTCCAACTCTTCCAGGCGATCCAGACGTAGAAGTCTAGAAGGCCAGGGGCGTGCGCCAGAGCAGCAATGACTTCACGCTCGACCGGAACAGGATGAGCAGTGATCTCGTGATAGAAGGACTCGCTCAGCGTGATGGTGTTGGCGCATGTGTTGGAGTCCCTGGGTTGGGCCTGTCCACTGGAATCGAACCACAGACACATGGAGTCCATGAAGTGGAATCGAGCTGAGTCCACAACGATCCGCTTGATGGTTTCGCGTTCAGTGCCAAAGAAAATCGTGGCAGCGAAAATTCGCTGGAAGGCGGATTTGACCCTGCGGTGTTGGCTTCCATTCTTTGGCAGGTGAAAATAGTCGAGCAGTTGGGTTGGGCTCTCGAAATGAATGACGCGGCTCTTCTGTTTGGTAGTCAAAGTGGCCAGCCAAATCGGGATGAGCCGATCCTGTCCGTAGGGTAAGCCAAACCGCGGATGAGCTGTGATCTCGAGGACGAAGATACCGTTGCGTCTGGTATAGACAAGTTGGTCTGAGGGCGGGCGGCGCAGTGGAAGTCCACAGAGTACAAATGGTCGCGTGTGAAAGGCAATCTGCTTTTGATGGTTCCCGCGTTGCCGGCGAACGAGTTGGATGCTATCGAGTAGGTTAGACCGGCGCTTGGAGATGCTGATGCGAGGTGAATTGAAACGCAGGCAGTCAGCGACTGAGGAAAAACCGTTGCTCTTTATCTGTGCTGACTCCGGACGGGGTGCATTATGGGGTGCATATTCGTTCTCGACTTGGGGCCTCGGGTCCGAATGAGAGCTACTGTAACCGACTGAAAAGTCGTGAATCCGAACAGGGTGAACGGTGGGGCATGGGTTTCCTAAACTGTGGGTCGGGAGTTCGAATATCCCCAGGCCTACCATGTTTTCAATAACTTAGACCACCCTTAATTGCCGCTGCTCCGTGCCTGTGGGGACTTTTGTGGAGACCCCTCTTGCGTCCTGCTCTTTGGACACCTGTTCGACGTTGAATCTCTCCTACGACGCAGCCCATTGCAGATGTATAATGTGAGCCATCCAATTGGCATGCACGGTGCTGATTAACGCCGAGGGACAGGAACCATGTCATTTTTCCGCGATCTAAGAGTTTCGGTCCACTCGCTGAAGCGCAGCAAAGGGCTGGCGACGATTGTGACCCTGACGCTGGCGCTAGGCATTGGGGCGAACGCCGCCATCTTCACCCTCGTGCGGGGAGTGCTGCTCAAGCCGCTTGTCAACCGCGACGAGGAGCGGCTCATCTACATCCGGCAAAGCGCTCCGGGCCTCGGCGCCAACAACATCACGTTCTCCGTCCCCGAACTCAAGGATCTTGAACCCAACATCCGCTCTGTCAGCGAGTTCGGAGATTTCTCGACGATGGGCTTCACGATGATCGGCCTCGGTGAGCCTCGCGGAGTTCAAGGTGGCGTCGTCGGGGGCACCTTCTTTGAAGTGATGGGGCTGCGCCCCGTTCTCGGCCGCCTCATCGGACCTCAAGACGACGGTCCCAACGCCGCAGGCGTCATCGTGCTCACCTATCGCTTCTGGTCCACCGTCTACGGAAAGAATCCCGCCGTGATCGGCAAGACCGTGCGGCTCAGCAGCATTGGCGATCGTTCCGCCACGGTCATCGGCGTCCTTGAACCCTGTGTGCCGTACCCTGCCGACACCGAAATCATCGGCAACATCGTCACCAGCCCGCACCACCTGTCCGCCACCATGGTCACGGGCCGCGTTCATCGCATGACCGAACTGTTCGGCAAGCTTGCACCCGGCGCCAGTCTTGACCAGGCTCGCACGGAGTTACGCAGCGTCTACGCCGGCATGCAGAAGGACCACCCGGAAGCGTATCCCGATAACGGCGGCTTCCGCATTGATGTCCGGATGCTCCGGGACCAGATCACTTCCGGCGCGCGGACGGTCCTGCTCGTCCTTCTCGCGGCCTCGGGTCTGGTCTTCATCATTGCCTGCTCGAACGTAGCCAACCTGATTCTTGCGCGTGCGGTTCGCCGCGAGGGCGAACTCTCCATTCGTGCCGCGCTCGGCGCAAACACCTGGGCGCTGCGCCGCATGCTGTTGGCGGAAAGCCTTCTGCTCTGCGGCGTGGGGGCAACTATCGGCGTGATCAGCGCGCAACCCTTGGTTTCCGTCCTGGCGCGCTACGCCTCGCGATTCTCGGTTCGCGCCCTGGATCTGAGGGTGGACTCCAGCCTGGTCTGGATGGGAGTGGCCCTGGCTGTGGTCGCCGCGGTGATTTTGGCATTTGTGCCGCGACTGCCCTCGGCCAATGCGCCGAATGGCCTGAACCTGGCGAGCGGCAGCTTCCGCATCACCAGCAGCACCAGCCGCCGCCAGCGCGCGTTCGCGGTCACCCAAATCGCCGCGTCCTTCATTCTGCTGGCGGGCGCAAGCATGCTGGTCACCACGCTCATCGCGCTGCAACGGACGCAG
>JASHTY010000320.1 GCA_030040315.1 Terriglobia bacterium | reverse complement strand
ATTCGCCGCGCCTGCGGACGGGAATTCCTGATTATCACGCCCGGCATTCGACCCGCCGCAGGAGCGCCCTCCGGAGCGCCCCCAGGAGTGAATGACGATCAAGCGCGCACGGCGACCCCTGAGAGCGCTGTCCGCGCCGGCGCCGACTATCTTGTAATCGGCCGGCCCATCACCGGGGCCCCCGACCCCCTCGCCGCCACGCGGGCGATTGCGAAGGAGATGGATAGCGCGCTCGCGCCGCTGCTGTCCCGCGCCTGACAATCATGACGGAAAACGAACTGCTTACTGTCTTTCGAAAGCACCGGGCACTTCTGGAAGGGCATTTCATCCTTTCCTCGGGGCTGCACAGCGACCGCTATGTGCAATGTGCGCTGGTGTTGCAACATCCGAAGGTGGCTGAGCAATTGTGCGCCCAACTGGCGGAGAACGTGCGCCGTTTGGGAGCTGCCGTGGTCGCCGCTCCGGCTCTGGGAGGAGTTCTGGTCGCCCACGAAGTGGCCCGCGCCCTCGGTACGCGCGCCATCTTCACCGAGCGCCAGGAGGGCGTCATGACCTTGCGGCGCGGATTCAGCCTGGCTCCGGGCGAACCTGCGTTGGTGGTGGAAGATGTCATCACCACCGGCCTTTCCACGCGCGAGACCATTCGATGTGTCGAGGAAGCCGGCGGCAAGGTGGTGGGAGCGGGCGCGCTGATCGATCGCAGCGGCGGCGAGACTGACCTGGGCATTCCTAAAGCCGCGCTGATCACCCTCAAGATCCAGAATTACAATCCCACCGATTGTCCCCTGTGCAAGTCTGGAGTTCCCGCCGTGAAGCCCGGAAGCCGAACGAAGAAGTAAGCGACCCGGGGAAAGGTTATTCCCAGAACTTCAGGGAGCCTCCGGCGAATCGGGAGAAGGGAAGAGATCGATCTGCTGTGCGTGTGGAGAATTGACCACGCGATGGCGGTCCAGGAAGTACGCCCAGAATACAAACACCCACAAGCCGAGGGCGGCGAAGGCAACGGCACGTTCGCTGGGCGGCGGTGGACCAAAGACATTGATGAGGTAGACGAGAAGCAGCAGGGCGACGTAGGAGCGGAAGGCGAGTGAGCCAATGGGATCACGCGGATGAGTTGCGCGCGCGTAGATCCTGGCCCCGGCCAGGAAGATGGCACTTTCAACGACGATCGTCCAGGCGCGTGAATTCCACAGGCCCAGACCAATGAAAGTTGAGCTTCCGGGATAGAGCGGCAGATCGGGCCTGTGGCTGAGCGCGTCAAGCACCCAATGGCTCATCACCACGAACCACAGGCAGACGGCGCCGGCCGACTCCCTCTTGATGACTTTATAGATTCCCGCAAACAGAGACGCCCAACCCAAATCGGCAAACAAGCTATGGGACAATGGATAGGAGATGAAGTCGAGCGGCGTAACCGCGGTTTCGCCTGGAGCGATGATCACGCGCTCAAGGCCGCAAAAAAGGAAAATCGGCCACAGCAGGTCCACGAACTGAGCCGCGAGCACGAGCGTTCCCAGCGACGTGCGGGGCGTGACCCTTTTCGCGACAAGTGCAACGCCGAAATGGCCGATGAACAAAAAATCTCCTTTGGAGGATTGCCGGCGGCGGGGGACATACGACGGGCAAATTCAAACAGGCCCATTGTGCGATGCGAATTAAACGATAACGCCATTTCTCCTTGGCCGCACGCGGCCACCTGCCACTAAATTTTGAATTCCCGCTTCAACTTCTCCGATTTCTCCGCTACGGAGCGGACAAGCTGCTCTTTGTGCTCGAAGAGTCTCCTGGCGGTTTCGGAGTCCGACGTGGCGATGATTTGGGCCGCAAAAATTGCGGCATTAACGGCACCGGGTTTCCCGATTGCCGTACAGGCCACGGGGACGCCGCCCGGCATCTGCACCGTGGAAAGCAGGGCGTCAAGCCCCGCGAGGGTGGTGGTGGCCATGGGGACGCCGATGACGGGCAGAATGGTTTCCGCGGCGATCACGCCCGCCAAATGGGATGCTCCTCCTGCGCCCACGATGATGGCTTTCAGGCCCCGCTCCACCGCCGTCCGCGCGTATTCGGATGTGCGGGCGGGCGAGCGGTGCGCGGAAGTGATTTCGATTTCAAACGGAATATTAAATTTTTTGAGTGTGGTCGCCGCGTCCGTCATCGTGGGCAGGTCCGTGTCGCTGCCCATGACGATTCCAACCAATGGCTTTTCCGGCATTTCCCCTCCTAGGAGATTCGAGCTTCAATTGCCCCAGGGCTATTTTCCTGATATGGGGCGCACGCTGCGCGGCAAGCGATCCTGCCGGACTACAATATTCGGCGTTCGCGCCAGCGCCCTTGCCCCAATATCCTTACGGTAGTGCATCCCTTCGAATTGCAGTTTGCCGACCCCGGCGTAGGCGTGCTGAATCGCTGAGGGTAAATCCTGGGCCATCGCCGTAACCCCCATGACGCGCCCGCCGCAGGTCAGCAGGTGATGATCCTGCACTCGCGTTCCAGCGTGAAAGATCTTGACCCCGCCCAGGGCTTCCACAGATTCATAGCCGGTGATGACTTTGTCGATTTCAGGATTGGCCGGGTATCCCTTTGAAGCGAGCACCACGCACACTGCGGGATTGGGGCTCCAATGAACATCGACCGTGGCCAGGTTGCCCTCGCGCATCGCCACCAAAAGGTCGCCAAGATCGGAGCGCAACCTCATTAGAATCGGCTGGGCTTCAGGATCGCCAAGGCGCACGTTGTACTCAAGCAGCATGGGGCCGGAGACCGTCATCATCAGCCCAAAGTAGAGGAAGCCCCTGTAGCGGGCATTCTCCATTTCCATTCCCGCCAGGGTCGGAGCAACGATGCAACGGATAATCTCGTCATGCTGCGATTCGCTGAGCAATGTATCGTCGCTGTAGGCGCCCATTCCACCGGTATTGGGCCCTTGATCGCCATCCAGCAGCGCCTTGTGATCCTGCGTCGTGACCAGAGGGAGAATCCCGCGGCCGTCCGTCAGGATGATGAACGAAGTTTCTTCCCCCCTCAGGCATTCTTCCATCACCACGCGCTCGCCTGCGCTGCCCAGGGTCTTGCGCACCATGAAGTCTTCCAGCGCTTGGGCTGCTTCGGGATGGTTGCGTGCGATTCTGACCCCTTTTCCGGCAGCCAGCCCGTCGGCCTTTATGACTACGGGAGGCGCAAATCGCGCCAGGGCTTTGATGGCATCCTCGTATCTGTCTGCCACCTCAAATCGCGCGGTGGGGATGTTGTGCCGCCGCATGAATTCCTTGGCGAAGATTTTGCTGCCCTCCAGACGCGCTGCGGCTTTGCTGGGGCCGATGATTCCGAGGCCCTCTCGTTCGAATTCATCCACAATGCCCGCCACCAGAGGCGCCTCCGGACCCACAATCGTCAGGTCCGCGCGCAGGCTCTTTGCGAGCTCAACAACGGCTTTGGTGTCCGAAAGATCGACAGGGCGGCATTCCGCCTCCTGCGCGATGCCCGCGTTCCCGGGAGCGCAGTATAGTTCATCCATCTTCTGGCTTTCGTGAAGCTTCCAGACCAGAGCGTGCTCGCGGCCGCCGGAACCGAGTACAAGAAGTTTCATAAGATGGCGTACACTATTCGTATTTGCCCGAGTTTGTCAATCCCGTTAGATGTGAATTCTTATTCAATGGCTGCTGTGAAGATTTTTAATTTGCGTAAAAGAGATGCAATGTTTTTTCCACGTAATTCCGACGGGAGATCCCCCGGACCCGCCGGTGTGGGCGTTGTAGTTTGACAGTTGTGCAAGTCGGAATTTACCGGCTCTCAAGATTTTGACAAACCCCTCACCCCAACTCCCCTCCCCCTCTTCCCTCTCCCCGGAGAGAGGGAAGAGGGGCGAAGCGGTGATAGGGTGAGGGGTCTCATTCGGCGGCGGCGGTCAGGTCCCTTTGAGGGGCCAGCCACCGCAAGAGCCTCAGCCTCAGCCCGAGGATAATTACTACGAGAGGCGCGGCGTGCTGGTCACCTGAAGAACCCCTTGGTAAAATGGAAAGGCAAGCCCGAGGGTACCCGACAGCGAATGACCATGAGCTTTTCGGAAAAATATGACGTGGTGGTGGTGGGCGCGGGGCACGCCGGGTGCGAGGCGGCGATGGCCTCGGCGCGCATGGGGCTGAAGACTGCGCTTTATACCATCAACCTGGACCTGATTGCCCAGATGAGCTGCAACCCCGCCGTGGGAGGAATCGCCAAAGGCCATCTGGTGCGGGAAATCGACGCTCTGGGCGGCGTGATGGGTGAGGTGATCGACGCAGTCGGAATCCAGTTCCGTCTGCTCAACACCAGCCGCGGGCCGGCGGTGTGGTCGCCGCGCGCGCAGGCCGACAAGAAGCTCTACCGGGCGAAGATGCGGCAAGTACTGGAATCGGAGCCCAATCTGCGCATCAAGCAGGCGGAAGTGGTGGATCTGGTTCTGGAACCAACCGCGAATTCAGAACCGCTGGAACAGCCGGGACCGGCCGCGACCGTGCGCGGCGTGCGCCTGCTCGACGGACGAACAGTGGAAGCCCGCGCGGTGATTGTGACCACCGGAACTTTTCTGAATGGCTTGATCCACTGCGGCGAGAATCAGTATCCCGCCGGGCGGAGTGGCGAACCGCCTTCTGTACTGCTCGGCGAAGCGCTGCGCCGTCTGAGATTCGAGGTGGGCAGGCTCAAGACCGGCACGCCGCCGCGACTCGATGCGCGCACCATCGACTTCTCGAAATTTCAGGTGCAGGCGGGCGATCCCGTTCCCACTCCTTTCAGCTTTCGTACGCGCGCCATCACCCAGCCGCAGACGGTCTGCTGGATCACTTACACCAACGCGCAGACCCACGGATTGATCCGCGAGAACGTGCACCGCGCCCCGCTCTATTCCGGGCAGATCAAGGGCATCGGGCCGCGTTATTGCCCTTCGATCGAGGACAAGATCGTAAAATTTCCCGACAAGACGCAGCACCAGATTTTTCTTGAGCCTGAGGGTCTGGATACCAACGAGATTTACGTCAACGGCATGTCAACCTCCATGCCCATTGATGTGCAAATGGCCATGGTCAAGTCGATTCCCGGGCTTGAGAATGCGGACATGATTCGCCCGGGTTATGCCATTGAGTACGACATGGTGCAACCGACCGAGCTTCGGCCGTGGCTCGAGACGAAAAAGATTCAAGGGTTGTATCTCGCCGGACAGATCAATGGAACCACGGGCTATGAAGAAGCAGGCTGTCAGGGAATCATGGCCGGAATCAACGCCGGGCTGCGCGTGCAGGGCAAGCCGCCCGTCACCATCGACCGTACACAGGGGTACGCAGGAATACTGATCGATGACCTGGTGAGCAAGGGAGTGGATGAGCCCTACCGCATGTTCACCTCGCGCGCGGAGTTCCGCCTGCACCTGCGCATCGACAACGCCGATGAGCGCCTGACGCCGCTGGGTTATCAGGTGGGAACGATCAAGCAGAGGGACTACGAGGCGTTTGTCGACAAGAAACTTCGCATCAGCGCGGCTACGAAATTCCTGCTTGAAACGCGGCTCGACCCGCGCACGCGGGCGGGGCAGGAGATTTACGCGAAGCTGGGCCTGATGGAAAGCGGCCACCTGACCGCGCCGTCACCGCTGACCGGCGCGCAATTGCTCAAGCGGCCGGAGTTGAACATTGACGACCTGATGGAGTGGATTCGAGCGGGATTGAATCAGTCCGCTGCCGGCAGCATTGAGTCAACCACGCTCTCCCGCGAAGAGGCCCGGCGCGTGGAAACCGACTTCAAGTACGAGGGTTACTTGCAGCAGCAGGAGCGCCAGATGGAACGCATGAAGCGCGCCGAATCGCGGCACATTCCCGAGTGGTTTGAATACGGAAAAGTCTCCGGGCTCTCGCGCGAGGTGGTTGAGAAGCTCACGCGCGTGCGCCCGCTCACCCTGGGTCAGGCCTCGCGCATCCCCGGCATCACCCCTGCTGCGGTTTCGCTGGTGAATTGCTACATCGAGATTTTTCAGCGCCGGTCGGAGGAACGCGCAACAGCATGAGCGTTCGGCTTGCATCCATTGCCGAGCAAGTTTAAGCTTTGCCTATGACTGTAGAAGCGATCAAAGCAGCTATTGAGCAATTGCCCGACGCTGAACGCCGAGAACTGGCTGACTGGCTTGGGGAATTGGAAGAACAGGCTTGGGACGATGAGATGGAGCGGGACTTCTCTCCAGGGGGCCGCGGCGAGCCTCTGCTCGAAAAAATCAATCGAGAGATAAAGGACGGCAAGTTTGCTCCCATTGAAGATGGATTGCGCTCGCGACAAAAACGATAGTGAAACTGGTCTCATACGCAAATCCTGAGTTTTGGGCGGCTTTCGATGCCCTTCCGGCGGACGTCCAGGATCAAGCCAGGAAGCAATATGAGCTCTTTTCGCAAAACCCGTTCCATCCGTCGTTGCGCTTGAAGCCGGTTGGACCGTTCTGGTCTGTACGAGTGTCCCGCTCTTATCGTGCGTTGGCTATTCGACAAGAGTCCGCCTTGTATTGGTTCTGGATTGGGCCGCACGACGAATATCGGAGGTTCTTGTCGAACCCCTGATGAAATCAAGGAGTCTCAATGGCCAATGCAATATCCCGCCGCGAGTTTCTGGGAAAATCAGGAACGATTGCGGCTCTGGCTTCGGCAAACGAGCCTGCCTCTCGCGGGGCCGCACCCTCTGACCGCGCATTGCGGCTGGGCGGGCCAATATTTCTTAAATCGGATGACCCCGCCGAACTTGCGGCTGAGCATCGGCGCTTGGGATATCGCGCCGCCTATGCTCCTCCGGTCACGATCAATGAGCCAGAGAAGATCAAGGCCATCATCAAGGAATACGCTGCACGCGACGTGGTCATCGCTGAAGCCGGCGCGTGGCGCAACATGCTCGATGTGAATCCAGACAAACGCCGCGACAATCTGGCTTACGTTCAGGAGCGGCTGGCCGTCGCCGAAGCCCTGGGTGCTCGCTGCTGCCCTGACATCGCCGGCTCCTACAATCCCACCTATTGGTGCGGACCCGACCCCAGGAATTTTTCCGAAGAGTTCTTCGACGCGACAGTGGAAAATTGCCGACACGTGATCGATGCGGTCAAGCCCACGCGCACCAAGTTCACCATCGAAATG
>JASHTY010000041.1 GCA_030040315.1 Terriglobia bacterium | reverse complement strand
AGGGTGCCTGTTTCCGCCAGTGCAAAATCCACTCCGGTGATTCCTGCTCCGGCGGCAAATGCGGCCTGATTGAACGCAGGGAGCGACTCAGCCCCTGCACCGGACTCCCAGGAGGTTACCTGCTTGTGAAGAGCCGCCAGGCGGGTGGCGACTCCCAATTCCTTCAGCAGGGGATTGCCGGAAAGCGCTACGGCGGGGGACTCGGCACGCTCCAGGATCTGCCGGAACACCTCCGTCACCTCTTCAAGGGTATTTACTCTGTGAATAACTCCCCCGACCTTTTCCAGTTCGGCCGCGAACTGGGATTGATAGTCCGCCGTGTCCAGCACTGGCATGACACCGGCAAGATCAAGCGGAGGCAGTGGCTTGAAATTGGAAAGCGAATTGCTCCGGCCCAAGGCCGTTCGAACCCTGGCCAGCATTTCGTCGCGTGTAGTCATAGTTGGTATTCCGCCGATCAATTCCGCTGCCAAACTATTGCGGCCATTATACCACGCCTCCACCGGCGCGCAATTCGTTGAAAAACAAGGAAATAATGACGGGCTAAAAAACTTTAAAAAATTGTGCAACCTTGATATCATCTGCATCATCCGATTGCTCGGACTGCCAAGGTAAAGAAGTCAGGGCAGGACGTTAGGAAATAGATAAGGACGGTATGCGTACAGTGGTAAAGGTCGCAAAGAAGGCTTACAAGAGTCTGTTGCTGAAGAAGCGCAATGAGATTTTGGCTTCGACGCGGAGCGAACCCGAAGCTCTGTCTGCCAATGTGCAGTCACCTGACGAAGTGGAATTCGCCGTCAGGACCGTGGAGCAGGATGTCACGGTAGTAACTGCCAACCTGCGCAGTCAAACGTTGAAGGAAATTGATAAGGCGCTTTTGCGTTGCGCGGGTGGAACGTACGGCGTATGCGAAGCGTGTGGCGACGATATTTCCCCCAATCGCCTCAAGGCTATCCCCTGGGCACGGTATTGCCTCACTTGTCAGGAACTGCGCTCGCGGAATTAAGGGCTTCGTTTCCCGATTCCAGCCAGAATCACTCAGCCGGGAATGCTCAATCCCGGCAGGGCGGTTATTTCAGCAATTGAGTCCGGCGGAAAGCACGTCGCCAGGATTGAGTAGGCGTGCGCCCGCCGGGTCAGGATTAAATCCCTTGAAAAGGGTGAGCGGCTTCTCCGCCTGCGTCGCTGATCCGCAGAACAAAAGGACCTTCACCACGGAGATCGCAGAGGTACACAGAGAAAGGACTACTCTGTGGCTCTCTGTGCGTTCTGTGGTTAGGGCTCTTCCTCGGCGCACACTAATGTGAAGCGAGTGAGGTGTACTTCACTCCTCGCGTGTGACGTTTTCCGCAATTTTGAATTTTCCAGGCACAAAGCCCGCGTGCAGCGCCGTGTCATGCGCGAGCAATTGCATGTAGACATTATCCACCAGCGTTCCCATTCCCAGGCGCACATGCTCCAGGCGAATCAGCCGCACGTTCGTCAGGTTGTCAAAGGGCAGGTCGGTGAAGAGCAACACCCTGCCTCCGGAATTGCGAATGTCGTCCGCGAGCTTCAGGAGCAGCCTGGCGGTTTTCCCCTGGCGGGCAAACAGGATGTAGCGGTGGCTCGGATCAACGATTTCAATCGGTCCGTGCCGGAATTGCGCGGCGCTGATGGGTTCGGCCGCAAGCCGCGCTACTTCCTTCAGCATCAGCGCGCCCTGGTAGGCCGTGGCCAGGTCCGCTCCACGCGACATCAGCGCCACGTAGGGCGGCCGGCCAAAGAATTCCACAATCGGCGGCATCAGCTCTTCGCGGCGCTCAAGAATTTTCTCTTCAGCATCGGCCGCGAACATCAGTTCCTGGGTCAGCGGTCCGGTGGGCTTTCCAGCGATGGCAAAGGCCAGGTACATCAGAACCGCAACGGAACACGTATAGGTTTTGGTGGCGACGGTAGCCTGCGGCCCCGCCATCATGGGCAGAAGCAGGTTGGCGCATTTTGACAGGGGGCTGGCCTCAACATTCGTGACGGCCAGCACGCGCGCCTTCGCGGGCAGGCTTTTCAGCAGACGCACTACCTCAGCAGTTTGACCTGATCGCGAGACCACCACCAGCAGCGTGTCCGCTCCCAGAAACTTCAGGTGATGGTGTACAAGCTCCGCGGTTTCCCACACCACGGCGCGAACTCCGTGCTCTGTCAGGTAGGCCTGCGCCGGGCATGCCGCAAATAGCGAGGAGCCCATGCCGGTAAAAACCACAGTGGGTGGCCAGCGGCGCACCAGTTTTCGCAGGGCTTTGACGGGAATCGCCCCAGGGCTGGTGTAGTATTTGCGCAAACCCAGAAGTAGTGCGGGTTGTTGCGAGATTTCATCCAAAAGTTCCGACATACCGTGCACCTTCGGGAGCCAGGAATACGACTTACTTCTTTCGGCGGCGAACCTCACTCAATCACACTGACGCACCAAAGGGATTCTACCATTGCGGCCAGAAGCGTGCGAGGCGGCCGCCGCGCGTGCTTCTAACTCGCCCACCCCTTGGCGCGCTCCACGGCACGCAGCCAGCCCGCGAATAGTTCTTCGCGGCGGGAGAAGTCCAATTGAGGCTCAAAGCGGTGCGTCGAGTGAAGGTGCGCCGTGAGCTCCAGTTTTTCCTTCCAGAATCCTGAAGCAAGGCCCGCCAGATAGGCTGCGCCGAGCGCCGTGGATTCCGTGGTCGCGGGGCGTTCGACGGGAATTCCCAGAATATCTGCTTGAAATTGACAGAGAAAATCATTGCGCGTCGCGCCGCCATCCACCCGCAAGGCCTGGGGCCGCAGGCCGGAGTCGCGCGCCATAGCGTCCACCACCTCGCGCGTCTGGTAGGCAATGGATTCGAGCGCGGCACGCACCAGGTGAGCGCGATTTGCGCCGCGCGTGATGCCCGTAATGGTTCCGCGCGCGTAAGCGTCCCAATGGGGCGCGCCCAATCCCACAAATGCGGGAACCAGATAGACCCCGTTCGTGTCGCGTACGGAGCGCGCCAGGGCCTCGCTTTCCGCAGCGTCCTTCAGCAGCTTCATTTCATCGCGCAGCCACTGAATGGCCGCGCCGGCAATGAACACGCTGCCTTCCAGCGCGTATTCCGTTCGCCCGTCGATTCCCCATGCCACGGTCCCCACCAATCCGGAATTGGAATGCGGAATCTCCGTCCCCGTGTTCATCAGCAGGAAACATCCCGTGCCGTAAGTGTTCTTCACCATGCCGTGCCGGAAGCACTGCTGACCGAAGAGCGCGGCCTGCTGATCGCCCGCCACGCCGCAAATGCGAAGTGTAGCGCCAAATAGATGCGTTTCGCCCAGTTCGGCGCTCGAGGGTTTGACTTCCGGCAGGATTGAAGCAGGGATGGCAAAGTAGCTGAGGATTTCCGGATCCCATTCCAGCGTGTGCAGGTTGAACAGTAGCGTGCGCGAAGCGTTCGACACATCAGTTACATGCGCCTTGCCTCGGGTGAGATTCCAGATCAGCCAGGTGTCAATCGTTCCCACCGCAAGCTCGCCGTGCTGGGCTCGAGCGCGCGCGCCCGGAACGTTTTCAAGCAGCCAGGCGATCTTGGTTCCGGAAAAATAGGCGTCCGTAACCAGTCCGGTTTTCTCGCGGAGGACGCGATCGAAACCTTCGGCGCGAATCCGGTCGCACATGGCCGCGGTCCGCCGGCATTGCCACACGATAGCGTGGTAAAGCGGCTCGCCCGTGGCGCGATCCCAAAGCACCACTGTCTCGCGCTGATTGGTGATGCCCAGCGCCGCCAGGTCGTCTGCGCTGATTTGAGCTTCGGCAAGAACTTTCTCCGCCACGTCAAGCTGCGACTTCCAAATTTCCATCGCATCGTGCTCCACCCAGCCCGGCTGCGGGTAATACTGCTTGAATTCCCGGCTTGCCGAAAAGCGGGGACGGCCTTCGTGATCGAACAAGATGGCCCGCGAACTCGTGGTCCCTTGATCCAGCGCCAGAATGTATCGCGGCATGTACGAATCTCCGAGCCAAGCGGGTCACACGCGGAAGTAAGGCTTGAGCACCTCAAAGATTTCATCCAGCTCGTGCAGGTCGCCCGCATCCATACTGAATTTGCGGGTGTTGCGCATCACGACGGTCTCAAAAATGCCGCGTCGCCGCAGGATTTCCTTCTGCACAACATAACCGGTGTGCTGCTCGAGCACAGCCATCATCAGCATCTTTGCGAACAGGTCGCGGGCTTCCTTCTTTTTACCTGCCTGGTACCACTCCCAGATTTCCGCCTGAATATCGGCAAATCCGGCGCCGGGCATCGTGCCTCGCGATCCTCGCGCCATCTCGTTCAGGAAATTCCGCGAGCCCCCGCCCGTCATGGGCACAAGCAATCCGTTTGCTTCCTTGACGTACCGCGAGACGCGCTCGGGCACGGGCTCCTGCTCCTCCTTGACGTACCGAAAGGTCGGCAACTTGTGCGTGAGGTCGATCAGGAAATCCACCGTCAGTGCCGGGCTCGTCACCTGAATGCAGAGCGGCAGTTTCGATGCGTTGGCAATGGCAGTGAAATAATCCGTAAGGATTGAGAGGTCATTTGATCCGTCGGTTTGTGACATGGCCAGCATGCCGTCCGCGCCCATGCGTTCCGCCTCGCGCGCGTAATCCACAGCTTCAAATTTGTTCGGCGCGTGCACACCAATCAAAACCGGAGCGCGGCCGCGCGCCCCTTCCACGACCATGCGCGCGAATTTCACGCGCTCGTCATGCGAAAGCTCCTGGGTTTCTCCCGCCCCGGCCGGCCAGACCATTCCCTGCACGCCACAATGCACCAGGAAATCCGCCTCGCGCATCAACGACGCTCCGTCCACCTCCAGATTTTCAAGAAACGGGGTCTGCATGATGATGAACGCACCTGCCCACGGCTCCTTCACTGCGGACGCGGTGGAAAGCGCCAGTCCGCCCGCCGCAGCCATCGTGCCGAGAAATTCGCGCCGGTTCAGTTGAGTGCTCACTTCAGCGTCCCCTTCTTCAATTACCCAGTTTTGCTCGTCCGGTCCCCATGCGGCAATACGGGCGCGCGGCATTATATCCCTGCGCGGCGCGGGGTTCCACGCGCGAGTTGCGCGAAACGGGATTATTTACGCTGAAAAGGGGGGCCCCGGCCCCGGCGTTCTTGCGCCGGAGACGGGGTCATGGGGAGTGACTTGCATTGAACTTCGCCGGCGCCAGTTATCGAGCGCCGACGCGCGAATTTACCGAAATCAACCTGCCCGAATTAACTTTGGATCAGGTTGATGGAAGCCTGCGTAACGTCATCCGCCGTGGTGATGGCCTTGGCGTTGGCCTCGTATCCGCGTTCGGCCTCGATGAGCTGGGTAAACGCCGTGGCAATGTCTACGTTGGACGCTTCCAGCGAGCCGCCATCCAGCGTCCCGCTGCCGCCCGTGCCGGCGGCGGAGATGCTGGCCGCGCCGGAAGACAGGCTCGATTCGTAATCGTTACTGCCCAGGTTCGTCAAGCCGTCGTAATTCTCGAAGGTGGCAAGCGCGATTTGGCCCAGCCCCAAAGTTTGACCGTTGGAAAGGACTCCTTCGATCACTCCGTTGGAATTGATGGAGTAACTCTGCAATGTCCCAGCGCCATAGCCGTCTTGAATGGTTCCGGAAGTGGCGGAAGGCTCGGCGGTTTGAGTGATGACCGGCGCACCGGCGGAATTGTAGAGCTGCCAGTTGAGGGTCATGGTTTTGGCGCCGTCGGCGAGCCCCGTGACATTGATGTTCATCACATTCGCCGAGGGCGAGACCAACTGCCCGGAGGAGTTGAACTGCAATGTCCCGCTTGCTACTGTCACCGCGCTTCCCGTCTGGCCCACGTCCGCGGCGGGAATGGTGATTTGATAGTCCCAATTGCCGTTTGAGGTTTCATTGAAATTGAAGGTCAGCACATGGCTGTTGCCAAGGGAGTCGTACACGGTGATGGGTGTGCTGAACGTTCCTCCCGCGGCGCCGCCGGTGAGAGTGGTTGATGCGAACGATCCGTCGGCCATATCCGCTCCAGTCACCACGGAGTTCCCGCTGGTGCCGGTGGAGAGCGCCTGAAGGGTCAGAGTTTCGCCCGATGCCGTGGCGTTTACCAATGTGCTGGCGACGGTGCCCGTGCTGTAGTTGGTGCCCACGTCCGATGCTCCGTTGATGGCATCCGCCAGGTTGCTCAGCGTATCCTCCGCGGTTGAACCAATCAAAACCTGATCCGCTACGGTGGGAGATGTGGATAATGCGGTCACAAAGGTGTATGTGGTTGAGCCGACCGTGACTGTCTCGTCGTTGTTGGCGTTTCCCGTCAAAGTGAGCGTACCCGTCGCGGCCGTCGGCGCGCCGGTAGCGTCCAGGTTCATATCCAACTGCACGTTGCTTGTGGCATTGGGCGGGAAAGTCTCGCCGCTCGAAATTTGAATGGGGGCCAGGGACTTGCTGGTATCGACCACGCCGTTGACGGCGGGGTAGCCCATGACATAACTGCCGTTGTCGGATACAAGATAACCGGCTGAATTCAGAGAGAAATCGCCGGCGCGCGAGTAAACCTGCGTGCCATCGTCATTCAGAACAAACAGGCCGTTTCCCTGAATAGCCACGTCCGTGGGCACGCCGGTGGTGGTGATGCTCCCTTGCGTGAACGGCGAGTCGACGGAACTCATTGAGGTGCCGACGCCCAATTGCACAGGGTCGCCCGCCCCGTCCGTTCCCAGCATCTCGTAGAACAAGTCGCTGAAGACGGGAGTGCCCGATTTGAAAGCCGTGGTATTCAGGTTCGCGAGGTCATTGGAAATTACCGAGAGCGCTTGTTCCTCGGCGTCGAGACCGGAAAGCGATGTAGAAAAAGATCCCATGTTTTTTCCTCCTAAAGTAGTGAGTCGATAGTATTCGAAGAATCCGAAGTGGTTCCCGCGGGAGCATAATCCTGCACGACTTGATTGATCTGCGTCACCTGCTCGAGTTGATTCAAGTCCACGAGCTGGGACATGAAGGTTGTGGGATCCATTGGATTCGTCGGATCCTGATTTTGAATTTCGGCGACCAGAAGGGTCATGAAGTCGTCGGAACTCAAGCCATTGTTTGAGGTTGAAGAGCTGGTGGACGAAGCGCTGGTCGTGCTGGTCGTTGAGTCGAGCATGTTGGGAGCGGTAACGATCATAGGTTTTGTTCTCCTTCGGCCATGGCTAAACTCGAACGCTCAGGCCGGTTGTCGAGATGACTGGTTCTTCTTCCTCCGTGGAAGAGCTCGACGGAATGTTGGACTGAGGCGATCTTTCCCACGGAAAATTCTGGCGTTGCATCGAGGAATGAGCTCCCGAATGCGGGTCTTGCGCTCCGCCCCCGGTTGTTCCTGCCCCGGTCGAGTCCTGGTAGACGCTCAGGTTTTCAACCCGCAGGTTGCGCTCACCGAGCGCGCGCTCAAGCGAAGGCAGGCCCGCGGTAAGCAGGGTGTGCGCTTCGGAACCCTGCACGTGAATTTCCGCCCCAACCGATCCGTCGTGAACCACCGTGTGAACCTCAACAGGTCCCAGTGGACTTGTGCGCAGCTCGAGGTGCATCTCCGCGCCCGCGGCGGAATTGTTGAGCGACGCCGACTGGACGATTTTTCCCGGGCCGCCGTCGTAATTCTGCCACGCCGCCAGCGTGGCGGGCGGCTGCGTGGGAGTTTGCGTCTGGGGCGATGGTGTAAAGGCGCCTGAATGAGTTGTTGAAACCTCGGGTGCGGTCACTGACAAAGGATTCGCGCCTGCACTTGCAGACGGACTGTTCGATTGGGCGGGAGCCGCAACACTGGCTACCGGCGGATTCTCTGCGGGGGCGGGCCAGCCCTGTGGCCCTGCCTTCCCCTGCCCCGCGGCTTGTGAGTTCCCTGAGCTGGAGTTGTTCGTGCTCTCGACCGGGCCGGCCGGTGAGGCCGCGGAACTTGGAGCAAGTTCCGTTGACGCCGGCTGCTGTGGTGAATTCGCTGTGGGAGCCTGCGAAGATTTGGATTCAGTCTGGGGCGCCGCCGTGCTTGTCCCTGAATTCAGTACTCGCGCGCTTGCCACGTCGGGCTCGGTGAATTGTTGCCAACTCTCGTCGTTAGCAGGGATGTTTGAATCTTTGCCAGGATGAATTGAACCTCTTGATGGACTGGTTGGCAGATCTCCGGATTTGGGCACAGACTGCAATAGGGCTGCTGGTGCGCTGCTTCTCGAAGCAGCATTGCTTTGTGCGGGAGCAGGTACCGTTTCTGTTGCTGGAACGGAGTTGGTCAGCGCCGCAGTTAGCGCCAGGTTGTTCCCCGTGACCTGCACGCTTGCTTGCGCATTGGGAAGAGTTTCAACCAAAGTCTGGAGTCGAGGCCCCAATGTGGGCGGAGTCGGGGCGGTGAATGCCGAAGCATGCGAAGCTGCCGGTTCGGATGAGTCTGCCACTTGGGCCGTCTGGGACGTTTGAGTTCTGCTGGTGGAGGGGGCATTGCTCATCGAAGGGTTCTGGCCGCCCTCAGTTTGTGCCTCAGCCTGATCTGGGGCCGGATCAAATCTGCCTTCTGGAGGAATGGACTGGACGAGGCCGGGAGAACCTTCGGGCCCCTGGACGAACATTGCACCCTGCACAGGCGCCGGCTGCTGGGCAGGGTGTGGATTCGAGATCTGGGTTTGAGCCGGCGCATTAAGCCCCTTGTCAGATTGCGACGCTCCGGTGCTCACGCCAAAAGTCGCGTCCGGCGGCGCCGATGCAGTTGAAGCCTCTGGAACATTGCCTGAGCTGAAGCCTGAGTTGAAATTGAGATTTGCAGTCAACGTTGGCGCTTTGGGCATTTCTACTGGTGGCGTGGAAGCAAGATGAGTTTGCTGTTCAAGGGAGGTTGCTGACCCGCCCGTTGAGGGAGTGAATTGGTTGAAGTTGGAAGATTCCTGATGGTTTGAGCCCAGGGCCGATGGGGCAGTTTGATTCGTTGATGCGCCGGAGCCGCCCTGCGGCCACCATGACGAAATCGGAAGGATCCCAGGGCCTGCCATCTGAAGTGGGCTGGAGCCAGTGCCAGGATTGCTGGCCGCGGGCGGCGCGCTCACTTCTTCTTCAGGCTGACGGTTGGATTTCTGAACATAATTCGTCCCGGGCAGGGAGGACGAGTGTATGGTGGGGAGTGATGTACTCGTTACGAGGGGAATCTGGGCGGAGGCGACCCCAAACCCCGTGGCTTGTCCAGGCGTCGTAACCGGTGATTGAGCGTCCGCCTTGGCTGTGCCGCACTTAACGCGCGAGGCTGGCTTCAACATCTGTGCATTTTGCGCGGGGGCGATAGTGGACCTGCGGGCGAATTCCCTGCCTGCCGGCGCCGAATGTGCCCTGCCAGTCCCTCGCACCGGCATCGCTGCAGCGTTGGAGGCAGGAGCAAAATCCGAAGTTGAATTCCCAGTCGATTCTTGTGGAATGCCGGGCAAATACGGCGCATCCGCGGCTGAGGGCACTGTGAGCTCCGCCTGTGAATTCTGGAAATCTTGCTGGACCTGAGGAATTGGAGCGCTGGTCGTAACGCTTGGCGACATTTGCAAAAGACTGTCCGCGAAGCAATTCAAAAGGATGCCCGGCATGGAGCCCGAATCTGAACCCGAACCAGAGTTCGCGTTTGCGTCCGTGTTGAGGTTCTGAGGCAATTCCGGCGAGATGAACACGCCATCCTGCGCAATTACTGAGCCGTTCTCCAGAGCGCGCCCCAGGGTTACTGCGAAGGAATCGTCCGCCATCGGCGTGCTGGCCGCGATCATCGAGCCGGCTGATGTCACGGGTGCCTGGCCCACGGTTTGGATCTGAATCGTCGCCATAAATGGATAGCCGCGGAGTTGTATGCATGAGCAGCGCCAAACCAGGCCGCGAAAGCTTGGGTCCACCGTTGATGCCTAAGTCCAAGCAGTCTAAAGTTTTTCCGGCTCTTGCCGAATGTCTCGAAGATTCAACATCAACCCTGAATTCGCCCGCTTGCGGAAAGCTTTGCCGGGTGGCTGGGCAAATCCTGACAATCCAACCCGCAGTCGCAACGGTACTTCGACCACCCGGCTGTCAAGGCGCACCGGCTGACCGCCCTCCCCGAGAATTCTCCTAAACTTTTAGTTGACAACCTCAGTTTCGCGGTGTAACCTCCTAAATGTTTAGGAGGAATCCACCCATGGAGAGAAAATCCCCGGCCCGTCCGTTGACGCCGCTTGAGCTTGAAATCATGAAGGTGCTGTGGGACGGGGGGCCCGCCACCGTGCAGTCCGTTCAGGGCGGCCTGGCCGGCGCGCCCAAACTTGCCTACACCACCGTGCAGACCATGCTCAACGTGCTGCACCGCAAGGGGAAGGTGAAGCGCCGGCTGAAGGGCCGCGCCTACGAGTACGTCCCGCTTGTGAGCCGCGAGATGGCGGTGCGCACCACCCTTCGGGACATCATGGCGCGCTTTTTTGGCGGATCGGCGGAGAGCCTGGTGATGAGCCTGGTGGAAAGCCGCGACTTGAAGCCCGAGAAACTCGCCGAGCTGAAGCGCCTGGTGGAGCGGTCGGAGGCATCTGCAAAGGAGGAACCGCATGGAAACTCTTAGCCATTGTGTGTTGACCTTTCTCCTGAATGCGCTGTGGCAGGCTGCCCTGTTGACGCTCGTCGGAGCAGCAGCCACGCGAGTGCTGCGGCGCGCGCCGGCGCGCTATCGGCACGCACTGTGGGTGGCGGCGCTGGGGCTTTCCGTGCTATTGCCCATTTGCAGTTTTACCAATTCGGCAAAATTCGCTGCCCTGGCGGCGCAAGCTGCGGCACCCTTGCAGGTCGAATCGCTGCCCCTGCCTCTCGGGGCAGATTCAGCGCAAAGCCTCGTGAGTAGTTTGCCCGTTTCGACGGGCGCGCAGCCATCGTTTGTTCATAAGCTGCTGAACACCTACCAGCACCGAACGCGTTTGGTTGCCTTCCCTTCGCTCGTTGCGCGGGCAGTGCTGGGCTTCTACCTGCTGTTCCTTTTTCTCCACCTCAGCCGGCTCGCTCGCGCCTGGCGGAGAACACAAAGCATCCGGCGCAGTTCCGGGACGCGGCCGTTTCGCCCGGAATCGCGCGTTCTCCTGGTGCAATGCCAAGCCGCACTGGGACTCCGCAGGGTCGCGGTTTGCTCCTCATCCGATTTGGCCGGACCGGTGACGATTGGAGTTTTCCGTCCGGTCATCATCCTGCCGACAGCGCTCTTCGATGGTCCTCCATCCGACGAATTCGCATCAGCCCTCTGCCACGAAATGGCACACGTCCGCAGGAGCGATTATTTGCTGAACTTGGTCTGTGAATTTGCCCTGGCGGCGCTAGCTTTTCATCCTGCCGCGTGGCTGCTGAAGCGCCGGATCGATGAGACTCGGGAACTCGCGTGCGACGAAGCAGCATCCGAGTGCTTTGTTGGCCCTGCGGCGTACGCCCGGTCACTCGTGAGCCTGGCGAATTCGATCGCCCCCGTCGCACTCAACACCCGCCCTGGCTGCACGCTGGGCGTATTTGATGCCAACATTTTGGAGGAAAGAATCATGCAACTATTGAGTCAACAAGCGAAGGTCAGTTCGCGCCGTGCGCGACTGCATTTCGCCGGCGCTGCGCTGGCCCTGGCTGCCTGTGCATTGACGGCGAACGCGTTTTCGGTCCAAGCAACAAAGCCACTGCCATCCGGCGAATCGCCCAATTTCTCCGGCCGCTGGGAGTTGGACAAGTCACAGAGCGACCTTCCCTCACCTGCGCCGGAAGATCTGCTGCAAGTGATCGAGCAAAGCGGCACTCATCTGAAGATCACGACCCGTTCGACAGACTGGAACGACAGCCGGCCAATCGCGGTTACGCTCTTTGCGCTAATGATTCCCGAATTGGACGTTTCGACGGATAACCGTGAAGTTGTTCAACCATACGGACGCGGACAGCTCAGGTCAAAGTCGCATTTTGAAGATGGCGCTCTGGTCACCGATTGGACCCTCGAACGCGATGGGCGGCCGGAAACGACGGGCCGATGGGTCCGGCGCCTGTCCGATGACAGCAGGACATTGACCGTGGATATCAGCGGTCACGACCCGGCCCGTAATCTCGATGGTCACGCTCGCGTGGTCTTCGTGAAGCGCGGCGGTACTGCGAGCGCATACCTTGGAACCTGGCACGCAGAGTTCCACGGCAGGCGGTTTCTGACCCTGACTCTCCGGCAAGAAGGGCAGCGGCTGGCTGGCTCGCTCACCCCCTTCAGCGTGAGTTTCGATTCGGTCGGCAACCTCTCGCAGGCGGAGGCGTATCCCGCGGGCGGTTGGGAAGTTCTTGCGGCTTGGCGAACCGACGGCGCGACAGGCCCGGACGCAGCCATTCGATCTGATCTGGGCTGGCGAGTGGTTGCCGCGGGGAGCTCCGCGAGCGCGCTCCACCTGAAGTGCAAAGACGCCGATACGGGTGAGGTCAATGACTTCGTCATGAGGCTCGTGGATGAGAAGAATGCCGAATTCTCGTTTGCGGACGCGCCCCCGCTGGACGGAAAGGTTTTACCCAAACCCATCGTTTTGGTTCGGGACCAAGATCAGCCGCAGGACCAGATTGCGCCGGGAGGTCCCGTGGCGGGCGTCAGCGGCGGAGTACAGGGCGGAGTTGCCGGAGGTGTGACTGGCTTAACTTCAAGCAAAGAAGGGGAACCTGCCGCCACAGTGTCCGGTACTGTGTTCGATCCCAGCGGGGGGCGCGTGCCGAACGCAGTTGTAATGATCTTGAGCAAGGCGAATGGCGCGAAAGAATCGACCGTCACGAATGATTCCGGCGAGTTTTCGTTTACAAATTTGGCGCCGGGCGAGTGGGACCTCAGTGTGGCAAAACCTGGTTTTAAGGCTTCGCAAATGACCGTTGATTCCAAGGAAAAGAATGCAACGTCGTTGAAGATCGTTCTGGATCCCGGCATCATTCAACAGGAAGTCATCGTCAAGGGGGCAAGAGTGAAGGGCGAGACTCCGGCGGCGGCTACTGCGGCGCCCGCCACCGCCGCCCCTGAACGCATCCACATGGGCGGGTCGATCGAAGCGGCCAAACTGATTGCCGCGACGCATCCGGAATACCCGGAGAGCGCCCGCGCCAAAGGCATTCAGGGTGAGGTTTTAATGGAAGCCGTGATCTCGAAGGACGGGATTCCGGTCAGCCTCAAAGTTATTTCTTCCCCTGATGATGCTCTTGCCAAGGCTGCGCTGGAAGCAGTAAAGACCTGGCGATATAAGCCAACTTTGCTTAACGGGAAGCCCATTGAAGTTGTCACCACGATTACTGTGAATTATGAGTTGCAGGATTGATGCGAACGCAAATCCCGGCTGGCTTCGGAAGCATTGCTACGACCGGGAAAACCGCCCCGCGTTGGCGATGAGGTAGCGATCGTCCATCTGCTGCTGGGTTCGCCGATCCTGCACAAGCTGGTACGCGGCGCGCTGGCGGTCGCGCAGGTTCTCCATGATTTTTCGCTGCTGCTGCGTGTGACGGTAGATTGCGATTTGACGGCCTTGCAACTCTTTCAGCTTGGATAAGCGCTCATGCCAGGCTAAGATGCGGCGGACGCGCGCGTGGTCGCAGAAGAGTTCAAACTGCAGCTCTCCGGCCGTTGAACCCTTCCGAAGTTTTTGCTGCAAAGCACTGAGGTTATTTGCCCGCTCGACTCGGGCGCGCTCCCACTGCTGCTGCGCCTTAATGACCTCGCGGCTGATGATCTGAAGACGCTGGCGCTCGCGGCGTTCGAAGCTTTCGCGGCAACTCAGCACGGCTTGTAGAGGGAAGCGATAGGGCATATGTGCGCTACCCCGGCAACGCCTGAAGGGCCGCCAGTGTGTCGCTCATGGACGCTTTTTCGTGCGCCCGTTGCTGAAGAAAAGCGTTCAGCGGAGGAACGACCTCAATCGCCTGGTCCAGAACCAGATCCAGGCCCTTCTGGTAGGCGCCCACACGAATCAAATCTTCCGAGGCCGTGTAGGCAGCCAGCAGTCTTCGCAGCCGCCGCGCTTTTTCCAGGTGGTCCTGAGCGCAGACCGCGGGCATCAACCTGCTCAGGCTGTCAAGGACGGCAATCGGCGGGTAGTGATTCTGCGAAGCGAGTCGCCGGTCGAGCACCACGTGGCCATCCAGCAGCGCTCGAACCGAATCCACCAGCGGGTCCTGCTGGTCATCCCCTTCCATCAGTACGGTGTAAAACGCCGTGATGCTGCCGCCGTTGAAGAAGCCGGCGCGCTCAATCAATTGCGCGAGCAAAGTAAACACGCTTGGCGTATAACCCTTGGCGGTGGGAGGCTCACCCGCCGCAAGGCCGATTTCGCGCTGAGCCATGGCCAGCCGGGTGAGGGAATCAACCACCAGCAGAACGCTTTTGTTCTTCATGGCAAAGTATTCGGCCACCGTGGTTGCCACGAGCGCCGCGCGGATGCGCAGCAGCGGTGACTGGTCTGAGGTTGAGACAACCACCACCGAGCGCCTTCGGCCTTCTTCCCCCAGCGTTCCCTCCAGAAATTCCCGCACCTCGCGCCCGCGCTCGCCCACCAGCGCCATCACCGTAACGTCAGCAGCGCTGCCGCGCGCCATCAATCCCAGAAGTGTGCTTTTGCCGACGCCGCTGCCGCCGAACACACCCACTCTCTGCCCGCGGCCACAGGTAATGAAGGCGTCGATGGCGCGCACGCCGCAGCCCAGTGGCTCGCGAATCGAGTGGCGATTCAGCGGCGATGGGCCAAGCGAATGCACCGGCCAGTATTCACAGGCCATGTAGTCGGGCCGCGAGTCGAGCGGTTTGCCCTGCCCGTCAATCACTCGCCCCAGCAGTTCTTCCCCCACGCGCAAGGTCGGCCTGGCGCCCCAGGTGGCGATGCGATCGCCAAAGCGGATGCCACCCAGCCGCTCAAGGGGCATGGAGAGAACACTTGTTCCGCGAAAACCCACCACTTCTCCGGCGTGAACTTCGCCGCCGGGCCCGGAAATCTCGCAGCATTCACCGAGCGAACTGAAAGGGCCCTCCGACTCCACAATGTGGCCCACGGCTTTAGTGACGCGTCCATACCAGCGGGCGGTGGAGAGGCTCTCTAATCGCCGGAAATACGGAGATAGAAGGTGATGGTTTTCCATACGGCTTTGGTGGCACGGATTCAGCAGTTCGACGCAAATGCAAATCAGAGCTTGTTGGGCTTTTGCGCCAGCAGGTCGAAAAATCCCTGCTCGATTTCCTTTAGTTGAGTCTCAAGCGTCAGATCGGTTGAGCCCAATTCTGTTTCCAGAATGCAGCGGCCCGGCCCCAGTGTGGCGTCACCCATCAATTCCGGCAGCGCCTTCAAATCCGGCTGCAGCGAAAAAAATTGCTGCCAGGCCTGCACCTGATCGGGGTGAACCTTCAGGCGCACATGCGTCCCAGCAGCGATGTTGTCGAGCCCAACGCGCACCACTCCCGCCAAAAGCAACGGATCGACTTGCGCTTCCCGATGAAGGATCTTGCGTGCAATCGCCAGCGTAAGGCTCACCACTTCCGATTCAACGCGGTGGAAGTATTTGTCGCGCTCCTGAACAAACTCCCGAATTGCCTGGAGCAAATTCTGTTTTTCGCCCCCCAGTTTTTTTTCGAATTCCACGCGGCCCTGGGCCAAGCCCTCTTCCCGGCCCTGCTGTCGCGCGCGCGCTTCCCGGGCGCGAATCTGGTCCTCGTTTATGGAAGGCTGGCCCGGGGCGCTGGGTTCGGAGGCCCACAGGCGCTCAAGTGTGGAGGGATCGGCTCCCGCGGTAGCCGCCCTGGGCGCAGCTCCAGGCGCAAGAGGATTCGGATAAACGTAAGCCCGCGTTTTCGATTCTGCGGGCTGGGTGGCGGTGTTCGATTCAGACGACATAGGCGTCATCTCCAAAGCTCTTCAAAGTCAACTTCCCATCAGCCTCAAGCTTGCGCGCAAGTTGCACCACTTCCTGCTGCGCCGCCGTCACTTCCTTGGAGCGCACGGGTCCGAGCGCTTCCATGTCCTCCCTCAGCATCTGCGAAGCACGGGACGACATGGTCTTGAAGATGTGGTTCCGCATGTCTTCCGACGAACCTTTGAGCGCCAGTGCCAGCGTTTTCTTGTCCAACTGGCTCAATAGCTCGCGCATGCTTCCTTCGGGGACCGACAGGAAATCCTCAAAAGTAAACATCAGGTTGCGAATGCTCAGCGCCAGCTTGGGATCGTCCTGCTCGATCACTTCCAGAATGGTTTTGGCGGTGGCGGGCTCGACCCGATTGAGCATATCGGAGACGGCGGAAATGCCTCCGTACGCCCTGCGGTTCTGTTCGCCCAAAGCCCGCAGCTTTTTGTTGAGCACCAGCGAGATTTTCTGGACCATCTCGGGTGAGAATTGATGCATTTCGGCGAGGCGACGCACCACCTCCGCTCGCGTTTTTTCTGGCAGCAGCAGAAGCACTTCGGAGGCCGACTTTAATCCCAAGTGGGCCAGAACCAGGGCGATAGTCTGCGGGTGCTCGCCCTCAACAAACATAACAAGTTGCCGCGGATCCGCCCTTTGCAGGGAATCCAGGTTGGTAGCGCGGGCTTCCTGAAACGATTCAACCTGCTGAAGCAGATTCTTTGCGCCCTCTTCCCCAAAAGCCTTTACCAGGAGCGCGCGGGCGTAGTCCGCGCCACCTTGCGACAGGTAATCCTCCGTAACGCTCAAGCGGTAATATTCCTGTAGAATTTTGCCGGCGGTTTCTGGAGAGATGTACTCCAGCTCGGAGATTTCCTCCGTGAGCAACTGCAAGTCATCCTGCGGAAGGTGGCGATAAACCAGGCTGGCGGCTTCGTCGCCGAGCAGAACCAGAAGAATGGCGGCCTTGCGAAGGCCGGTCAGGTTTTCGGCCGGAACCGGTGCGCCATTTTCTTCGGGCGCGGTCATGATTTACCTTCCTGCCGCATCCAGTTCTGCACCAGGCGGCTGGCGGTAGCAGGTTCCTTCTTCACCTTTTCAAGCAGTGTCTTTTTGAGCATAGCGGCCTGCTTGGCTTCGGTCGGCGACTCTTCAAGCGCCTGGAGCGACGCCTCCAGATTTTCGCTCTTGCCACCCGGCCCTGCCCCCTGTGCAAGCAGGGTCTTCGCCATGGCCAGTTGCTTGGGGAAATCCAGGAAGGTGGTCACGATTTGACGCTTGATCGGCCGCAGAACCAGCAGATACATGAGCGCAAACAGCAGGAAAAGAGCGCCGTAGCGGACGACGTTGATCCACTTCTCCACCAGCGGCGCTACGCGCTCCGCGATGGTGGGCGGCGTGGGAGTCTCAATAGGCAGAGTCAGGAACGAGAGGTTCTCAACCGCCACCTTGTCACCGCGCTGGGGGTCAATACCAATCGCCGCCGCCACCAGGTCGCCGATCTGCTTCATTTCTTCCGGCGTGCGCTTGCGGTGCGTCTCCACTTTTTGGCCATTGTCCTCATGAACATCCGTGGCGTCATCGACGAGCACGGCCGCAGTGATGCGCTTGAGCATTCCCGAGGGCTGCTGGGTGTGGCGGACGGTTTTGCTGACGGCAAATGTCTTGCTTTCCGTGTGCAGCCCCTGCGCTTCGGAATCTGCGGGCGAAGCCGGCTTGACGGGGGGATTCGGTTCTTTTCCCGGGACATTGGAGGGGGTTCCCGGGGCTCCCTCCGCGCCGGCCTCGCGCACATTCTCCTGAGAAATCTCAGAGGTCAGCACCACTGTGCCGTTGGGGTCGTAGGTCTCCTGGGTGCTGTCGCTGGTGGCAAGGTCATATTCCACGGTCACGTTGGCACGCGACTTTCCCTCGCCCACCACAGGCGCCAGGGTGGCAACCACTTTCTGGGCAAGAGCAGTTTCAAACTCCGCCCAGGCGCGCGGCCGGCTGGACGAGCCGCCGCTATGAGCGAGAATCGGCATTCCGCCGTCGGCGTTGATCAGAGTTACGTTCTCAGGCTTCAGATTTTCCACCGCACTGGCCACCAGGTGCGTAATCGCTTCCTGCGCATCATCACCCAGACGGCCACTGCGCAGCTTGACGACTACGGACGCCTTCGCCGGACGCTCCTGATCAGTGAAGAGCGATTCCTCCGGCATCACCAGATGAACTCGTGCTGCCTGAACCTCACCCAGAGTCTGAATCGTCCGCTCCAGTTCGCCTTCCAGGGCGCGTTGGTAATTTACCTTCTCGGCAAAGTCGCTTCCCGCCCAGTTGGGCTTGTCGAAGAGCTCGAACCCCATCCGGCCCGACTGCGGCATACCGTCTGTTGCGAGGCCAAGGCGGGCTTTGTCAAGCTGGTCAGCGGGCACGCGAATGCTGCTGCCGTCGCTCGCCAGTTCGTAGGGAATGCTCTTTTCCGTCAGGTGCTGCTCCATGGTCTGCACATCAGCCGGAGAGAGCCCCGAGTAAAGCGTCTTGTACTCGGCCTTGTCGAATAGAGTGACAAACACCCAGAGCGTAGCCACCACCGCTGCCAGTCCCACTGCCATCGTGATCTTCTGGCGCAGCGTCAGGCCCTTCGCGAAGGTCACAACCTGACTGGCAATCTGCTTCGCATCCACGGCCATGGTTCAGGAACCTAGAATTGCATTTGGGAAATCGTCTGGTAAGCCTGTACGATCTTGTTGCGCACCTGCATCATCAACTGAAACGTCAGGTCCGCCTTCTCCACCGCCATCATGGCGGAGTGGAGGTCCTGCCCGTTCCCCTGCAAAAGGTTTGCAACCTGCTGATCCGCGCCGGACTGCACTTCCTGGACTTTATCCATAGCTCCCTCCAGCGCCGAAAAGAATTCCGACCGGTTGCCGGATGGCTGGCGAACGTCCAGTTGGACATTGCCCCAGTCGATTTGTGGTGTTCCTGGAACAAGGTTGCTCACAGCTAAGCCTCCTGCTACGTCAAGAGCTGCAGCGTCTCCGAAATCATTGCCTTGGTGGCCTGCACGGCTGAGACATTCAACTGATACGCCTGCGCGGCCCCCATCAGGTTGACCATCTCTTCGACGGGATTAATGTCGGGATAGGCGACATACCCATCGGCATCGGCGTCGGGATGGCCGGGCTCGTAGCGGCGAAGCGGCGGCGCCTTGTCTTCAACCACCTGCTCCACTTTCACACCCCGCGCGTGCAGATCGCCAAAGCGCGAGAGTGTCAGTGCGAACTGGCTTTTGCCCGGGCGTTCGGTCCCGAATACCACCCATTGCTTCTTGTACGGGCCGCCGCCGGGAGTGCGAGTGGTTTGGGCGTTGGCCATGTTGCTTGCGGTCACTTCCGCCCGCTCGCGCTCCGCGGTCAGGGCTGAGGAATTGATTTCAAGGACTCCAAAAAGGTTCATGGTTTTATTTCCCTTCGTTGATTGCTGATTGAATGGTGTGGAGCTCGTCTCGGAGGAGTTCCACGCCGGCCCGGTACTGGAGCTGAACCTGCGCCAGGGCCATGGTCTCGCGCTCCAGACTTACGTTATTGCCGTCGGGACGCTCGATCAGCCCTTTAATTTCCTGTACGTGGGGCGAAACCGGCGCGTCCGCCATACGCATTCGGGCGCGGCGCATTTCCGCCTCGAAGTTGATGTCCTGGGTGCGATATCCCGGAGTGTCCACGTTCGCCAGGTTGCTCGAAATCAGCTCCTGCCGAAACGTCACCAGGTCCAGGTAGTGCTCCAGGCGCTGCATGCCTGCGTCCTCGAGCCAGTTCATGCCAGCCTCCGCCCTGTACTATCGGGTACGGGGCTCCGCGGGGGCAGGCCGAATTCACGAATTTTGTTGCGCACGGTGCGCAGGCTGACGCCCAGCATGTCCGCCGCCCGCGTGCGATTGCCCCCCGTTGCGTCCAAAGTTTTTTCCAGAAGTGAGCGCTCAAGTTCGCGCAGAGTCAGACCCGGCGCGATTCCGGCGGGCGCCGATTCGTCGATTTGAAGTCCGGCCCCCGGGAGAAGTTCCGAACCGACCACGGGACCCGACCCCAGGACCAGCGCGCGGCGCACGAAGTTTTCAAGCTCGCGAACGTTCCCCGGCCAATCGTACGCTTTCAGCCGATCAAGAAGCTCCGGCGAAAAACCCACGGCTTGCGAGCGCGAGGCAGACGCGTACTTGCGAATGAAGTGGCTGATGAGGTCAGGAATGTCCTCGCGGCGCTCCCGGAGGGGAGGCAATGAAAGCGGAATGACGTTCAGGCGGAAAAACAGGTCGGCGCGAAATCTTCCCTCCGAAACCATTGCCGCAAGCGGGCGATTGGTGGTGGCGATCACCCGCACGTCGATGGGGAGTGGCTTCGTGTCCCCCAGGCGATCGATTTCGCGCTCCTGCAGCACGCGGAGCAACTTGGGCTGAAGGCTGAGCGGCATTTCGCCGATTTCATCGAGAAGCAACGTGCCGGTGTGCGCCAGCTCGAATTTCCCCGCCTTCGAAGCCATGGCCCCGGTAAAAGCGCCGCGGACGTGGCCAAAGAGCTCACTTTCCAGCAGCGTGTCGGGAAAGCCCGCGCAGTTCACCGCCACGAAGGGCCGTTGGCTGCGAGGGCTTGAGCGGTGAACCAAGCGTGCCAGCAGTTCCTTTCCCGTGCCGCTTTCCGCCTCCAGCAGAATGTCTGCATCGGTGCGCGCCACCTGCCGCGCGCGTTCCATCAGCCGCCGGGTTGCCGGTGAGCTTCCCACAAAGTCGCCGTTGCCGGGCGCGGGATTCACAGGCCGGCGGGAATCGAGCACGCGCGCTGCCGCTTCCTTGAGGTGTTCAAAGATAATGGGCTTGACCAGATAGTCGCACGCACCCTCGCGCATGGCGTGCACGGCTTCAGGTACATTCGCGAAGGCGGTCAGGAAAATTACGGCCGTGTCAGGCGCGAGTTCGCGCACCCCTTGCATGACGCGCAGTCCATCGCCATCCGGCATGCGCATGTCGGTTACCACCAGCGGGCAAGGGGCCTGGCGGAAACGTTCGAGCGCCTCGCTGGTTCCCCCGGCCGTCGTAACCTTCCAACCCTGCCGGCGGAAATTCGCTTCAAGCGCAGCGCGCATTGCCGCTTCGTCGTCAACGACCAGAACCTGGTTCATCTGTCTTCTCCCCTCGTAGCCGAGACTTTTGTGGCATGGGCTACCAGGCCAGGTTCACGGCCTGGAAGGCCGTGCCACTTATCCGCTGCGGCCCGCCGCCGGTCTGTGAATGGCTGTTGGCTCAATGGCAACATCAGCGTGAAGGTGGTTCCCTTACCTTCGTGGCTCTCCACTTGTATCGTTCCACCATGTTGCTCGACCACCTTGCGCGTTACTGCCAATCCCAGTCCCGGACTTCCCTCTTGTGTGGTGAATCCCGGTTCGAAGATTTTCTCAAGATTCTCGACGCGAATTCCGCAACCCTGATCCGCAAAGGCCACAGCGGCCGTGGGATTAAATTTGCCTTCGTTCAGCTCAATGCTGACGGTGAGTGCCTTTCCCGGCTTCATGGCGCGGAAAGCGTTAAGCGCGAGATTCAGAAACGCCTGCTGAAGGCGCGAAGGGTCGGCGAAAATCGCGATAGGTTCGCCGCGTTCCCGCCACTCGATCTGAATTTCTCGTTGGCGTGCCAGCGGCCGCAGGAACTCCACCGTGTCGCCAGCCAGCCGGCGAAGATCCACGGGGAGGAATTGCGCCGAGGGCTGGCTGTGAAAATGCAATACGTTGTTCACGGTTGCCGCCAGAGACCGCAAGCCGGCTTGAACCTGGCCGATCCAGGCTTGCAGCTCAGCCCGGCTCGATAACGCATCCGCCAGAAGCCCCGCGAAGAGCTCAAGGCTCCCCAAGGGATTGCGAATTTCATGCGCAAGCAGAGTGGCGACCTCCGCCAATGCCTGAGCGCGCCGCGAGACTTCCCGCTCGCGTTCCAATTGCTTTGCCACGGTAAGGTCGCGCAGGATGAGAATGGATTCATCCCTTGCCCCGCGGGTCTGAATTGTGGCGCGGCTGACGCCCACTGTCCGCTCGCCCTCAGGGTCGTGCACTACCCATTCCTCTTCCTGCCCTGACTCACCCTCAGGAAGGGCTGCCAGCAGAGACGACATGAAGGGAGGAACCGAGGCTTCTTGGCCACCCGAATTCAGCAACCGTCTTGCCGCGGGATTCATCATGCGCAAATTCATTTCTCCGTCGAAGACCACCACGCCGCAGGGCAGGCCTTCGACGATTCGGGCCAAATACCTTCGCATCCGCTCGTTCTCTTCCAGGCTCTGCGCCAGGCTGCGATTCTTGTTCTCGAGCTCATGCCGCAGCCGTCCCACCTCCGCCTGCAGCTTCGTGTAGGTGGTCTCTAGCGCTCCAGCCGTCTGCGTGAAGGAAGCGAACGCGGCCGCAAGGGCCATCCGCGCTGAGCGAGCAGAGTCCGCCTGCGGGGCAAGTTTTTCTTGCCGGTCAACCGACAATGTGTGCATGGCGATGGGCCTTGAGAGCACGGATCGTGCCAACTTCAGGCCGTGGTTCTAAGATTTCTCTCAGAGTACGAACCCTCGCCATCCCAAGTGAGATGTTCAGGTTGAATCTCTAAATGGTCTTCAGCCAGGATCAAGGCCCGCTCGATCACCTGGCGCAGTTCGCGGACGTTCCCCGGCCACGTATGCCGCTCAAGTGCCCTCACGGCCGCGGGTGACAAGGCGCGGATCGATGACTGCATTTCTTCGGAAAAGCGGTTGAGAAAATACTGACCCAGAAGAACAATGTCTTCGCGGCGCGAGCGCAGCGGTTCGATCTCAATGGGAAACACCGCCAGCCGATAATAGAGGTCGTCGCGGAATCGGCCTTCCTTCACCATGCGTGTAAGGTTGGCGTTGGTGGCGGCAATGATGCGAGCGTCAACGCGCAGCGTATCCGGACTGCCCAGCCGCTGGATTTCACCCTCTTGCAGGAAGCGCAAAAGCTTGGCCTGCATGGAAAGCGGAAGATCGCCCACCTCATCAAGCAGAAGCGTGCCGCCGTGCGCCACCTGAAACCGTCCCAGGCGCGACTGAAAAGCCCCCGTAAAGGCCCCACGATTGTAGCCAAAGAGCTCAGCCTCCATCAGAGGCTCAGGAAGGGCAGCGCAGTTAATGACCACGAACGGGCGGTCGCGGCGCGGGCTCAGCATGTGCAGGGCGCGAGCAACCAGTTCCTTGCCAGTCCCGGTTTCGCCCGTCAGCAGGACGGCGGTTTGCCGCGGCGCCACCAATCGAACCAGGCGATAGACCCGGCGCAATGACTCGCTTTGGCCCGTCATGCCGGGCAGAGCTTCAATTTCGCCGGACTCGTCGGCAGGGGGTGGCACGCTTGGGGCGGCACACCTGTGAGGGTCGGGAAGTTCGGTTGGAATGCGCGCTTCGCGGGAATTTTGAATCAGGCGAAAAGCCTCCGCTGAAGCGGTGTGCATCTCTCCATCCCCCCCAAGGCCGGGCTTGCCGTACTCGCCGTCCAACACGTGAACCTCAACCTGCGGGTGGCGCGCCCTAACGATGGCCACAAGCTCACTGACGTCCAGATCCGGCAGGATGGGATCGAGCAGCAGGGCCTGGCACTTGCCTTCCTCGAGCACTGCCAGCGCTTCAGCGCCGCCGCAAGCCTCCACTGCCAGACAATTTCGCGCGGCCAGTTGCTGCAAGACGTGCTTGCGGAAGAGGGAGTCGGGGCTCGCGATTAGCGTAGACCGAGGGTTCTTCCTGAGGGGATTGAAGGCACTATTTGTCATGGTTTCCTCGTTGGCGCAGCTCTATTTGTCCCATGAGGCTCTTAGAGAACGATTAAATCCAAATTAAATTTCTCTATAGCAATTCCTGACGACAATCCAAGCGCAGCTCCCCGCAGAAGCCAACCCCTGCGGCACAGGAAAACCTCATGAAGGAATCCCCACTTCATCCTTGCGGGGCGAGTGGGAATCGCACGCGAATGCGGCCAGCCTCCCCCTCAGCGGTCAGAATCTCGAGTTTGCCTCCCAGCCCTTCCACGAGGCGTTGATTGATGGCCCAGCCCAGAGTGCCGGCCTTCGAGGCGTACGAGAAAAGGACGCCGGGAATCGTAATGTCCTCGAGCATTTTGACCTGAAGGTAATGCCCATCCGTTTTCGGAGGCGACAGGAGCAAATGCGCCTGCTCTCCGAAGGTGGACAGAAAAATGGAAAGGGTTGCACCGCCGGCTGAGTTCTGCCCGGGAGTGTTCTGCCAGGAAGCATTCTGAATCACCCATGCGAACAGGGCCTGAAGGGCCTCGCTCAGACGCTCAGGATTGGCGCTAATCTTGACGGCTTCTTCGGCCATTAACTGAAGGGAGACATTCCGCGACTGCGCCCACGCCGCAACTTCCGCCATGGATTGCTGGACGAAGGCATTGAGGGACACGCATTGCAGGGGGCCGGAGGATACTCCCGATTCTCCAAGATTTCGCAGGGATACGACCATCTGGGTCAGCGCATCCGTGAGTTCCAGTGATTGCTGGAGCAGAGCGCGGTAATCAAGCTCTGAGGGCTTTCCCAGCAGACCCAATTCAAGTCCGCCGCGCAGGGCCGTTAAGGGCTGAACCAGACGGTGGGTCATGGCCGCCAGGCATTCACGGCATTCTTCAGGAGGAATGTGATTCACATGGGGCTTGACAGCTTCGTGCGGCATTGCCTCCGCGGCATTTCCGTTATTCCCCCCCGAGATGCTGGATGGATCCGGGCCTGCATCGGCCGTCGGCTCCGGAAGTTTCACCCTGAGATCGTCGGGCATGCCATCACGCCTCGCCGCCGATTTGATAGCCTACGCCGCGCACCGTCTGAATCAGCTTGCGGTCGAATCCCTGGTCCACTTTTTTCCGCAAGTAGTTGATGTACACGTCCACCACATTGGTCATGGTGTCGAAGGAAAGATTCCAGACGTGCTCAATGATCATGGCGCGGGTAACGCAGCGGCCCACGTTGCGCATAAGATACTCGAGCAGGGAAAATTCCTTGGGGGTCAGCACGATGGCACTGCCGCCGCGCTTCACGACGCGCTCCACACGGTTCAACTCAAGGTCCTTCACGCGCAGCATGACTTCCGCGGGCGTCGAGGCCCGCCGCAGCAAGGCTCGCACGCGCGCGGAGAGTTCGGTAAATGAGAAGGGTTTGGTCAGGTAATCGTCCGCGCCCAGGTCAAGCCCCTTAACGCGGTCTTCAACGCGATTGCGCCCGGTCAGAATCAACACCGGCAGCGCGGGCTTGGTGTGGCGGATATGCCTGAGCACATCCAAGCCGTCCACGCGCGGCAGCGTTAAATCGAGCACGGCGACGTCATACTCGAATTGACTCACCATGAACTGCGCCTCATCGCCGTCCTGCGCAACGTCCACTGCATATTGTTCAGCCTCCAAGCCTTTCTGCACGAAACTGGCAACGGGCTTGTCATCTTCGGCTATCAGAACTCGCATCTTGTCACCTCTTTCCCTGGCCGAATTTTTCTCGGCCGCGCCGGCCCCGCGGGACGAAGAGCGGTACGGGTTTTAATTGATCGTGGAAGCGCTCGCGCCTCTCCATGGGTCTTGGCTTCGTTAATCACATCTTATTTCGGCTGGATGCGGATAAAGGATGAGTAAATTTCAACAAAGGGATTGAAGCGATGGGCAACAAATGTTTTCAGCCGCCAAATTTTCAGTTGGTTGCGGGAAATTAGAAATCTCCAAAACTAACTCCCGAGGGGCGTCCCGAACGAAGCAGCGGCGCGGGAAGCACGAATTCTAAAGAGATATCTGCCCGCAGCCGATTCAATTATCTGAGAAAAAATCTCCCGAGACCGTTGATTCGCCGTCAAATCAAGTCGCGAGGAGATTTGCGCCCAAAAGCGTATGCTGACCCGAACTCTTCCCAAGATCCTGGTCGTTGACGACGACTCTGCGGTGCGCATGTTCTTCAAGGAGGCTCTGCGCCCCATAGCCTCCCACGTGGGGGAAGCCGCGGATGCCGCATGTGCTCTGGAATCCATTGAGAGTGGCGACTTCGACATCATTGTATGCGACGTTTGGATGCCCGGCGCCTCCGGGCTCGACCTGCTCTCCATGGCGCAGCAGAGCCGCTGGGACGTGGGGTTCATCCTGGTAACCGGAGCCCTTCAGGTTGAAACCGTGATCACCGCGCTGCGCATGCAGGCGCAGGACTTTCTGGTCAAGCCGCTGGTGGCGGAGGAAGTAACGCGCTCGGTGGCGCGCGCTTTCGATCATGTGGTGACGCTGCGGCAGGCCCGTGCCTACCGGGGCTCGCTTGAATCCAGTATTCAGCGTCGCACGCGGGAGATCGAAGTGGCACTCAGTGAGCTGGAATCCAATTACCTGATGACCCTGGAAGCGTTGGTGGCGGCTCTCGATGCACGGGAGCATGAAGTCTCCGCGCATTCCCATCGCGTGCGCGCCTACACTCGCTTTCTGGCTCGCAAGGCCGGCTACCCGCCGGCGCTGATGCCGTCCCTGGAACAAGGCGCATTGCTGCACGACATCGGAAAAATTGCCGTGGCGGACGCGATTCTGCTGAAGCCCGCCAAACTGACGGAGGAAGAATGGGTGGAAATGCGCAAGCACCCCGTCGTTGGAGACGAGATCCTGAAGCGCGTTCCATTCCTTCGCCCCGCCAGCTCAATTGTTCGTCACCATCACGAAAAATTCGACGGGTCGGGCTACCCGGACGGTTTGAAAGGCCCGCAGATTCCCCTCGGTTCCCGGCTCTTTACCATCTCCGATACCCTGGATGCCCTCACTTCCGACCGCAGCTATCGCAAAGCGCCGGGATTTGAAGCGGCGGTGGCGGAAATAGAAAGGTGCAGCGGGAAGCAGTTTGATCCGCACATTGTGGAGATGTTCCTCAAAATCCCAATTGCCACGTTGAAGCAAGTTCGCGAGGAGGCGGCCGGGCCGGTGGTGGCTGTGAAATGAAATTGCCGACCTGCCGATTGAATGGCGGCGTGCGAATGCAACCCTTTAATCATGCGAACTCTTCACGCGCCGGCGCCCGAATTCCGCTTCAACCCCGCCAGCAGCGCAAGTTCGCGCCACTTCCAATGGCAGTCTACGTCAACATAGCCAATCTCCCGCAGCCAGACTAGCTGCTGCTCGACATCGAGTAGCTTATTGGAGGGGTCCTCCTTCTCCGGAGTAATGCCGAAAGCCGTGAGGAACTGTAGATGAAGCTGCTCGGTGGGAGAGGAGACGTGTTCCAGGTTGAGGAATACACCGCCCGGCACAAGACACTCGAGAATCTCCCCATAAAGGCTCCGCTTGCGCTCGTGCCGAACATGGTGAATGGCAAAACTCGAAATCACTGCATCGAATTGCCCCAGAGGCGGCAGCGGGTTCGAGAAATCGTGGGTAACGATTTTCACGCGGGCATCCGAGTCAAACTTGCGATGCAGAGCCTCCAGCATGGCGGGCGAAAAATCCAACGCTACGAAATCTGTCTTCGGTCTGTCCGCCTTGGCCAGCGCCAGAAGTCGTCCATCACCGCTTCCCACGTCCAGAATTCGCGCGGCGTCACGAGGAAGAAACTCCAGCAAAGTCGCTTCCCCCTCCGTGCGGTGCGGAAGCGCGTCCGCAATGCGCAGGTATTCCAGAACGTGTTCGGAGGAAGTCCAAAGGTTGCAGTCGTTGTGAGTTGGCATTTCGGCATTTTAGCAGCGTTGTAGCACAGGTGTCCCCACCCGCTATCAGTTAGGGATTGGGCGCGCGCCGCCCCGCTGGCGCAGACATGCCTTTCAATGTCCGTGATTCCTCGAGTTCAGATGAGGGTTTGCAAAAACGCAGCCACTAAAAATCGTGTCTGTGCCAGTCAGCGGGAAGGAGCGCTACAATGCGGGATTGCGAATTTGGTCCTCGTGATGCACAATATCCATCAATTCAAGTCCAGTTTTCGTAAGGAGAGCCCATGCGTCGAGCACTTTTGATTTTCCTGCTGGTTCCCGTGATGCATGCACAGGCCGCATCGCAGGAGCAGATTCGTTCCGCTGCCACGCGTGCGGTGGCGATGGTGCAGAAGGGTTCATCCGGGTTCGCCCAGGTGATGCAGTGCTTCTCATGCCACGACCACGGTCTCCCCTTGCTGATGGAGCACGTGGCGCGCGAGCGCGGAGTGCCGGTTGACGAAGCCGCAGCCAGTCAGGTGGCCGCCAAGGCGTTTGTGAGCACCACAGACCTGAGTTCCGTCGACCACGCCGTGCAGGACCCCATGCTGATTGACCCGGCGCCGTCGGATGGCTGGACGCTGGTGGCGGCGCATTCGGTGGGAGTGAAACCCAATCTGATATCTGCAGTATTTGCCCGCCGAATCGCCTCCTGGCAGCGGCCCGATGGTCAATGGCCGACCGGCGATGACCGCCCGCCGCAGTCCTACAGCCGTTTCACCGCCACTGCCGTGGCATTGCGAGCGATGCATTTGTACATGCCCCCTCAGCTTGCCAAGGAAACCGAGGAGCGCTCAGCACGCGCGCGCAAGTGGCTGCTAACCACCGAGCCACACAGCACCGAAGACTTCACATTCCGCCTCTTCGGCCTGCACTTTGCGAATGCAAACCCGTCCGATATTCGCCGCGCGTCGCAGGAACTGCTGGCCTTGCAGCGGTCCGATGGCGGCTGGGGTGAGTTGCCCCACATGCCTTCCGACGCCTATTCCACCGGTGAGGCTTTGGCGGCGCTCAACGAAGCCGGAAGCGTACCAATCACGGACGCGCCCTGGCAAAAGGGGCTGCAATACCTGCTCTCCACCCAGGAAGCCGATGGGACGTGGCACGTGCATACGCGGCAAGTCTCGCCCGCCAGCGTGAGCCCGCCATACATTGAGTCCGGCTATCCTTACGGGCACGACCAATACATTTCGACCGCCGGCGCATGCTGGGCTGCGATGGCGCTGATGCTGGCATTGCCCAAAGCTGCCAACCCGTTTTACCCGCAACCTCCCGCCGTGCTCACGCCCACCGGCCTGAAGCCGTGGATGGAAACTGCGCTATTTGGAACGGCGGCGGAACTGAAGGCGCAACTTGACGCGGGCCTTGACCCCAACAGCAAAACCCCGGAGGGCACGACTCTGCTGATGATGGCCGCGCCAAACGTCGACAAGATGCAATTGCTCATCGACCGAGGGGCGGATGTGCAAGCGAAAGCCAAATCCGGCTTTACGGCCCTGATGGTGACTGCAACTTATTTCGGCTCGGCTCCGGGAGTGCGATTGTTGCTTGACCACGGAGCGGAGGCGAATCCCGGAAAGGGTGCCCAGTTTGACGCCTCACCACTTTTCCTGGCCGCCATGTCGAATGATCGGGACAATGTCGCCCTTTTGCTCAATCACCACGCCGACGTGAACCAGAAGATGGATCTCATCGGAATGTTTCCCACCAGTCCCCTGCTCGACGCCGTCACGTTCGGCGATCCGGAAGTGCTGAGGGCGCTCATCAAGGGCGGAGCGAATGTTCATGAAACCGACCCCGACGGCATGACGGCCTTGGATTGGGCAGTCGTGGCGCACCAGACAGAGGCCGCGAAGGCGCTGATCGCCGCCGGCGCGGACGTGAATGCCGTCGACCGCTTCGGCTATACACCGCTCATGTACGCCGCAACGATTGATTTCGGCGATCCCTCAACGGTGACCGAACTGCTGAAAGCCGGCGCCAATCCCAACCTGAAAGACAAGAAAGGCCAGACGGCACTCGCCCTCGCGCACGATTATCCCTACATTAGCGCGGCGTTGCAGCAGGCCGGCGGGAAGTAGCGCAGTACGCGCGTTTCCCCACCCGCGTTTGGGTTTGAACACCCGGTCGGCTGCCGCAGACATGCCTTTCAACGTCTGCGTTTCCTCAATGCGAGTTCAGGTGGGGGGTTTGCAAATCGCAGACACCAAAATCGTGTCTGCGCCAGCCAGCGATATCGTGGTTTCTGGAGACACACCCTATGTCAAACCTGACGGGAAAAGTCGCTGTAGTTACCGGAGGAGCCCAAAGCATCGGCTTGGGCATCTCCGAGACGCTGGCCGGCGCCGGCGCGCACGTGATTATCGCCGACATCCGCAAAAAGCGTGCCGAGGAGTCGGCCGAGAAGCTGCGCGCCGCCGGCCACCGCTGTAGCGCGGCTGAAGTGGATGTAACCAGCGAGGAGTCAGTGAGCGCCTTGGTGAAAATCGTCAAAGCCCAGCACCGAGGCATCGACATCTTGGTAAATTCCGCTGGCGTGCCGCCCAATATCGTTCCGGTGATTCACCTGAGCGTGGAAGAGTGGAACAGAGTTCTCAGCGTCAATCTTATGGGAGTGTTCCTCTGTTGCCGCGAGGTGGGTTCCGTAATGGCTCAGCAGGAATCCGGCAAGATCATCAACATTGCATCACTCAATGCCACGGGCCCTGCGGCTTTGTGCGTATCCTACAACGTGGCGAAAGCCGGTGTGGTGAGCCTGACTCAAACGCTGGCTATTGAGCTGGCGCCGTTTGGAGTGAACGTCAACGCCGTCAGCCCCGGCCCGGTTCCCACTGAATTCCACGATACGGTCATGCCGCAGCGCGCAGCGACTTTGGGGATTACTCGGGAGGCCATGGTCGAAAGGGTGCGCGCTTCGATTCCCCTGGGACGCTGGGGAAAGCCCAGGGATGTCGCCAATGCCGTGCTGTTTCTTGCCTCAGAGGAAAGCGAATGGATGACGGGCCAGAACCTGATCGTCGCGGGCGGTTTGACGGGTGTCTCGGCATCGCCTGCCAAGAATACCGTCCGGGACTGGGCGAAAGTGGAGTGAAATTCGTGATAGCGGACAAGCCGATCGTATTGATTACCGAGCGCATTGCGGAGGTGGGCCTGCAAACGCTCAGCGCAGAGTGTGAGATTTGCGCCCCCTGGCGGGAGGGCCAACTTCCGGGCGACCATGATCTGGCCATTGCTGATGCGATAATTGTGCGGCTGTTCAATGTGACGGAGGCGGTGCTGGCAGCGGCGCCGAAACTGAAGGTCATCGGCAAGCATGGTGTTGGGGTTGACAATGTTGACCTGACCGCCGCGACAAGGCTCGGAATTCCGGTCGTGTTCACACCCAGCGCGCTGACCATGGCGAACGCGGTGGCGGAGCATGCGGTGCAACTGATGCTGGCTTTGGCGCGACAGTCGGTGGTGGCCGACCGGCTGGTTCGGGAAGCTCGGTTCGATGATCGCCGTTCCATCACCGGCATCGAGCTTTCCGGGAAGACACTTGGAATCATCGGATTAGGCGTGATTGGCACAAGGGTCGCGGAGATCTGCCACAACGGATTCAATATGCAGGTGCTCGCCTATGATCCTTACCATTCGTCGCAAGCCGGAAGGTTGCCAATCACTTTAGTTGGATCACTCCGCGAGCTTCTGGAACAATCGGACGTGGTGTCGCTGCACGTTCCCGCCACACCGGAAACACATCATTTGGTCAATGCGGAAACGCTTGGTTATATGCGGCCGTCGGCCATGCTCGTGAACACGGCGCGGGGATCAGTTGTCGACACGGTTGCGCTTTCGGAGGCTCTCAGCCGGGGACATTTGTACGGCGCGGCTTTGGACGTATTCGAGACGGAGCCGCCGCCCATTGATCACCCCATTCTTGCGGCGCCGCGAACATTGTTTACACCCCACATTTCCAGCTCCACGGGCGCTGCCCTCGAAAGGATGGCCCAGTTGGTGGCTCGCCAGGTGCTGTTAATTCTAAAGGGTGAGCGGCCTGAATTCGTCGCTAATCCCGAAGCCTTTCAGAGTGCCGCAGCGTCCTGACGCTCACGGATGCTCCTTCCTTTGCGATTTTCTCTTTAATTCGCGAGCAATCTGGCGATCGCGTTCCTCAATTAGAGCCGCGGGGTCACGCTTCGCCCAATCATAGAAGCCGGAGTGAGTCTTCATTCCCAGTTGACCCGTCTGGACCAGGTCATCCAGCAACCGGCCGGGGCCGCGATTCGCGGCCAGGTCCGCGAGCAGATAACGGTGAATGGTCTGGACCAGATCGAGCCCGACGAGGTCCATGTTCTCCAGTGGTCCAACAGCGGGCAGACGGAGCCCAAACGTCATCTTGGCCACCGTGTCAACGTCCTCAGCAGAAGCGATGCCTCGCTCCACGATTTCGACTGCTTCACGCCACATCGCGTGCAACATGCGATTACCAATGAAGCCCGGCGCGTCAATGTTCACACGTACCGGCAACTTGCCGATACTGCGGCAGAACTCGATCGTGGTCTGCGCGGTGGTTTCCGCCGTACCCGACCCCACGACAACTTCCACCAAGGGCATCAGGTGGGGCGGGTTCCAGAAGTGAGTGCCGATAACCTGCTCGGGAAAACCGGACAGCTTCCCCATTTCCGAAATGCTCAGGCCTGATGTGCTGCTGCAGAAGATTGCGCCGCGACTCGCCGCCCCAGCTAGCGACCTCCCCAAGGCGGCTTTGGCGGCCATATCTTCGGCAATGCCTTCCAATACCAGATCAGCTTCCCGATCGATCGATTCGAGGTCGGAGACATAGGTGATTTCGCCGTAGCGCGGCGAGACTTCTGGAAA
>JASHTY010000319.1 GCA_030040315.1 Terriglobia bacterium | reverse complement strand
TCGGTTGAGTTGTCTCATTCTGCTACTCCCATGTCCTTCCCCGCGGCTGGCGCAGACTCCTGGGGTACGGGGTCTGCGATTCTGAAAGGGGTGCAATGTCAGACGCAGAGACTGAAATGCGTCTCTGCGCCAGCCGACCTCTGTACCCTGCACGAGATTATACTCGTGACTGTTTCAAATTTCGTGATTCAGCAATTGAGCACACAAGGTAGAATTGCCGCGCTTACAGGGGAAGCCTGAATGATCCGACACGATTTCCTAAGGTCTCTTGCAGTCGGGGCGGCTTCGTTTTTGGCCCCGCGCTGGATGACGGGCGATGAGCCACCGCAGCCCAGGACCTTTACCTACAAAACCGCCGGCGGCTGCGACATCAAGCTGGATGCCTACGGTTCCGACCCGAACGTACGCAAGCCGGTGATCGTGAACATTCACGGCGGCGCGCTGATTATCGGCTCGCGCAAGGGTCCCATGAAGTGGCTGAATCCCCAGAACGATCATGTGCTGATCTCCATCGATTATCGACTGGCGCCCGAAACCAAATTGCCCGCGATCGTTGAAGACGTGCAGGATGCTTTCCGCTGGATTCACAAGCAGGGCCCGCACCTGTTAAACATCGATCCATCGAAGACCATCGTGGCGGGAGGCTCGGCGGGAGGTTACCTGACTTTGATGACCGGCTTCTGCGTCAAGCCGCTCCCCAAGGCGCTGATTTCACTTTCCGGTTACGGTGACATTGTGGGTCCATGGTACAGCCGCCCGGATGCGTATTACCTGCAGCAAACCCGCGTTTCGAAGGCCGAGGCGGACGCATCTGTCGGCACCACGTGCGTTTCCGAAGGCCCCGGATCGCGTGGAAAGTTTTATCTCTACTGCCGCCAGAACGGCATCTGGCCGCTGGAGGTAACGGGACACCATCCGGACACCGAGCCCAAGTGGTTTGATCCTTACTGCCCGGTGAAAAACATCACGGCAAAATATCCCCCCACGGTACTGATTCACGGAACTGCGGACACCGACGTGCCTTACGAAGAATCCGACGCCATGGACAAAGCGCTTGCCCATTTCAAAGTTCCACACAAATTTATTTCCGTTCCCGGCGGCGGGCACGTGTTATCTGGAGTGGCTGCGGACGCACGAGCCAAGATTTATGATGAGACTCTGGCTTTTGTAAAGAACCAAGTGGTGTGAGGGGTGGCCGGCGGAAAGGCAATCAGAAGACGTCCGGGTCGTTCAATCCCTTATTGATGGCAAAAAGTAGAAGTTCCAGGCGGTTGAAGACCCCGAGCTTGTCGAAAATGTTGTAGATGTGATGTTTGGTGGTATTCCCGCTGATACCGAGCCGCTTGGCAATGTCTTTGTTCTTGTATCCCGCGGCGACCAGGGCGACGACCTGGCGTTCCCGGTCGGTCAACCCGTAGTCCTGCCTGAGCATTGGTTGCGACTTGACCGGATTCACTTCCATCACAGCTTCCATATTTACTGTCGCGCCTTTCTGCCACGCATGGTGCACACTTTTTTGCACGGGCGAGTAGGAAAAACCGCGGGCCAGTTCCGTCCCGAGACGGGAATGGCCCGCGCTAACTGGAGGATGAGCTCCGGGCCTCTAGTCGGGTCCTCACCTTATAAGGCGGAAAATGCGGGGAAAATTTGCGCGGATTGAGAGTTTTCTTAGTGTAAATGCTCGTTGCAGGTCTGAAGAAGCGATTCGGCGCCCGCCACCTTGGAATTGTCAACGCGGCGGCTGCCCATGGCGATCATTTGTTTCCATCCATCCACGGCACGCTGAGCGGCGCCACGCGCGTCGCTCCAATTCCCGAAACTCGCCTGAATGCCGGCGAGAGTCTGGTATGCGCGGGCGATTCCCTCCACATGGCGATCCAACTCGGAATTGGACGTCGATGCCCCCTCAGCCCGCTCGATGGACCTTCGTGCCAACGCAAGCGCTTCGTCCCGATGTCCTTGATGGGCGAGAATCTCCGCCGTCAATTCCTCGCTGGTCAGTGCCTGCATCACGACACTGATGTCTGAGGAGCTTCGGGCCAGCGCTTTGTCTGCCGTGGCGGTGGATCGGCGGGCCATGGCGAGCGCCTGATCGCCTTTGTCCAGCGCATCCAGTCGCCGGCCTTCGAATTCCTCCACAATCGCCAGCGTTCGAAGCCTGGGCACGGAAAGCGGGTCAGCCGCCACTAATTTCTGAAGAATGCCGTCTGCTTCCTGAAGGTTCGCCAGCGATTCCGGCCAATCCTCCCTGGGAGGGTTGAGGATTGACCTGTAAAGCAGGGCGCTGGCAAGATCGTGTTGTGCAAGTTGATCGCTCGGATCGGCATTGGCGAGGTCGCGCGCGATGGCGAGCGCCTTGCTATAGTAAATCTGCGCACCTGCCGTGTCGCCGAGATTCGGATAGAGCGGGTTCCCCAGCGCGCCTCCCAGGTTGCCGTAGGTAATCATCAGGCTGCGGCGCGTGACTGCGTCGGAGGGGTTTTGCGCCAGCGCGTTTTCCCGCAGCGTCACGGCGCGCCGGTAACGCTCCACAGCCGCCTGGCGGTCGCCCCGAGTGTTCAACACCCTTGCCTGCATGCTGTACGCGGTGCCAAGCTCAATCTGAATGTCACGATTGCCCGGAAAGTGCTCAAAACCGCGCTCCATTGCCTGAGTTTGTAATTGTGCGTAGTTCAGCGCGGCCGCGGAATCCACGGAAACCAGCGTATCCACCAGCGCCGAGTAGACGTCTGCCTGAGCAATGTAGCATTGCGGGTCCAGGGGACACAGGCGTTGCAACCGCTGCGCCGCGGGCACGGCGCTTTCCGCTGTTTTTACGGCGCTCGGGGTCGATCCCACCCGCCATAGTACGGTTCCCCAATTGGTCTTGATTTCCACCTGCTGCATTACGTACTCCGCGCGGTCCGGATCTTTTGCCAGAAGGGGCTCGATCAAATCCTCGGCTTTTGCGTAATTTTCGAGTGCGCCCTTCGTATCACCCAGGTTGGGCTGAAGCGGGTAACCCAACACGTTAGCGACTTTGAAATAGGATGCGCTCAGCATGAAGCGCAATCGGTCATCCTGGCCGGCGTCCTTTGAGAGGTTTTCCAGAAAGCGGAGGGTGGTCGTCACGATTTGCCGACGCGCTTCCGTGGCGCCAGGAAGTTTCTCAATAGCTTTGTGGACGTCGAAGAGGGAACTGTCCGCAAGTTCAAGCATCTGGGCCAGGCGCCGCCGCGAGCGGTCCTGCTCCAGCCGGGCGACCTGGGTTTCAGCTTCGGCGCGTTCGCGCTCGCGTTCGGCCACCTGTTCCTGCGCCTGGGCGCGTTCGCGTTCG
>JASHTY010000318.1 GCA_030040315.1 Terriglobia bacterium | reverse complement strand
TCCATGGGCGGAGCACGGGACTCCAGGTGGTGTGCTCGTGCGGTTGCGTCAACTTCAATTACCTTGACCCGCAGGACTCGAATTGGAGATGCCGGAATTGCACGCGAATTCTGAGCAATGATTTTCCGCGTTTGTTGGAAGCCGCCATGGCGCGAGAGAAGCAGGCCGCGCCGGCAGCAGCGCCAGCCGCGCCCTCCCCTGCCTCTTGAATTACTCGATTACACCAGAAATGGAAATCGTCTAAGGATTCGGAGGCGGCGAAGAATCCTGCGGTGGAGGGGTGACTGGAATAGTGGGTTGGGGAAGCAGGTTTTCACCGCGCGTCGCCTTGAGCATGCAGTTCCTTACGGCATTATAGGCCGTGGGATTTCCAGGGTCGATATCCAGCACCTTTTGATACGGAGGCAGAGCTTTATCGCAGCCCCCTTCGCGATAATACTCTGCGCCCATGTTGTTCAGTTCAGTGATCTTGGCTTTCTCCGCATCGGTAAGATCAGTTCGTTGGCCGGGGCGTTGGACTCCATTGGCCGCCGGGGCCGGGTTTGACCGTGGAGGCTCGGACGGCTGTTCGCTGGGGTGAGAAGTTTCAGGAGGGTTGGCGGGTTCGGTGATTCCAGCAGGCTCGCTGATCTGCGGTCTGTTTGCGCGCCAACTCTGGTAATACTTCCAACCCGCCAGGGCGCCTGCCACAACGACGACCACAATCGCCAGCTTCAATACTTTGCCCAAAGGAAATTGATCCTGACCACGTCCCCTGCGCGCGGGCTGACGATAAGCCGATTTTTCGATGGTTGGGCCGACGGGGCCCGTGCCGGGCGATGCCACGGGGCGCGCGGATGGCGCGGGGCTGCGAACTGCCGGCGATCCGGGAGTATCCTTTTCCGCGCCAAATGTCGCAGTGGCCGTACTCAACCCTTCCCAATCTATTTTCTTTGTTGAAAGCGTGGTGCTGCCGCGCGCCTTCTTGATGGCGGCAGCCATTTCCGCCCCCGTGGCGAATCGTTTCTCACGATCTTTGTCCATCGCCTTCATAACAATTGCGGAGACGCTTTCCGGGATGGCCAGTTCCGGCTTCATGGTGTGCGGCGCTTGGGCGGGCGTGTGGAGATGTTGCAGGAACATTTCAACCGTTGTTTCACCTGTAAAGGGCAGCTCGCCGGTAAGCATGCGGTACATGACGATTCCGAGCGAGTAAAGATCGGAACGGCCGTCGATATCCGTCCCTTTTTTCCCCATTACCTGCTCGGGCGACATGTACTCCGGCGTACCGATTACCATGCCCGTTTGCGTCAGCCCTTTCGATCCGGAGGTCTCCTGGCGCAGACGGGAAATTCCGAAGTCCAGAATTTTTGCGGTCGGCGGGCCCTCGCGCTGCGCGATCAGGACAATGTTGTCCGGCTTGATGTCGCGGTGTATCAGGCCGAGCTTGTGCGCGGCATCCAGGGCCTCGCACACGTGCAGCGTGATGTCCAGCACCAGCGAGACGGGCAGCGCTCCGACGCGCTGAACCAGGGTCTTCAGCGTGTCGCCCACAACCAGTTCCATGGCGATGAAGGGAAGACCGTCTTCGGCAATATCCAGGTCATCCACACGTACGGCATTGGGGTGATTAAGCTTGCGGGCCATGATTGCTTCATTCCTGAAGCGGCCCATAAATTCGGAATCGCGGGCAAGGTCCGGCCTGATAACCTTCAGAGCGCGGAGTTCATCGAGCAGTTCGTGGTGGGCTTTATAAACGACCGCCATGCCGCCCTCGCCCAGGCGGGCCTGAATGCGGTACTTGCCTTTCACCACCGTGCCGATCTGCCACAAGGCGGTTTCGTGCAGCGGTGCCCCATCTTTTGGGCATATGGCATAATCGTCCGGATATGTAGCTGTGCAGTCAGGGCAACTTTTCATGGTGCTCTGGAACCGAGGGTCCCATCGAGGCAAGAGTATATCACGGCGCGGATTTGAGTTCTAACAACGTTTTAAACTGTACATAATGCAGGTGAAAATGGGTTTGAGAGGAGGCATCGCTGGCACAGGCCAGGAGCGGAAGCCTGCCTTTCGCGCCATTGGCTCTCTTAGCGCAACTGCCCTGTCTCGTACGTCACGATTGCCTGCTCAATTTGGAAATCATATTTGGCGTTGGTGTTGTCGATCTGCGCCTGGGTCAGGTTCAATTGCGACTCCGATAGCTCGACAATTGATGCGAGGCTGAGTTTGTAGCGGCCTTGAGAGAGGTTGAGCGCCAGAGTGGCCTGATTCAGCAATTGAGCGGTGACGTCGAGATTCTGGTAAGACGTCACCGCGTTGGCCCAGGCGACTCGAACGTCGCGGGCGATTCGGTCAGCAAGGTCGCGCATGTCCTGGTCGGCGGCTTTGGCGCGCAGGCTGGCTTCCTGGTGGCGCGCGGAGAAGAGAAACCCGTTAAAAATGGGAATGTTAACATTGACGCCTGCCGCCTCGTAGTGGTCCATGAGCGGAGCTTGGTACGCGGGGACCAAACCTGCAGCGCCGACGGCGCTGACGGTGGGCATCCACAGATCGCGTTCGGCGCGCGCGAATTTCTGGGCAGACTCATAGGTGAACCGCGAGCTGGCCAGGTCCGGACGATTCACCAACGCCTGGGCGACCAGGTCAGTGGGGTCGTCTGGAGGCGGCGGGGGCAGCGGCTCGTCCACCAGCACATAAGGCTGAGGAGTGGCCATGCCCAGAGTGTTGGCGAGTTCCGCGTATGCCGCTTTCTCTCCATTTTGTGCTTGCACCAATTGCAACTTCGCTTTGGCCAAGTCCACTTGGGCGAAGGCGACATCCAGGGCGGATTTAAGCTGGTTTTTTTCCAGCGTCGTAATCTGGTCGGTCAATACCTGCCGGGCTTTCACCGTTTCTAGCGCGACCTGAAGGAGCGCCTGTGCCCTCAGCACGCCGTAATAGGCGCGATTGACGGATAGCAGCACGTCCTGTTGTGTCTGCTCGGCGCTTTGTGATGCGGCGCGCGCCCCCAGCTTCGTTGAGGCCACCAGATTGGAGGTTCGCCCGAAATCGGTAACGAGCTGATTGACCTGCAAGCCATCCGCCTGCCGGTTCAGAACTCGCGAGGTGCTCAGGACCCCGGCTGCGACATAAGAGTTATCGTTGGGGAGCCCCCCCGCCGCTGTCAAGTTGGCGCTGGCGGTTGGGTAGTAAGCTGACTTTGCTTCGCGGCTGACTTGCTCCTCGGCCTGGGCGGTCAGCGTCGCGGCTTGAACCAGGGGGTGGTTGCGCAGAGCCATCGCCTCCGCGTCCTTCAGGGTGAGCGTGGTCGATTGGGGAGTCTGGCCGTGCATCGGTCCACCGGCGGCCGAGATCAGCAGGCCTGCGGATATGAAGATCAGGAGTCCGCGCCGGATTTGAAAATGTCTCATTCCACTGCCTCCTTGGTTTCGACGCCTCTTAGTTTCCGGCCATATACAAGCACATAAACCGCAGGAACGATGAAGACGGTCAAGATGACGGAGGAGGTCAATCCCCCAATAATAGCGCGCGCCATCGGTGTGTATTGTTCGGCACCGGTCCCCAGTTTCAGTGCCATCGGCACCATTCCGATAATCGTGGCGAGAGAGGTCATCAGGATGGGGCGCAGGCGGACCCGGCAGGCCTGGATGACGGCATCAACCGGTGAGAGCCCTTGCGTTTCGAGGTTGTGCGCGAAGTCCACGATCAAGATGCTGTTCGAGTCCGCAATCCCAATCAGCATCAGTACTCCCATTAAAGACATGACGTTCAGGGTGCTGTTGGTAAGCGGCAGGATGATGAGCACGCCAATGAATCCCATGGGGATTGCCAGCATGATCAGAAAGGGATCAATGAACGAGCGAAACTGCGCAACCAGGATCAGATACAACAGAGCAAACGAAAGGAGGAAGCCGAACGCGAAGCTCTTGAAGGAAGCTTCCATGCCGTTCACCATTCCCCGCAGGTCAACCCTGACGTTTGCGGGGATATTCGCTTGCTTAAGTACGTCGCGGATGGCGGAGGTGAGTTTCCCCAGGTCCTCGCCCTTCGGCGTGACATAAACGTCGGAGATGCGTTGAATCTGGTAATGGTCAACTTCCGTGGGCGTTTGTATCTGGGTGAGCTTCACGACGTTGTCCAGCGTGGTGGGTTCCTTCAGTCCTGGTGCGCGCAGCGGGATATTTTTCAGATCCATCGGATTGTGGATCGCCGCCGGGCCGTTCTCGAAATACTGCACGGTCAGGAAGTAGTCATTCCCTGTCTGGCGGTCAACCCAGTAGTTGGGAGCGATCATCAAGTTGGAATCGAGCGCTGTGATGAC
>JASHTY010000317.1 GCA_030040315.1 Terriglobia bacterium | reverse complement strand
CATGCGCTACGCAGTCCTTCACAGTGACGCTACTTTGAAACAATAAGCGCAAGAGTGTGGTTAGCCAAGTATACTCCTGCCGAATCTTGACTCTCTCCCTTAGTAAGAATCTTAATATGCGTTGGCCTATTCACGGTTGTCACGTTCTTGCCAATCGCCCAAAATGGACCGAGCGCATATTGGCCGGATTGGCTCTTTACAGCAGGCTCATTCTCGTCTAAATTGGACCGGTATACAGGCCAGAGGAGTTGAGACGCCATGCTCGTTACACTTGACGCAAACTTGCGCAAGCCCCTTTACGTGCAGATTCGCGACCAGATTCGGGGGCGGATCATGAACGGCGGCCTGAAGTGCGGTGACCGTCTCGAACCGAGTCGTGAATTGGCCCACCAATTGGGCGTTCATCGCACCACGGTGGGTAACGCCTACGCCGACCTGGAATCCGAGGGGCTGATTCAGGGAACCGTGGGGCGGGGAACCTTCGTGACGCCTCTGGCAGAGACGATGCGCACTCCCCGCAAGGCACCCGGGCGTCCGACACAGGATATTTTCTGGGCGAGTTTTTTCCCCAAGGAGGTTCGTGACGATTCGCTGGGGCGCCTGATGGCAAGCTCCGCCGAAGAGGGCGTGATCTCCTTCGCCGCTGCGCACGGCTCGGAAGAGCTGACTTCGCCCGACCTGATCCGCCGCGCCGCGGATGCCGTTCTGCGCCGCGAGGGAGGCCGTCTGGTGCAGTACGGCTCCACGGGCGGCTATCAGCCTTTGAAGGCCTATCTGCAAACCCGCCTGCGCCGTGATGGAATTCCGGTAGAATTGGACGAACTGCTGGTGACCCACGGCTGCCAGCAGTCACTCGACCTGCTGCGGCGCGCGCTGGTCTCCCCTGGCGAAACGGTGGTTTGCGAGAACCCCACTTATACCGGCTTGTGGAACGTTTTTGAGTCGCCCGGCATGCGGCTGATGGGTGTTCCCGTTACTCCCGAGGGGATGGATCTTGACGCGCTCGAATCGCTGCTGGAACAAAACCGCGTGAAGCTGATTTTTTGCAGCCCGTCATTTCAAAATCCCACGGGCTTCACCATGCCGCTCGCAGCGCGGCAGCGCCTTCTGAAAATCGCGCAACGATTCCAGGTCCCCATTGTAGAGGACGATGTCTATGGCGCATTACGGTGCCGCGGCCGGCAGATTCCTCCTCTCAAAGCCCTCGATACGGCGGGTCTGGTGATCCATTTGAACAGTTTTTCAAAGGTGGGTTTTCCCGGTCTGCGCGTCGGCTGGATCGTGGCATCGCGCCCGGTCATCGAACGACTGCAATGGGCCAAGCAGCGCGCCGACCTCCATACCAACGTGCTGGGCCAGGCGGTGGTGCAGGAATTGGGCGCGCGCGGGTGGCTGGACAAGTGGATTCGCAAAACGTGCAGGGTCTACGCACAAAAGCAGGACGTGCTGCGGCGTGCCTTGGAGCGCCATTTCCCTCCGGACGTCCGGGTCTTCTATCCCGAAGGCGGGATGTCGGTATGGGTGGAGTTGCCTGCGTTCATGGATGCTGAAGAACTTCTGGTTAAAGCCCGCGAGCGGCGCATGACCTTCGCCCCGGCGCGTTACTTCTATTTTCAGAATCCGCGCCATAACGCCTTGCGCCTGTGCTACACGGCTCTGCCCGATGATAAAATTGAGAAGGGCGCGGCCATTTTGGGCGATTTGCTCAGGATGGAAATGCGCCGTGCGAAAAAGGGAAAGCCGGGAGCAATGGCGGCCGCGGGTGTGGCACTGGTTTAACTTTCAACGCTGACAGCCAAGGTGAAGGCATGGAACCCGTGAAATCCAATTCGCTCGCAGGGCCGCGCAATGCGCCTCTGGAGATGACTCCGGAAGAATTTCGCTCGCTGGGGCATCGCCTGGTTGATGATGTGGCGGATCTGCTGGGTTCGTTGCCGAGCCGGCCCCTCAGTCCCGCCGAATCGCCGCTGCAGATTCGTGCGCTGCTTGGAGATTCGCCGCTGCCCGAGCATGGGACATCCGCCGAAACTTTATTGCAAGATGCTGCCAAGCTGCTGGTGGATCATTCCCTGTTCAACGGGCATCCGCGCTTCTGGGGCTTCATCACTTCGCCTCCCGCCCCGGTTGGAATCCTGGGTGAAATGCTCGCTTCCGCCATCAACCCCAATGTGGGAGGGTGGATTCTATCGCCGGTGGCGAGTGAGATTGAGGCGCAGACTATCCGCTGGATAACGGAGATGATCGGTTACCCTCGCGACGCGGGTGGAATCCTGGTGACGGGCGGAAATATGGCCAACATGGTCGCGTTTTTGGCCGCCCGCAATGGACGGGTTCCCTGGGACGCGCGCAAGCACGGCCTTGCAGGTGAGGGTTCACGGCGGCTGCGGATTTATGCCTCGGTGGAAACACACACGTGGCTTCACAAGGCGGTCGACATGTTCGGCCTGGGGCTCGATTCCATCAACTGGATTCCGGCGGGCCCCAATCAGCGAATCAACACTGGGGAATTACGCGATAAGATTTCCGCCGATCGCGCCCGTGGTGACTTGCCCTTCATGGTGATTGGCACGGCAGGGACGGTGAGCACCGGTGCGGTTGACCCGCTGCCGGAAATTGCCGCCATTGCGCGCGAGCATAACCTCTGGTTTCACGTGGACGGGGCTTATGGAGGATTTGCTGCCGTGGCGCCGAATGCGCCGGCGGATTTGCGCGGAATTGGTCTGGCGGATTCCGTGGCCGTCGACCCGCACAAGTGGCTCTACGCGCCGCTGGATGCGGGCTGTGCTCTGGTGCGCGACCGGAACGCCTTGCACGATGCCTTCACACAGCAGCGGCCGCCGTATTACCAGCTTTTGCAGGACGCTGAGCAGGCGGTCAACTACTTTGAGTATGGCCCGGAAAACTCCCGCAGCTTTCGGGCGCTGAAGATCTGGCTGGCCATTCGGCAGGTGGGGCGCGCAGGATACGCCAAAATGATTGGCGATGACATTCGCCTGGCGGAGGCGCTGTTTGAGCTTGTCTCTGCCCATTCGGAATTGCAAGCCTTCCGGCAGGGTTTGAGCATCGCGACTTTCCGTTACGTCCCGCGTGACCTTACCCCGGGAGATGCGAAGGTTGAGGAATATCTGGATGAACTCAATAAGGCCGTACTGGCGGCGTTGCAAAAGAGCGGTCAGGCGTTTTTGACGAACGCCGTGGTCAGTGGGACGTTCGTGCTGCGCGCCTGCATTGTGAACTTCCGCACTTCTCTCGCGGATGTTCAAGCGCTTCCGGAACTGGTTGCCCGATTGGGTGCGGAACAGGACTTGAAACTTCGGCCGGAGGCGCTGCGACGGCGTGCCGCGGCCCATAAGACATCTATCTGAAAAGGAGCAATACCATGTGGGGATACGATCAACCGATGAAATTGAAAGTGGGGCTGGCGGAGATGCTGAAGGGCGGCGTCATTATGGACGTCACCACGGCGGAGCAGGCCCGGATCGCGGAGGACGCAGGCGCTGCCGCCGTGATGGCGCTCGAGCGCGTGCCCGCGGACATTCGCAAGGAGGGCGGAGTTGCACGCATGGCCTCCATCAAGATCATCAAGGAGATTATGGCCGCTGTGACTATTCCAGTGATGGCCAAAGCGCGCATCGGCCATTTTGCCGAGGCGCAGGTGCTGGAGGCCGTGGGCGTGGACTACATCGATGAAAGCGAAGTGCTGACGCCCGCCGATGAGGAGCACCACATCAGCAAGTGGAATTACAAGGTGCCGTTTGTGTGCGGCGCGCGCAACCTGGGCGAGGCGCTGCGCCGCATCGGCGAAGGCGCGGCGATGATTCGCACCAAGGGCGAGGCAGGCTCGGGGAATATTGTCGAGGCGGTGCGCCACATCCGCGCCATTACCAGTGAGATTCGCCAGCTTAC